>JBFGGA010000038.1:0-21408 GCA_041579295.1 Myxococcota bacterium | reverse complement strand
GGAATCTCCATCCTCGTGATGGTCGCCTTCGCGATGGTGGCCGTGGTCGGCTTCGCGCACTGGCAGACCAACCCGTTCGAGCCGTTCACGCCCCCGGACCAGACGCTGCTGCAGAGCATCGGCAGCGGGATCGCGATCGGAATGTGGATGTACTCGGGCTACGAATCCATGTCCACCGTGGCGGGAGAGCTGAAGAACCCGCAGGTGATCCCGCGGGCGACGCTGATCACCGTTCCGTTGATCATGGCGGTCTACATCCTGCCCACCGTCGGCGGCCTCGCCTCTCTGGGAAATTGGACGCAGTGGGCGTCGGAGGGCGGGCTCTCCTACGGCGACGTTGTGACGCGCGTCGCGCCCGCCTTTGGGCTGTTCTTCGTGTTCGTCGCGATCATGGCCCAGTTCTCGATCTTCAACACCTACATCGCCTCCGGCTCGAGGGGCTTCTTCGCGCTCGCCGACGACAACCTGGCCCCGCGCATTCTCGTCAAATGCAGCAAGGAGCGCGGCGTGCCGTACGTGGCGGTGTTGTCGCTCGGGATCTTCAGCCTGATCGTCTGCATGTTTCCGTTCACCGTCATCGTGGTCTTCGACGTGATGCTCTTCATGTCGGCCTACGTGCTGATCTTCATCTCCGCGTGCATCCTGCGATTCCGGGAGGGGGATCTCCACCGGCCGTTCCGCGTTCCGCTCGGGAACGTGGGCTTCCTGCTGATGTGCATCCCGCCGGTGGCCATCGCGGGTGTCGCGCTCTTCATCAACGGAACCGACTACTTCGTGGGGGGGATCCTCGCACTCATGAGCGGACCGCTCGCCTACGTCCTGTTCAAGCGGCGCTACGGCGGGCTGACGCGAAACGACGCCGAGAAGCACCCGTGCAACCCCGAGACCGGACTGGCCGTCGGGGACCTCAACCGGATCGCGGCGTTCTTCGCCGGGGTGGCGATCGTCGGGCTCATCGGGATCTTCTTCCTGCCCTGGTACGACGATCCGGCCTCCTACGATCAGACCTATGGCGTCGTGGGCCTCTTCGACACCTTGATGACGTGCGTGCGCTGGGTGACGCTCGGCTCCGGTTTGTTGGCGATCGCGCTCCGGCTCGCAGCCAGGAGGGTCGAGTCGAAGCGCGCGGTCGACCCCGCTGCTTCCGCGGTGCGCCTCTGATGCCAGCGCCGAGGTCGCTTTGCGACGGGCGGGCTCAGCGGAGCAGCTCGAGCATGCTGAACTTCTCGTCCGTCCATCCGACGGGGCGCTTCTCGCTGCTCGGGGTCTGGGCCCCGTGCCCGATCTGGCTCAGGAACTGGCGGTTTGCGCTTTCCAGTAGCCAACTCGCGGCGTTGATGTTCCAACCGTCGTCGCCCTCCGTGACCACCTGGACGAGCTCGCGTCGACCGCTGCGTTGGTTGTGATGCTGGATGACCGGGACCAGGTCCAGGAAATTGTTCGATACGTTGATCGCGAGAACGCCGTTCTCGTCGAGAAGGCGCCAATAGAGATCCCAGGCCTCTGCGGTCAGCAGATGCGCGGGCACCGCATCGCCGTTGAACGCGTCGAGCACCAGGATGTCGAATCTCCGGCCCGAATCCACCTCCCCCTGCAGGCGCAGTCGCGCGTCACCGAGGATGACTTCCACCTCTGCTTTCGAGTCCCGGAGATAGGTGAAGTATCGATTCGCCATCTCGAGGGATTGGGGATTGATCTCGTAGAAGCGAAAGCGATCGCCAGGCCTTCCGTACGCCGCCAAGGTTCCCGCGCCGAGCCCGATGATGCCCACGCGTCGGTTCGGCTTCTGGTAATTCAACAGCGCCATTCCCACACCGCTCTGGTAGCTGAAGTAGGTGATCGGGACGTGGCGGAATTCCTCGCCCGTGAGCTGTGATCCGTGCTCGATGTCGTCGCTGTAGATGCGATGATGCGCGCCCCGGGTGTTGGGGCCGACCTCGAGAACCTCCAGAAGGCCGTAGAAGCTGCGATCCGCCGCGATCACCCGCACGTGGTCCTCGAGCTCCTCCGTCTTCACGAACAGCCCGCCGAGCACGAGCGCGAAGGCGAGCGACAGCGCGCGGAGCGGCTTCGCGAAGCGCGGCAGCGAGGCCGTTGCCGCTCGGCTGGCCAGCAGCAGCGACAGCAGCACTGCAAACGGGTACTCGTAGTAATCGTCGAGCACGGCGGGCGCAATCACGTTGACGAAGACCGCGCCCGCCACACCGCCCAGCGAGAGGAATAGATAGAACTCCGTCAGCTGGGCCGACTCGGGCTTCATGCGCACCATTTCGCCGTGGCAGACCATGCAGGTGCTGAAGAGGACCAACGTGTGGAGCGCGATCGAGAGCTCGAACGAAAGGCCCGCGTTGTTCAGCGCCATCAGCGCGGTCGAAGATGCGACGAACAGCGGAAAGTAGGCCTTTCTCCAGTACCACTCCTGCCGCTCGAAGCAGAGAATGAAAGTGATCAGATAGGCGGACAGCGGCAGGATCCACAGAAACGGCATCGGCCCCGCCGCGCGCGTGAGCGCGCAGGTGGAAGAGATCAGCACCATCGCGCCGCAGGCGGACAGCGCGGTCCAGTAGAGGCGATCGCGGCCGCTGGCCCGGAAGATCCGGACTGCCGCCTCTCGCTCGGAGAAGGCCGCATATCGCCTGAGGTTGGAGAGACACAGCACCAGGTAGAGCACCAGGCCGACGAGCCAGGCGTGGAACTGATCCGTCTGGCCCCAGTAAGGCACGATCAAGAAGGGGTAGGCGAGCAGCGCCAGCAGCGAACCCAGGTTGGAGAGCGCGTAGAGTCGGTACGGCTGCTCGTGCGCGAGACCGTACCAGTGTTGGACGAGGGGGCTGGTCCCCGCCAGGAGCACGAACGGAAGCCCGATGCTCGCGATCAATTGAGCCATCAGACGGACGAGCGGAATCTCCCATTCCATACCGAGGCTCAGCGATCCCCAGGAAAAACCGGTCCAGGCGATGGCGGCCGCGACGAGGCCGCAGTGGATCAGGATCTGGCGCTTCGGGGAGGAGTAGATCCTCAATCCATGGGCGTAGCAGTATCCGAGCAGCAGGCTCGCCTGGAAGAACAGCAGGCACGCCAGCCAGACCGAGGCGGCGCCGCCGAATTCCGGCAGGAGTCGCCGAGCGATCATCGGTTGGAC
Source organism: Myxococcota bacterium (assembly GCA_041579295.1). Lineage (GTDB taxonomy): Bacteria > Myxococcota_A > UBA9160 > UBA9160 > SMWR01 > JACZVU01. Next base: position 18,266 of record JBFGGA010000038.1, on the reverse strand, counting down.
GAAGAACAGCAGGAATGCGCCGAGGAAGATCGTCAGCGCGAGCGCGACTCGATCGAGTCTTCGACGAGGTACCGCTTCCATCGCACAGCCCAAAAGCACCGTTCAGCCGGTTACGCGGTCAATCGGACCAGTGTACACCATGCATATCCGAATGTGTGCGGCGACGTGCGCGAGCGTCGTCATCGATTCTCCGGGCGTCAGCAGAGTCAGAACGCACGCACCGACGCTCGACTCCGCTTGAGGGCGAGAATGCGCATACGATACCATGATGTGCGGCGTGCGGTTCGATGGAAGCTTGTCGCGCTACAGCTGCAATCGCTTTCGAGCCCACGGTCCGCAGATCTCGTGATCTCGTGTGACGCTCGGGCGTTGGAGAATCGCATGGAGCTGCTCGCCAAAGCATGCGCCGCGCTGGCACTCGCGGGCCTGGGCTGCGCGTCGCTCTCCGCGGATTCCGGCGTCGACCGGGCGCGCCGGGTGGACGCGTTGTTCGAGCGCTGGGATCGGCGGGATTCCCCGGGCTGCTCGTTGGGAATCGTCCGGGACGGCCGCCTGATCTACGAGCGCGGCTACGGGATGGCGAACCTCGAGCACGGCATCCCGATTACGCCCCAGACGGTCTTCCGAATTGCCTCGGTCTCCAAGCAGTTCACGGCGATGAGCGCGCTGTTGCTCGAGCAGCAGGGCGCGCTCTCGCTCGGCGACGACATCCGCGCGTACCTGCCCGAGATGCCGGACCACGGCCCGCGGATTACGATCCGACACCTCATGCAGCACTCGAGTGGCATCCGCGACTACGAGGGAATCACGTCGCTGCTGGGCATCGCGGACGAGGATACCTACGTCGAGGCCGAAGTCCTGGATCTCCTCGCGCGCCAGCGATCGCTCAATTTCGCACCAGGCGAACGCTATCTCTACAGCAACTCGGGCTACCTGTTGCTGGGCGAGATCGTCGAGCGGGTGAGCGGCCAGACGCTTCGCGAGTTCGTCGCAGCGCGCATCTTCGGACCGCTGGACATGCGCAGGTCCCTGATCCGCGACGACCACACGGAGCCGGTCGAACATCGCGCGAGCGGCTACGGGCCGCGCGAAGGCGGTGGGTTTCGCATCGCGGAATCCAACTACGATCTGGTGGGCGACGGCAGCGTGTTCACGACGGTGCGGGATCTCTACCACTGGGACCAGAACTTCTACCACCATCGGGTCGGCGGGAAGCGCATCGCCGAGGCGCAGCACGAGACCCTGGTGCTCGACGACGGGCGCGAGATGTCGTACGCGGCGGGGTTGGAGATCGGAGCGTACGGCGGGCTGCGTTTCGTGGCGCACAGCGGCTCGTGGGTCGGGTTCAGGGCCCAGCTGATGCGCTTTCCCGCGCGGCGCTTCTCGGTGATCTGTCTGTGCAACGACGAATCCGCGAACCCGACCGCGCTCGCGCTGCGGATCGCCGACATCCACCTCGCCGACGAGTTCAGCGCCGCGCCCGAACGTCCCGTCGCCACCGACGGCGACATGGATCCGGCCGCATCCGAGCCCGAGTGGGCGGCCAGGGCGGGCCTCTACCGGGAGCCCGTGACGCACGCCGTCGCGCGGGTCAGTGCCGGGGGAGCCGGGCTGCTGGTCGATCGGGGGTGGGGGGCGTCGGCCTACGCGCCCATCGGCGGCGGCGTCTTTCGCTCGGCCGGACCGGATGTGGGATTCCCGGTCGATCTGGTCTTCGCCGGCGCACCAGCCGACGCGCCGCAGCAGTTCCAGCTTCTCGAGTTCGGGGAGCTGCCCCTGAACTTCCAACGAATCGCCCCATACACGCCGTCGCCCGAGGAGCTTCGCGCGTATGCGGGGACCTATTCCAGCGAGGAGATCGGCGCGACGAGCCGCGTGGGCCTCGAAGACGGCCGGCTCCATCTGGAATATCGCCGCTCGCCGAAGCTTCCGCTGCAACCGACCGCGAAGGATCAATTCACCGCGAACGGGATGCGCGTCGAGTTCGAGCGCGATTTCCGGGGTGACGTGTCGGGGTTTGCGATCTGGTTCGACTGGGCGTGGGATCTGCGCTTTGCGAGGCGCGAGCCGTGAGCGCCTCTCGCCGCACACGCATCCGATGACCTCCCTGGCTCCGCGCGCGCATTACGCGAGCCTCGCGCAGTGCACCTACTTGAACCAGGCCTCGCTCGGCCTGCTCGGCCGGACCAGCGTCGAGGCGATGCATCGGTTCGTCGACGAGGTCGCGCGCCACGGCAACCTGCACATGTCGGATGCAGACGAGGTGCGCTACTTCGACGGGCTGCGCGAACGCGCCGCGCGGCTGTTCCGCGCGGATCCCGAGCGGATCGCGATCGCGTCGAGTGCGAGCGAGCTGCTCGGGCTGATCCCGCTGCTCGTTTCGCCGCTCGCCGGCCGCAAGGTCCTGGCCGTCGCGACGGACTTTCCCGCGGTGACCCGCCCCTGGCTGCGCGCGGCCGAGAGCGGCGGTTGCCGGGTGCAGTTCGTCGACGACGACCCGGCGCGCGATCTGACCTCGGATCTCATCGCCGCGCTCGACGCGCAGACGGCGGTCGTCGCCGTCGGCTGCGTGCAGTACGCGACCGGAACCCGGCTCGACGTTCCGCGCCTGCGGCACGCCGCCCATCGAGTGGGCGCGCGCCTGGTCGTCGACGCCACACAGGCGGCCGGCGCGCTCGCGCTGGATGCGGCCGCGTGGGATGCGGACGCCGTCGTTGCCAGCGGTTACAAGTGGCTCGGCGGCCACGGTGGCGTCGCGCTGGCGGCGATGGACCCGTCGCTGCTCGAGCAGCCGCCACCGCTGCCGGGCTGGATGGGGGCGCCCGACCCGTTCGATTTCGACGCGACGCGGCTTCGATTGGCCGACGACGCGCGCCGCTACACCCAATCGACGATGTCGTACGTCTCGATCGCCGCGCTCGGCGCGTCGCTCGACCAGCTGCTGGATCTCGGGGAGCAGGCGATCGAGGCGCACGCGCGCGAGTTGTCGGCGACGCTGATCGAGCGCGCGGGGGAGGCCGGCTGGCAGCCGTTTCGCGCGCCCTCCGACCCCGCGGCTTCGCCCCACATCGTCTCGCTGACGCGGCCCGACCGGAAGCTCGAGGCCGCGCAGCGGGCCCTGCGCTCGGCGAACATCGTGTGCAGCACGCGCGGCGGCCGGGTGCGGGTCTCGCTCGCCCCGTACAACGACGAGTCCGACATCGACGCGCTGGTGGGCGCGCTCGTCAGCGCAGGTTCTTCTGGATCGCGCGCAGGATGTCGAAGCGGGTGATCGCGCCCACGAGCTTGCCGTCCTCGACGATCGGGAAGCGGCGCACCGTGGTGTTCAGGAAGAGGCCCGCGCAGAAGTACACGTTCATGTTCGGCGGGATCGTCTGCACCTCCGTCGTCATGAAGTCCGCGACGGTGCCCTGGGGTATGTCTGCGTCCGAGCCCGCGGCGAGCAGGTGCAGGCAGTCCTTCTCGGTCAAGATGCCCACCACCCGGTTCTCCTCGTCCACCACGGGAGCGCCGGTGACGTGCTTCTCGAGCAGGAAATCCACGGCGTCGAGGATCTCGGTCTCCGGGCTGAGCGTCTGAACGACGGTGTCCATGTAGTCGCGCACGATCGGGAGATTCAGCACGGATCACCTCCTCTGTTGGGCTCCGCTGCATCATACCGCATGCGCGCTTCGCCCGGTCACCCCGGAGATCTGCTCAGCGCGGGCGGGGTGGCGCGTTCGCGAGCGGAAGCGAGCAGAGCACACCCGCGATTCCGACGGCCGCGGCGACGCCGTCGTAGCCCGGGAAGTGCGCCCAGCTGCCCGCGAGCCACAGGATCGCCCAGGCGCCGCCGCCGCCGATCCAGCAGGCGGCGATGCGGCGACGCCGGCCGCGCGCGGCGAAGGACGCGCCGGTCAGCGCGCCAGCCGCGCAAGCGGCGAGCACCGTGAACGCGATCCCCTCGCCGACCGGCCACGGCGCGTACTCCACCGGATACAGCAGGTCCGCGCAGCAGCGGCCGTCGACGAAGATGCGCCCGTACGGCCCGTGAAACACCGCGCGCACCGCGTGCGGCCGCGTCGTCAGTGGCCCGCTCGCGCTGCGCAGCTCGGGCTCCATGCCGTTGTCGGAGGTGTTCGGCGTGCGGACGCGCAACACGAGATCCGCGCGCGACTGGCCCAGCGTGAAGTTACGCAGGTAGGGGTCGCGCGACATCGAGGCGATGCGCGCGGGGCCGTAGGTGTCCGTGCTCGCGACGCGCAGCCGGGCCGTCACGCTCAGCTGGCCGCTCGCGGCCAGCCGCTCGCACACCGCTTCGGCCACCCAGCGCGGCAGCACCCAGCCGTCGGAGTCGGCGCTCACCGAGAGGCTCGCGCCCAGCGCGAGGCCTGCGGGCAGCACTTCCGGGAGCGCGAACGGTCGCGGACCGCCCGGTCCGTCGACGCGGGCGCGCGCCGGCGGCTCGAAGCCGAGCCAGAGGATCGGGCCGCCGCCGCGCCAACCCGGCGGATCGCCGCCGCCCACGGGCGCGGGATCGCGCTCGAGCGCGCGGTCGAAGATCGCGAGCTCCGCGATCTCTCCCGCCCACGGGCGATCCCCGCTGCGCTCGTTGCCGATGATCAGGTCGTAGTCCGCCCAGTTCGAGAGGTCGTTGGCGACGAGGCGCGCGCTCCACACCGCGCCCGACGCGAGCAGCAGCGTCGCGATCGCCGCGAGCAGCGGGCGGCGCGCGCGCCGCCACGGCGCCGACACATCCGGCGGTCGCAGCGCCTTGCCGAGCAGCGCGCCGAGTGCGTTCGCCAGGCAGTCCGCCCCGCCCGGGCTGCGCGGCAGCTGCGACTGGGCGATTTCGATCCCCGCCGAGAGCCCCAAAGCCAGCAGCCCGAGGCCCGCCCACGGCAGGCGCCGCAGTGCGCGTCCCAACGGCAGGAAGAGCAGCACGTTCTGCGCGAGGTCCCGCGCGTTCAGTCGCCAGGCGAAGGGCGTCGACACGCAGCTCGGCCACAGCGGCGTGAGCGTCAGCGCGAGCAGCAGCGCGCCGTAGAGGGGAAACCAGGTCGGGATCCGCCAGCGGGACGGCATCGCGCGGCAGGCGCGTTCAGATTCGCGGCGGGGGCAGCGGGCCGAGCACGGCTTCGACCGCGCGGCCGATCGCGAGCAGCTCGAGGTCCCGGCCCGCGGGGCCGTCGAGCTCGAGGCAGACCGGCAGCCCCTCGGCGTTCAGCGCGGCCGGCACCACCAGGCCCGGCAGTCCGGCCGTGCTTCCGGGCGAGATGTTGCGGCTGATGACGGGCTCGAGAGGCACGCTTTCGCCGTTCAGCTGCGTCCGGGTGTCGTGGCCGATCGGCGGCGCTGCGATCTGCGCCACCGGGAAGATCATCGCGTGGAGGCGGTTCGCTTCGAAGTACGTCCGCAACGTCTGCCGCAGCGCCGGCAGGTGCACGTCGCGCGCGGCGACGAAGTCCGCCTCGGCGACCGCGAACTCGCCGCCGGGGAGTACGTACTTCGCGAAGGCCTCGCGGATGTCGGCGCCGGCCTGCTCGATCAATTCTTCGAAGCTCACGCCCGCGCCGAAATCCGCGAGGTACTTCGCGAGCATCGGCCCCACGTGGAAATTCTGGATCTGCGCGGTGGTGAGCCCGATCAGGCGTGCGAGCTCGGGTACCTCCGCCTCGACCAGCTCGACGCCCGCGTCGCGCAGCCGCGACAGCGCGGCCTCGGCGATGCGCTCGACCTCGCCGTCGAGGCGATCGAAGTAGAAATCGCGCGCGACGCCGAGCCGAAGATCGGAGAGCTCTGCGGGTGCTTCGCTCGCGGGCTGGCCCGTGACGACGCGATCGAAGAGCGCGAGGTCCGCGACGTCACGCGCGAGCGGCCCGACCTGATCGAACAGCGGCGTGATCGGCAAGACGCCGCCATTGGGATAGCGGCCCTGCGTCGGTCGAAATCCGCAGATGCCGCACATCGCGGCCGGCACGCGGATCGAGCCCTGGGTGTCTTCGGCGACCGCGAGCGGCGCCATGCGCGCGGCGACCGCGGCCGCGCTGCCGCCGCTGCTGCCACCCGGGATGCGGGTGGCGTCGTAGGGGTTGCGCACCGCGCCGAATGTCGCGTTGTTGCACGTCCAGCCGAACGACAGCTCGTGGATGCCGGTCTTGCCGAGCACGATGGCGCCCGCGCCTTTCAGGCGCTCGACGAGCGCCGCGTCGCGCGCGGGCCGGAAGCGCCGCAGCGCGGGGGTGCCGCCGGTGGTCGGGTAGTCGCTCGTGTTGACGCTGTCCTTGATCGGAATCGGCAGCCCGTGCAGCGGGCCCGGCGCTGCGCCCGAAGCGAGCGCGCGGTCCGCGGCGCGCGCGGCCTCGAGCACCCGCTCCGGATCCAGCGTGACGAACGCGTTGAGCGGACGGCCGCGTTCGCAACGGTCGAGCAACGCGGACGCGTAGTCCTCCGCGCGCAGCTCGCCCCGCCGCAGCAGCGCGACCGCCTGCGTCGCGCCCAGGTCCGTCAGCGGCGCATCCATCCGCTCACCCGCGCGCCGGGCGGCGGCGCGCCGCTCGGCCGTGCGACACGCCGCCGCGCCCGCGGCGAGCGCGAGACCCGAGAGGATGAATTCGCGTCGGGATGTCTCTCGGCCCGCCATCCGCGCCTCGTCTGATTCACCACGCTTCTGCTCAGCCGCCGAAGTCGTCGAGGCTGCCGTGGACGGCCGCGCCTCCCAGCAGCGTCAGCAGGACCTTCGCGTCGGAGATCTCGGCGGGGTCGATCGCGAAGAGGTTGCGGTCGAGCACGACCAGGTCTGCGAGCTTGCCCGGCTCGATCGAGCCCGTGCGATCGTCGTGAAAGTTCACGTAGGCCGCGTTGATCGTGAACGCGGCGATGGCCTCGCGCAGCTCGATGCGCTCGTCGGGCAGGAACGGCGCCGCATCCGGCTGCTTCCAGTCGGCGCGCCGCAGCGCGACCTCGATCTCCTCGAGCGGGTTGGCGGACGAGACCGACCAGTCGCTTCCGAACGCGACCACCGCGCCGGAGCGCAGCACGCTGCCGATCGGGTAGATCCAGCGGTGCGTCTCGGGCGGGAGGATCGGAAGCGTGAGCTCGTTGATGTAGCCGTCGGCCAGCGCCCAGAGCGGTTGGAAGTTGGCCACCGCGCCGAGCTCGCGGAAGCGCGGGATGTCGTCGGGGTGGAACAGCTGGATGTGCGAGAGGTGGTGGCGGCTGTCGCGCGCGCCGTTGGCGCGGCGCGCGGCCTCGAGCGCGTCGAAGACCTGGCGGATGGCCGCGTCCCCGATCGCGTGGAAGTGGAGCTGGAAGCGCGCCTTGTCGAGCTTCGTGGCGATCCGCTCGAGCTCGTTGGGCTCGATGAGCGCCATGCCGCGGCCGCCCTCGGCGTCGCGGTAGGGCTCGAGCACCGCGGCCGTCTTGGCCTCGATCACGCCGTCCTGGAAGATCTTCACGGTATGGGCGCGCAGGCGTCCGGCGCTGTAGTCGCGCCGCGCGCGCAGCAGGCCGAGGATCTGCTCGTCGCCCTTCGCGGGATCCCAGAGCAGCGAGGCGACCACGCGCATCGAGAGCTCGCCGCGGCGCTCGGCGTCGCGGTAGGTGTCGAGCATGCTGAAGCCGGCCGCGTCGCCGAGCGGCACGGACGCCTCCTGCAGCGAGGTGATGCCGAGCGCGTTCAGCTGTGCGATGGCGATCTTCAGCCCCTGGCGCGCCTCCTCGGGCGTCGTCGGCGGGACGAGCTTTCCGACGAGCTCGATCGCAGACTCCTGCAGCGATCCGATCGGCTCGCCGTCGGCGTCGCGATCGATCCGGCCGCGCTCGGGGTCCGGCGTGTCGCGCGTGATGCCCGCGGCTTCGAGCGCCTTGCTGTTCACCCACGCCGAGTGCCCGTCCTTCGAGACGAGGAACACCGGCCGGTCCGGGACCAGCGCATCGAGCTCGTGGCGGGTCGGGATGCCGTTCGGAAACGACGGCAGGCTCCAGCCCGCGCCGTGGATCCACTCGCGATCGGGATGCCGAGCCGCGCAGTCCGAGACCGCGCGCGCGTACGCCTCGCGCGTCTCGAGGTCGTAGAGCACGCAGTGCAGCTGCTCGATGCCCGCCCACAGCGGGTGCACGTGCGCGTCCTGAAAGCCCGGCAGCACCATCTTGCCCGCGAGGTCGACGACCCGGGTCTGCGGGCCGACGAAGCGCGCCGCCCCACGACGACTGCCGACGTAGACGATCGTCTCGCCGCGGATGGCGACCGCCTCCGCCCAGCTGCGCGCCGCGTCCACGGTGTAGACCGCGGCGCCGTCGAGCACGAGGTCCGCGTGCACCTCGCGCTGCGCCGCCGGAAGCCGCGCGCGCTCTTCGCTTCGCGCCGGTGCGGCGGCCAGCGCGTGGGCGAGAACCAAGGGGATCGACGCGGCGAGCAGCGCGCTCGACGAACGCATGCGCATGGCACTCCTCCGGATCGCGGCGGGCCGGGCGCTCGGCCGCCCGCGCGTGTGCGTCCCAGATCCTATGCGATTCTGCGCGGCTCGGGGCCCGCGGCGGCACAAAAAGGCCGACCGGATCGGGCCGAGCGCCGTGGGGATTTCTGTGCAGCCCGTCACAACGCCGGGCGCGGGAAGTGTCGATCCAGGGGTTCGGGTTCACCACACGGGAGGCCTCGGCCTTGGCGGACACGCGCCCCTACGACCGCAAGCAGCTCATCGCGGACGCGCACCGCGCGCGCAACCACGGGCGCGATCGACAGGCGATCGCGCTCTACCGGCGCGTCCTGATCGAGGAGCCGAGGAACGCCGAGGTCGCCCGGCGGGCCGCACCGCTGCTCGCCTATCGCGGCGCGAGCTTCGAGGCGTGGCAGCTGTTCGGCGCCGCGGTCCGCGAGCTGCTGCGCGCCCGGCGCGCAGAGGCCGCGCTCGCGGTGCTCGCCGAGGCCTGCCGCTGCGTGCCCCGGGAGTTCGAGGCCTGGCGCCAGCGCGCGCGGCTCGAGCTCAGGCTCCAACGCGAAGAGGCGGCCTACCAGACGCTGCTCGAAGGCCGTCAGCACTTTCGCACCACCCAGACCCGCGCGCAGGCGATCGCCCTGCTCACCCGCGCGCGCGCCATCGAGCCCTGGGATCCCGAGGTGTGCATCGACCTCGCGCGTCTCTACATGCAGACCGACCAGGTGGAGGTCGCGCTCGAGCTGTTGGCCGCGCTGGCCGAGCGCGTGCGCGGAGGGGAGCTTCGCAAGGTGCGCGCGCTGCAGTGGCGCATCACGCTGTCGCTCCGGGACGGCTGGCGCTGGCTGCGCGCGCTGCTCGCCGCGGATCCCGGTCGAAGCCAGGCGTGCGCCGCCGCGCCCCGCGAGGCGGTGGAGGCCGCCTCCGCGGGCGTCTGCGACGCGACCTGAGATCGCGCAACGCGCCGGCACTGCGGACTGCGTAAAAGCGCCCCGCGCTGGACGGACCGTGCGCGCGGCCATCCCACCGATTCGCGCGGCGCGTCAGCCATCGGCCGCGAGCGCGTCGTCGCGCCCCGGGCGCCTGCGGCGGCGCGCGAGCACGTACCCGTAGAGCAGCGCGTTGAGCAGCAGCAGCCCCGCGGCGAGCCACAGCTGGGCGCGGGAGCTGAGCCCCGGCGGGTAGACGATCGGCGTCAGGTAGTGCTCGACGAACGAGCCCGCGTAGCCGGTTTCCCCCGCGGCCCGGCGCAGCGCGTTTTCGAGCGGCGTCAGCGGGCAGATGCCCGCGGTGGCTTCGATGTAGGCCGCCCAGGCGAGCGTCGGAAGGTGCAGCAGCGGTGCCCACTTCCAGCGCAGCGCCGCGAGCGCGCCGAGCAGCGCGAACGCGATGACGGCGAGGTGTGCGACGAGCACGAGATCCGCGAGCAAGCTGGCCGGCATGACGTGAGGCGTTTCGCCGAGAGTATACGGCGGTCGGCTCGCGGATCGCCGACGCGGGAAGGACGCGCTGAAGGCCGATCTGCTAGGCTCGCGACATGCGACGACGACTCCGCGCGAGCCCTCGGATCGCCGCGCTGCTGCTCTGCGCGAGCCTCGCGCTGCCCACGACGGCCGCCGCGAGCGACGGACCGGGCGTGGTTTCGAAGGCCTTCGACTGCGCGGTCCTGCGGCCGTTCGGTCTGGTAACGACGGTCGTCGGCGGGATCCTGTTCCTACCCGCAGCGCTGCTGACCGCACCGAGCGGAGAGGCGAGCGTGAAGACCGCCTGGCGGCACTTCGTCCTCGACCCGGTCGAGAACACCTTCGGAAGACCGCTCGGCGATTTCTAGCCCGGGAGCGGATCCCTTCGCCGCGGGCCTGCGGCGATGCGCCCGCAGCCGGCGGCTCGATTGATCCGCGAACCACCGCTGTCCTATACATCCCGACGATGCCGTGGTCGCGACGCACGCTCGGTCTGCTGCTCGGCCCGCTCTCGTTCGCCGCGGTGCTCGCAGCGCCGACGGATCTCGAGCCCGACGCGCACCGGCTCGCCGCGATCTTCGCGCTCGTCATCGTGTTCTGGGTCAGCGAGGCGATTCCGCTCGCCGCCACGGCGCTGCTGGGGCCGGCACTCGCGGTTCCCCTCGGCGTGGCGCCCGCGCGCGAGGCCTTCGCGCCGTTCGGGCATCCGATCCTCTTCCTGTTTCTCGGGTCGTTCCTGATCGCGCGCGGGATGATGCAGCACGGGCTGGACCGCCGCATCGCGTTGTTCGTGCTGTCGCGCTCCTGGGTCGGCAACCGCTCCTCGCGGATCCTGCTCGCTTTCGGCGGCATCGCGTGGTTCCTGTCGATGTGGATCTCCAACACCGCGACGACGGCGATGATGCTGCCGATCGGCCTGGGCGTGTTGCGCACCATGTCTTCGGATCACGGCGACGAGGAAAACCACCACCGCTACTCGATGGCGCTGCTGTTGACGATCGCGTTCTCGTGCAGCATCGGCGGCATGGCGACCCCCGTCGGCACGCCCCCGAACCTGATCGGCATCGGCATGCTCGAGCAGATCCTCGGACGGCGCGTCTCGTTCTTCGACTGGATGGCCTTCGCGGCGCCGATCAGCCTCGTGCTGTTCGCGTTCTTGTGTGCGATGGTGCGATTGGTCTTTCGGCCGAAGGCGCGCGAGCTGGGCAGCGCGCGCGAGGTCATCCTGCGGCGTCGGGAAGAGCTGGGGCGCTGGTCGGCCGGCGAACGCGTCGCGCTGGTGGCATTCCTGATGGCCGTCACTCTGTGGACGCTGCCGGGCTTGCTCGCGATCGCACTCGGGCCCGAGGCGGAGCTCGCGCAGGCGATCCAGCGCGCGCTGCCCGAAGGGCCCGCGGCGATCTTCGCGGCGATGGCGCTGTTCGCGATTCCGACCGAGCGCGGGCGGTTCCGGCCGGCGCTCTCGTGGAGCGAAGCGGCACAGATCGACTGGGGGACGATCATTTTGTTCGGCGGCGGGCTCTCGCTCGGCAGCATGGCGTTCTCGAGCGGGCTGGCCGGGGCGCTGGCGAGCGCGGTCGGAGGGCAATCCGCGGGGCTGTCGATCTGGATGCTCGCGCTGCTCGCGCTGTTCGTCGCCAACACGCTGACCGAATTCATGTCGAACACGGCGACCGCGAACCTGTTGGTTCCGATCTTTCTCGCGCTCGCGGGCGCGAGCTCGGAGCATCTCACCGCTCCCGCCGTCGCCGCGATGCTGGGCTGCAGCCTGGCCTTCTGTCTGCCGGTCGCCACGCCACCGAACGCGATCGTGTACGGCAGCGGCCAGGTGCCGTTGCTGCAGATGATCCGGCTCGGCATCCTGCTCGACCTCGGATGCGGGCTGCTCGCCTGGTCGGGACTGATCTTGTTCCGGGACGCGTTGCGCTTTTGACGCCGGATCGCGGGCGTCGCGCGCGGCGGCGAGCTCCGTGCGCGCAGGCGCTCGATCCGGGCTGGTCGGCCCAGTATCGTGGGTTTCTACGACGAACCCACCCGCAAGCGGTCGGAGGAACCAGACCATGAACGTCTCTTTCGAAACGGAGGGCGCGGTCGCGATCGTCACGATCGAGCGCCCCGAGGTGCGCAACTGCGTCGACGGGCCCACCGCGGCCGAGCTCGCCGCGGCGTTTCGGCGCTTCGAGCAGAGCGACGAACTCGCGGTCGCGATCCTGACCGGCGCGCAGGGCGCGTTTTGCGCGGGCGCGGACCTGAAGGCGATGGGCTCGAGCCGCAGCGTGCAAGTCACGCAAGACGGCGACGGACCGATGGGTCCGACGCGGATGCTGCTCTCGAAGCCCGTGATCGCGGCCGTCGAGGGACACGCCGTGGCCGGGGGGCTCGAGCTCGCACTCTGGTGCGACCTGCGCGTCGCCGCGCGCGACGCGGTGTTCGGCGTGTTCTGCCGACGCTGGGGGGTGCCGCTGATGGACGGCGGAACCGTGCGGCTCGCGCGCCTGATCGGCCACAGCCACGCGCTCGATCTGATCTTGACCGGCCGTCCGGTGTCCGGAGACGAGGCGCTGCGCATGGGGCTCGCCAACCGCCTGGTGGAGCCCGGTCGGACGCTCGACGCCTCGATCGCGCTCGCGCGCGAGCTCGCGGCGTTTCCGCAGCGCTGCCTGCGCAGTGATCGGATCAGCAGCTACCGGCAATGGGACTGCGATCTCGACGCGGCGCTCGGCGTCGAGACGCAGCTCGGCCTCGAGACCATCGCCTCGGACGAGATCCGCGCGGGTGTCGCGCGCTTCGTCGACGGCGCGGGTCGCCACGGTCAATTCTGAGCGCGCCCGCGCGCCTTCCGCGCCCGGCGGGTCGACGGCTTCGGCGCCGGCGATCGCGGAGTGGGTGGGAGAAGCGCGCGGCGTCGCTGCGCGGAGCGACGCTCGGGATGCGCTCGAGGAGCGCGGGTCAGTCGCGGTTCGGTCGAAAGCGCGGTCGCGCCTGCCAGAGCGCGTAGCTCAGCGCGGCGAACGGAACGCACGCGGCCACCCCGGCCAGCCACGCGCGGCCGCCCTCGAACTCGCGCAGGCTCCAGACCAGCATCCCCAGCGCGATCTGAGCGGCGTAGACGGCCGCCCAGGGCCACATCCAGGCGCGCATGCGCCAGAAGCCGTAGGTCCCCGCGGCGTAGATCGCCCAGTGCGGGATGGCCGCGAGCTTGGCCGCCCATCCCGTGAAGAGGATGCCGAACCAGACCTCCTGGTCGGCCTCCACGGGCTTGAGGAACAGGTCCCAGGGCAGGTAGAAGAACGCCATGTAGGCGCAGAAGAGCATCAGCGCGTTGATCCAGAGCGGGCGCCCGTCGAACAGCGCGCGCGTCCAATGACGCAAGAGATCGCGCCCGCCGCCGCCTCGTCCCGCCCGCACACCGCGCGCGGGCGCCGGTCGCGCGCCGGGCTCGCGCCGGCGCTCGTCGATCGCGAGCGCGCCCTTCAGCCCCTTCTCGCGGATCACGCGCAGCTTGAGGCCGGCCTCGCCGAGCTTGAAGAAGCGCTCTCCGTACCTGCGGAGTCGCTTCTCGTCGATCTCGAAGCCCAGCCCGGGCTTGCGGAACGGCTGGAGCAAGCCGTTTGAGTCGGGCAGGATCGGCTCGATGATGCCCTCGCGGAATTCGGGGATCCAGGACGGCTCTTCGAGCGGGTACTCGAGTGGGTGTCGGCTCTCCGGCTCGACGAGCGCGAGGTTCCAGTTCACGTGGAAGCCGATGCCGTTGGTCCAGGTGTGCGGCGCGTAGATGCGGTCTCGCGCGCGGCAAGCCTCGATGACCTTCCTCACCTGGGCGATGCCCCCGGCGAACGTCGCATCCGGCTGGTAGATGTCGAGACAGTCCTTCTCGAGCAGGATCTTGAGCTCGTGCCAACCGTGGTTGAGCTCGGCGCCCGCGATCTTCACGTCCGACGCGCGCCTGAGCGCGGCCAGTCCGTCGTAGTCGTGCCAGTCGAGCGGCTCTTCGAGCCACGCGTAGCCGTTGGCGTGGCACGCGGCTGCGAACTCGCTCGCGCGCGCGAGATCCCAGGCGGGTATCCGGTCGACGATCGACACCCGCCAGCCCTGGTTGGCGTCGACGCCGAGCGCGAGGTCGTCGCCGACGCCCTTGCGCACGGCCTCGATCTGGCGGATGTCCTCCGCGAGCTCCGGGCTCTTCACGCGCAGCTTGGCGGTGCGATAGCCGCGCTCGGCCATCGCGAGGAGCTCGTCGATGCGGCGCTCGGGCGCGTGGACCTCGCCGGTCGAGAGGTACACCGGAAGCGGTCGCGGCGTGCCGCCGAGCAGCTCGTAGACGGGCCTGCCCGCGGCCTTTCCGGCGATGTCCCAGCACGCGGCCTCGATCCAGAAGTTGTGCCAGCCCAGGAAGGACGCCTGCTCGAGCAGCTCTTGGATGCGATCGATGTCCGTCGGGTCGCTGCCGAGCAGGTAGGCGCCGAGCAAATCGCCGAGGCCCTGACGCTCCCTTCCGAGCGACTGGCCGGCCGCGTAGCCCTCGATGCCCTCGTCGGTGACCAGCTTCGCGAGCGTGAAGCGGTTGTGGGTCTGCGGGTAGCCCGGAATCCACGACGGCCAGAAGGTCTCGGGAAGCGGGATCGAGACGTGGTGGAGCTCGATGCAGCTGATGCGCATGATCGCGACCGCCCGCGCTGGCAACGGGCGTCGATGATAGGAAATGGCCGCCGCGGTGCGCGGATCGGTCGGCATGCTGCGCACTCGGCGCGCGGTCACGGCCCTTCTGGTCGTCTTGCGAGATCCTATAAGGCTCCGATTTCAGTATGGTATTCGTCTTCCGGGCCGCACGAGTTTTCCCTTGCCAGCGAGGCGCCCGGCGGAGGAGAATGGGCGCAGTTCGCGCGGTGTGGCTGTTGGCGAATGGGGTGTGACGGGACCGAGCGACCGATCTCGCCTGGCGGCAAACCTCGATCCGTTGATGGGCTCCGACGCCGAGCGTCTCGAGCAGCGCTCGACCGCGAGCCGGCCGAGCCGAGCAGGAGTCTCCCCGATGTCCGCGATCCGATATGCGAAGATCCTCGCGCTGGCGCTGGGTGCGTCCGCGTTGCTTGCGACGGCGACCTCGGCAGGGCCGACGCCGACGCCGACGGCCACGCCCGTCGCCACGCCGACCGGAACGCCCACCGCCACGCCGGGCATTCCCTCGAGCCTCTCCGTGCTCAGCTACAACGTGGCGGGTCTGCCGCCCGAGCTGTCCGACGAGAATCCCGAGGTCAACATCCCGCTGATCGCCCCGAAGCTCGACAGCAGCATCTTCGACCTCGTGGCGATCCAGGAGGCGTTCCACCCGCCCTACTACGACACCCTCGCGACGCAGAACACGAGCTTTCCGCCGGGCAATACGCCGACCCAGGAGCCGGGACCCTTCCCGTCTCCCGCGCAGGTGGGCTCGGGCTTGATGCGGCTTTCGAACTCGGCCCACGCCGGCTACGCGCGGATCGTCTGGGATCTCTGCGAGGGGGTCTTCAGCAACAAGAGCGACTGCCTCGCGACGAAGGGGTTCTCGTGGTCGCGCCACACGATCGGGCCCGGCATGCAGGTCGACATCTACAACTGGCACGCCGACGCCGGGACGAGCGACGCCGACCACGTGGCGCGCAACAGCAACGTCGCGCAGCTGATCGCGTTCATCCTCGCGAATTCCGCAGGTCGAGCGGTCATCATCCTCGGTGACACCAACAGCCTCTACACGCGCTCGCAGGACACGATCGCGGACGTCATTGCGATGCTCGGCGTGAAGGACGTCTGGCTGGAGACGTACTACGACAACGCGATCCCGGATCCCGGCGATCCGACGAACGACGCCGACTGTCCGACCAACCCGAACAGCGCGAACTGCGAGCTCGTCGACAAGATCTTCTACCGCAGCGGCGGCGGCGTCCTCCTCGATCTGATCGCGTACGAGATTCCGAGCAATTTCGTCGACGGGGCGGGGCTGGATCTCTCCGACCACCTGCCGGTGCAGGCGATCTTCGACGTCGCAGCGGGGACCGAGCCGACGCCCACGGCGACGCCGACCACGGCGCCGACCGCGACGCCGACCGCCGCACCCACGGCGACGCCGACCGCGGCACCGACGAGCACGCCGACCGCGGCACCCACGGGTACGCCGAGCGCAACCCCCACGGCGACGCCGAGTGCGACGCCCTCGGCGCCCGCGTATTCGATCGCAAACGCACCCGCGCAGGTGAACGCGGGCGAGCTGTTCAGCGTGGACGTCGTGCTCGATCTCGGCGGCAACGCGTCGACGGGCCACGAGGTGTCGGTGAGCTTCTCACCGGACCTGCTGATCGCCGAAACGGCGACCGAGTCGGGCGCGCCGCCGTACGAATTCAATCTCAGCCCCGGCGTGCGCGGCATCGACAACGCCACCGGAATCGTCGACCAGTTCGAGGCCGGCGCGCTCACGCCGATCGACCCGGCGGCGCCCTTCGTGGTGGGCCAGATCGAGTTCCGGGCGGGTGACGTCGGCGAGGTGACGATCTCCCCGTTCTTCGGCCTCGGTGCGGCCGTGCTCGACGATCTCGGAGGGCCGATCGAGGGTGTGTTGTTCAACGGCGCGAACGTCGAGGTGGTCGCCGCGCCGACCGCGACGCCCACGGCCGCGCCCACGGCGACGCCGACCCCGGAGTCCACCGCGACGCCGACCGCGGCGCCGAGCGCAACCCCGACCGCCGCGCCGACCGCGACGCCCACGGCCGCGCCGACCGCGACGCCGACGGCCGCGCCGACCGCCACGCCAACCTCGGAGCCGACCGCGACGCCGAGCCCGACGCCGTCGGCGACGCCCACCGCGACGCCGGGGGCGGGCGCGATCTTCTGCGACGACTTCGACCGCGCGGGGCCGGCGCTGGGCCCGGATTGGGAGGTGACGAGCCCGGACTTCGAGATCCAGCAGAATCAGCTCGCGGAGATCTCCGGGTTGCGGCATCACACCGCGCAGGCGCTCTGGACGGGTTCGGCGGGCACGCCGCATCAATTCGGTCGATTCCAGATGACCGACCCGGGCGACAACGCGCAGGGCTTGATTTTCCGGAGCAGCGGCGGCACCGGAGCGGCGGGTCCGCACTACGAGGTGCGCGTCGCCGCCGATCTGGAGGTGCACTGGGAGCAGATGGTGGACGACGCGGTCGTGGAGCGCATCGACACCTGCGTGCTGGCGAGCCCGCCCCAGCCCGGCGACTGGTTCGGCGCCACGATTCAAGGGACGGGCGGCGACACGGTGCTCGACGTGTTCCTTTCGGGTGCAGAGCTGGATGCGGATCCGAGCGCCTGGCCGGCTCCGGTCTGTTCGCTGACGGGCGATCCCACGGCACCGATCGACGCCGGCAACCGACTGGGCGTCCGCTCCTACACGTGGACCGAGACGCTGGACACCCTGATGGACGACGTGTGCCTGGGAGGCCTGCCGGGTGCGACGCCGACGGCCACGCCGAGCGCGACCCCCGCGCCAACCGAGACGGCGTCACCCACGCCGACCGCGCAGCCGAGCGTGGCACCGACGCCCACGCCCAGCGCCACGCCCACCGCGCAGCCGAGCCCAACCGCCACGGCCACGCCGACCGCGACGCCCACCGCGGAGCCGGGCCCAACCTCCACGGCCACGCCGCGCGCGACGCCCACCGCGGAGCCGAGCCCAACCCCCACGGCCACGCCCAGCGCGACACCCACGCTGGAGCCGACGGCGACGCCCACCCCGGCTCCCGAGCGCGATTGCCGCTGCGTGCTGCATCGCTTGGTCCCGCGCGGCAACCTGGCCATGCTGAACAACACGAGCTCGCTCGGCAGGGGATCGACGAAGACGAGGAAGGTCGGCGTCGTGATCAAGACCGAAGCGCGCGTTCCGAGAGGCTGTCGACCCGGCACGAGCACGGACACCTTCTCGCTCCGACTCCAGATGGTCGACGACGACGGCGACGTGATTCTGGACCAGACCCGGGACGACCTCGTCTGCGACCGCCGGATCCGCCAGCAGAAGTTCATGGCCACCTACGACGTCGAGAACTGCGCGGGTTCGGAAGCGCCGGAGCGGAGTTCCACGGGCGAGGTCACGCTCACCGCGACGACCGATGACGGCGAGATCGTCGCGGTGCGGAACCTCAAGTGCAGGCGGTGAGCGTGGATCCGACCGCACGGGAGGCGCGGATCTCGACCGTGAAGCTCGGCTGCCTTCTCATCGCAGCGATCGCCGGATACTGGCTCGCCGTCGGCGCCGGCGCAGCGAGCGCGCAGCTGCCCAACTGCGACTGCTACTTCAACCGGGATTGCCCCGCCGAGGAGCCGATCTGCCAGCTGACGCTGACCGGCGGCGGTGTTTCGGGCCCCAACGACCCGAACCGCGCCTGCG
>JBFGGA010000037.1:0-21445 GCA_041579295.1 Myxococcota bacterium | reverse complement strand
TTGGCGGCGATCTCGAACCGCATCATCAACGAGGTCAAGGGCATCAATCGCGTCGTCTACGACATTTCCTCGAAGCCACCGGCTACCATCGAGTGGGAGTGACGGGCGGCCAACGGCGCGGTGTCGAGAGGCGCGAGCCCGTCTGCTGCGAGGATTAGCCGGGTGTCGAGCAGCCCCTTCGTTCATCTCCATCTGCACACCCAGTACTCGCTGCTCGACGGCGCGATCAAGATCCACCCGCTGTTCGAGCGCGCCAAGGCGCTGAACATGCCGGCCGTCGCGCTGACCGACCACGGCAACCTCTTCGGCGCGGTGGAGTTCTACGAGCGTGCGCGCGAGGCCGGCATCAAGCCGATCCTCGGCTGCGAGGTCTACCTGGCCTCGGAATCGCGCTTTGCGAAGGAGAAGCGCGAGAAGGATTCCAGCGGGTTCGACGCGATCAATCACCTGCTGCTGATCGCGAGCGACCAGGCTGGCTACCGCAACCTGGTCTACCTGGTCTCGAAGGCCTACCTCGAGGGCTTCTACTACAAGCCGCGGATCGATCTGGACCTGCTGCGCGAGCGCAGCGGGGGGCTGATCGCGACGTCGGGCTGCCTGTCGTCGATGATCTCGCGCGCGATCACGGGCGGACAGCTGCAGGAGGCCTGGCGGCTGGTCGAGGAGTTCTCGCAGATCTTTCCGGGGCGCTTCTACCTCGAGCTGCAGCGGCACGGCATCGGCGCGCAGGATCTTGTCAACGCGGAGCTCGTGAAGATGTCGGCGGACCTCGGCCTGCCGCTGCTCGCCACTAACGATTGCCACTACCTGCACCGGGGCGACGGCGATCACCACGAAGCGCTGCTGTGCATCGGCACGGGCTCCACGCTCGAAGATCCCGACCACTTCAAGTTCGACGGGCAGGGGTTCTACCTGAAATCGGGCGACGAGATGGCGGAGCTCTTCCGCGACCACCCGTCGGCGCTCGCGCACAGCCTCGAGATCGCCGAGCGTTGCGAGCTCGACCTCGGCGTGGATACCGGGGAGTTCCACCTGCCGGACTTCCAGGTGCCGGCGGGCACCACGAAGGACCAGGTGCTCGAGGCGGCCTCCTGGCGCGGGCTGCGCGAGCGGCTCGGGCTCGCGCCCGACGAGCCGATCCCGCCGAAGCTCTCCGTCTACCGGGAGCGGCTCGAGCACGAGCTCGGCGTCATCGCGCCGATGGGGTTCGCGGGGTACTTCCTGATCGTGGCGGACTTCATCGACTTCGCGCGGCGCGAGGGCATTCCGGTCGGCCCCGGACGCGGCTCCGCGGCGGGCAGCCTCGTGGCCTACAGCCTCGGCATCACCGGAATCGATCCGATCGCGTACGACATCATCTTCGAGCGCTTCCTGAACCCCGAGCGGATCTCGATGCCCGACATCGACGTGGACTTCTGCATGCGCGGCCGCGATCGCGTGATCCAGTACGTGTCCGATCGCTACAACGGCGAGGGCGACGACGAGATGCGCGTCGCGCAGATCATCACCTTCGGCA
Organism: Myxococcota bacterium; assembly: GCA_041579295.1. Classification (GTDB taxonomy): domain Bacteria; phylum Myxococcota_A; class UBA9160; order UBA9160; family SMWR01; genus JACZVU01. The sequence continues at coordinate 19,929 of JBFGGA010000037.1, read as the reverse complement.
AGCTCCAGGCGCGCGCGGCGATCCGGGACGTCGGCCGCGTGCTCGGGATGCCCTACGGCGACGTCGACCGCATCGCGAAGATGGTGCCCGAGACGCTCGGGATCACGCTCGACGCTGCGATCGAGCAATCGGCCGACCTGCGCGCGCGCGCCGAGGCCGACGGCCAGGTCGCCAAGCTGCTCGAGACCGCGCGCGGGCTCGAGGGCCTGACCCGGCACGCCTCCACCCACGCGGCCGGCGTCGTGATCGGCGACCGACCGCTGATCGAGCAGGTCCCGCTCTACCGCGATCCGAAGTCCGGCGACGTGATGACCCAGTTCGACATGCGCTGCGTCGAGAAGCTCGGGCTGATCAAGTTCGACTTCCTCGGGCTCAAGACGCTCACCACGATCGCGGACACCGAGCGCCGGATCCGCGAGAGCCGAGACCCGGCGTTTCGGATCGAGGGCGTGCCGCTCGACGACCCGCCGACCTACGCGCTGCTCTCGAGCGGCGACACGGAGGGCGTGTTCCAGGTGGAGTCTCCGGGCATGACCGAGCTCGTCGCGAAGCTGCGGCCCCAGAGCTTCCGGGAGCTGATCCCGATCGTCGCCCTCTACCGCCCCGGCCCGCTCGGGTCGGGCATGGTGGACGACTACATCAACCGCAAGAACGGCCTCACGCGCGTGGAGTACCTGCTGCCCGAGCTCGAAGAGCTCACCGCGGAGACGCTCGGCGTGATCGTCTACCAGGACCAGGTGCTCCAGATCGCCAACCGCCTCGCGGGCTACAGCCTCGCCGAAGCCGACCTGCTGCGCCGCGCGATGGGCAAGAAGAAGGCCAAGGAGATGGCGCAGCAGCGCGAGCGCTTCGTGTCCGGAGCGGTCGAGCGAAACATCGACCGACACAAGGCCGAAGAGGTCTTCAAGCTGATGTCCGAGTTCGCGGGCTACGGGTTTGCGAAATCGCACTCGACCGCGTACGCGCTGATCACCTTCCAGACCGCCTACCTCAAGGCGAACTACGAGTGCGAGTACCTCGCCGCGTTGATGACCACCGAGGCGGGCAACCACGACAAGCTGGGCCGCTACATCTCCTACACCCGCCAGCGCGGAATCGAGCTGCTGCCGCCCGACGTCAACGAGTCCGCGCGCGACTTCACGGTGGTGCGCGGCGGGATCCGCTTCGGGTTGGCGGGCGTGAAGAACGTCGGGGAGGGCGCGATCGAGGTGATCCTCGAGGCGCGCGCGCGCGCGGGCGGACGCTTCGCGGGCCTGTTCGACTTCGCGGATCGGGTCGACGGCCGGCGGGTGAATCGACGCGTGGTGGAGAGCCTCGTCAAGTGCGGCGCGTTCGATTCGCTGCACGGCAACCGGGCCGCGGTCTGGGCGGGCCTGGACAGCGCGCTCGAGGCGGGTGCGGCCGCGCAGCGCGACCGCGAGATCGGCCAGGGAAGCCTGTTCGGCGGCGCGGCCGGCGGCGACGCCCCGGGGTCGAGCCTGCCCGATGCGCCCGAGTGGACCGAGCGCCAGCGCCTCGACTTCGAGAAGCAGGTGCTCGGCTTCTACGTCTCGGGCCATCCGCTCGCGGCCGCCGCCGAGCGCCTCGCGCGCTTCGCCGAGGTGAGCTCGCGCGACGCGGAGCGCTCGGACGGCCGGGAGGTGAGGGTCGGCGGGATCCTGACCTCGCTGCGCGAGACCCGCACGCGCCGCGGCCAGCTGATGGCCTTCGGTACGCTCGAAGACCTGCACGGGAGCTTCGATCTCGTGATCTTCAGCGAGCCGTTCACGCGCTTTGCCAGCCTGATCAAGGGCGCCATCCAGGGCGACGCGGAGAGCGGCCCGATTCCGCTGCTCGTCTCGGGCACGCTCGAGGCGGGCGATCCGCCGAAGATCCTGGTCCGCGAGGTGCTCGAGCTCGCGCGCGCGGAGGAGAAGCTCTCGACGCGGCTCCAGGTGACGGTGCGCGACGACGAGGCCACGCCGGATCGGCTGCGCGCGCTGCGCGATCTGCTCGAGAAGAACCGCGGCGACTGCGAGGTCGTGGTGCGGCTCGTGGTCCCGGGCGAGAGCGAGACGCTGCTCTCGCTCAACGGCGCGCCCGCGGTGCGCGCGAACGCGGCGTTGCTGGCCGACGTCGACGGACTGTTCGGGCGCTGCGTGACGGAGCTTTCGCTTTGATCGGCTCTTGCGATCCGAAGCGACGGCGCGCTTGGGCGCGCCCCGGGGGCGCGCACGGGGTGGGGGCGGTGATCCTCCTCGGGCTCGGCGCCGCCGCGCTCGCGCCGCTCGCGGCGGCCCGCGACGTGGTGCGCGTGGAATCGGTCGGCGTCGCGCCGGTGCAGCCGGATTCCGCCTCGGCGCGCGACAGCGCCGTCCGCCGGGCCCTGCTCGACGCCGTCCGACAGACCGCGGAGGGGCTGCTCGCGACACCCACCGGCGACGGATTCGACGAGGCGTGGGAATCCGCGCGGGATCCGGCGTCCGAGGCGTCCGAGCGCGACGCACTGCAGCACATCCTCGGCGACGAGCCGCTCGAGTACGCGACGCGCTTCCAGGTGGTGGAGGACCGCGGTGCGGGACCGGCGCTATTCGGCTCCGATCCCGGCGTCGAGACGGAATACGTGGTGATCGTGAGCGTGTTGGTCGACCGCGATCGGATTCGCGAGCGGCTCACGCGCGCCGGCCTCCCGCTGGCCCCCGCGGGGCAAGCGCCCCGCATCCGCAGCCGCTTGATCCTCGAGAACCTCGAGGACTACTGGGTCTACGCGGAGATTCGCCGGGTGCTGTTGGAGGAGCTCGGGGTGCGCGAGGCGATCCCCCGCGAGTTCTCACCCGGGCGCGGCGTGCTGGAGCTGACGGCCGCGCAGTACCCCGACGAGTTTCTCGATTCACTCCAGCGCGCGGTCGCCGAGCGCATGGACCTGCAGCCGCTGAGCGTCGAGGCCGACGAGCTGCGCGTGCGCGTGGAGCTCTACGAGACGCGGCCGCCCTGGGAGCGCTCGGAAGAGGCCGATGCGATTGACACCCGAAGCCCAAAACGGTATTGAATTCGCGTCCTTAGGGAGCACGATGGCACGTAGCTCAGTGGGAGAGCGCCGCCTTGACACGGCGGAGGTCGGCGGTTCGAAACCGCCCGTGCCAACCAACGCACCGTCGAGAGGGCGCGTCGGCCGAGGAGCCGCCGCCCTGTCGACCAGCCGCTCGGGATTGCGAACGCTGATGTACCGCCAGCACCGATGAGTCAACTCCAGATCCGCTTGCCGGATGGCAATCAGCTGGCGGTTTCCGCGGGCTCCACGGTCCTCGACGTCGCCCAGGCGATCGGGCCCGGGCTCGCGCGCGCGGCGCTGGCGGGCCGCATCGACGGCCGCCTGGTGGACCTGCGCACGCCGCTTGGCGCCGACGCGTCGATCGAGATCGTCACCGGAAACGACCCCCAGGCCGGAGAGGTGATCCGCCATTCCGCGGAGCACGTGATGGCGGACGCCGTCAAGCGCCTCTTTCCGGACGCGCAGGTCGACGTCGGCCGCACCGACCACAGCGAGAAGTTCCAGTACGACTTCCTCGTGGAGCATCCGTTCACGCCCGAAGACCTCGAGAACATCGAAAAGGAGATGTGGAAGATCATCGCCGAGAAATCGGAGTTCTCGCGCGAGGTGATGGGTCGAGAGGAGGCCGCGGAGTTCTTCGCGGCGCGCGGCGAGGCGCTCAAGGTGTCGCGCATCGACGACATCCCCGAGGATCAGGAGATCACGATCTTCCGCCACGGCGAGTTCGCCGATCTGTGTCGCGGCCCGCACGTGCAGCGGACGGATCAGATCGGCGCGTTCAACCTCATCGAGTCCGCGGGCGCCTACTGGCGCGGCGACGACAGCAATCCGATGCTGCAGCGCATCTACGGGACGGCGTTTGCGACCGAGAAGGAGCTGCGCGAGCACCTCGCCCGGATCGAGGAGGCGAAGAGCCGCGATCACCGACGGGTGGGAGCCGCGCTGGAGCTGTTCTTCACCGACCGGATCTCGCCCGGCTCGCCGTTCTACCTGCCCAAGGGCATGATCCTCTACAACGGCCTCGTCGACTTCGTGCGCTCCCTGTACCCGAAGTACGGCTTCGTGGAGGTCATGACCCCGCAGCTGTTTCGCACGGAGCTGTTCAAGACCTCGGGCCACTACGACCTCTTCCGCGACGACATGTTCTTGCTCGAGGGCGACGAGGACGAGGAGCTCGGCCTCAAGCCGATGAACTGCCCCGGGCACTGCCATCTCTTCGCGACCCAGAAACGCTCCTACCGCGAGCTGCCGATCCGCTACGCGGAGTTCTCCCGGCTGCACCGCAACGAGCGCAGCGGCACCCTCACGGGCCTCTCGCGGGTCCGCTCGATGGCCCAGGACGACGCGCACGTCTTCTGCGAGCCCGAGCAGGTGGACGCCGAGCTCGACGCCTTCTTCGCGTTGACGCGGGAGATCTACGACGCGCTCGGGCTCGAGGCGGCCGAGATCGCGGTCTCCACGCGCCCGGAGGAGTTCACCGGCGACCCCGCCGAGTGGGATCACGCGGGCCAGCAGCTCGCGGACGCCGTCGAGCGCGCCGGCTACCCGTGCTCCATCAAGCCCGGCGAAGCGGCCTTCTACGGCCCCAAGATCGAGTGTGACTACCGCGACGTGATGGGCCGGGCCTGGACGCTCGCGACCCTGCAGGTGGACGTCTCGATGCCGGCGCGCTTCGGGCTGCGCTACGTCGGGCGAGACGATAAGCTCCACCAGCCCGCGATGCTCCACCGCGCCATCCTGGGCTCCCTGGAGCGCTTCGTCGCGCTCTACACGGAGATGACCGGCGGGGACTTCCCGTTCTGGTTGGCGCCGATTCAGGTCGCTCTGCTACCGATTGCCGAGCGCCATCTGGCGTACGCGGAGCGGGTCCAGGCGGCGCTCGCGGGTGCCGGGATTCGGGTTTTTCTGGACACCCGCAACGAAAAGCTCGGATACAAGATCCGCGAAGCCGAGATCCAGAAGATTCCCCTGATGCTCGTGGTGGGCGATCAGGAAGCGGCCGATGGAACGGTCACGCCGCGTTGGCGGCAGGAGTCGAAGCAGTCGAACAAGGCGGTTGCGCTCGACGTGATGGTCAGCGAGCTCGCCGCGAATGTGCGCGAACGAAGCGTATCGCGCGCGGAGGATTGAGGTATCGCCGACATTCGGAAAGCTGGGAGTAAGGACGATGTACCGCGCATGAACGAGTCGATCATCTCATCGGAGATCCGCGTGATTGCCGACGATGGCGAGCAGCTCGGAGTGATGTCCCCATCGGACGCGCTCGCGCGTGCACAGGAAGTGGGCCTCGACCTCGTCGAGGTCGCCCCTGGATCGAAGCCCCCGGTCTGCAGGATCATGGACTATGGGCGCTACAAGTACGAGCGCAAGAAGAAGATGGGGAAGAACAAGGGCCACACGGCTTCGCTCAAGGAGGTGAAGCTGCGGCCCCGCACCGATCAGCACGACCTCGACTTCAAGCTCAAGAACGCGAGGCGCTTTCTGATCGACGGCGACAAGGTGAAGGTGACGGTGATGTACCGCGGGCGCGAGATGGTTCACCGCGAGTTCGGCTATCGGCAGCTCGAGCACGTGACGGGGCTGCTCAGCGACATCGCGAACGTCGAGAACCCGCCGCGCATGGAAGGGCGATTTCTGTCGATGATCCTCGTGCCCAATCGCGAGGCGATCGCCGAGCTCCGGCGCGCGCAAGCCAGCAGCAAGGCCGCCGAAGCGGACGAGGCCGCGGGGCACGACGAAAAGGAAAAGGGAAAGGAAGAGGAAAAGAGCAAGGCTCGGTCCGCCGAGGGCGCGCAGGCGGCGAAGGGCGAGAGGAGCGACTGATCGAATCGCCGCGGAGCGATCTGCGGGCGGGCGAAGCGAGTCAGCGGGCAAACGAAGAGAGGTTCAGCATGCCGAAGGTCAAGACCCATCGCGGTGCCGCCAAACGGTTCAAGAAGACCGGCACCGGCAAGATCGTGAGGACGCGCAAGAACAAGCAGCACATCCTCACGAAGAAGTCACCGAAGCGGAAGCGGCATCTGCGGAAGGACGATCTCGTCGATCCGGTCGACGAGAAGCGCGTGAAGCAGATGGTTCCGTACCTGTAGCTCGCGGTCTTTCGAACCGTCGGAAGCGAAGAAGGGGGAGTCACATGCCGCGGGTCAAACGAGGCGTCGCCGCACGCAGGCGGCGCAATCGCATCCTCAACGAGGCCAAGGGCTACTACGGCGCGCGCAGCAAGCTGTTCAAGACCGCGCGAGAGGCGGTCGAGCGCGGCTGGCGCTACGCGTATCGCGACCGCAAGCAGCGCAAGCGCACCTTCCGGGCGCTCTGGATCGCCCGCATCAACGCGGCGGCGCGCGAGAACGGCCTGTCGTACAACCGGCTGATCAACGGGCTCAAGCGCGCGAACGTCGAGGTCGATCGCAAGATCCTCGCCCAGCTCGCGGTGAGCGACCCGCAGGCCTTCGGCGCGCTCGCCGACCTCGCCAAATCGCAATCCCGCTAGCTGGCCCGACCGTCGATGCCGGCCGGAGCTGAAAATCTCGAGCGGCTGGAGGAGGCGGCGCGCCGCGAGATCGCCGCGGCCGAGAGCCTGCAGGCGCTCACCGAAATTCGCGCGCGTTACCTCGGCCGAAAGGGATCAGTGGCCGGTGTCTTGCGCGGCATCGGCGCGCTCGCCGACGACGAACGCGCGCGCGTCGGCAAGCTCGCGAATGCCGCCAAGCAGCGGATCGAGGCGGCGGTCGGCGAGCGGCGCCGCGCGCTCGAGCGCAGCGATCGCGAGCGCTCGCTCGGCGCCGAACGCCTCGACGTCACCCTGCCGGGCGCCGAGGAGCCGCGCGCGGGCCGTCTGCACCCCGTCACGCGCGTGTTTCGCGACATGGTGGAGTTCTTCGGCTCGATGGGTTTCGCGATCGAGGAGGGCCCCGAGGTCGAGACCGAGTATCACAACTTCGAGGCGCTGAACATCCCCAAGCTGCACCCCGCCCGCGACGAGCAGGACACCTTCTTCGTCGAAGGCGGCAACGTGCTCCGAACCCACACCTCGAACGTCCAGATTCGCGCGATGGCGGGCCGGGCGCCGCCGTTCCGCTTCATCGCGCCGGGCCGCGTCTACCGGCACGACCTCAGCCCGCGCCACTACCCGATGTTCCACCAGATCGAGGGCTTCCTCGTCGACGAGGAGGTCAGCTTCGGCGATCTGAAGGGCGTGCTGCAGGCGTTCGGGCGTCACCTGATGGAGAGCGAGATCGAGCTGCGCTTCCGCGCGAACTACTTCCCGTTCACCGAGCCCTCCGCGGAGATGGACTACGCGTGCCTGCTCTGTGATCGAAAGGGTTGCGGAATCTGCTCGAACAGCGGCTGGATCGAGTGGGGCGGCTGCGGGATGATCCACCCGCAGGTGCTCGAGAACTGCGGAATCGACTCCGATCGCTACCAGGGCTTCGCGTTCGGGATGGGCGTCGATCGCACGGCGCTGCTGCGCTACGGCATCCCGAACATTCGGCTGCTCTTCGAGGGCGACCTGCGCGTGTTGGAGCAGGTCTGATGCGCGTTTCCCTGGCCTGGCTCGCGGAATTCATCGATCTGCCCGCGGATGCGGAGCTCGTCGAGCGCCTCACGCTGAGCGGCTTCGAGGACGTCTCCATCGAGGCCCGCGGGCCCGATCTCTCGCAGTTCCGGGTCGGCCGGGTGCGCGAGTGCGCGCGGCACCCGAACGCGGATCGGCTGTCGGTCTGCCAGGTCGAGGTCGGCGACGGCGAGCCGGTCGAAGTCGTCTGCGGCGCCCCGAACGTCGCCGCGGGCCAGAAGATCGCGTTTGCGGCGGCCGGGACGCGGCTCCCCGACGGCACCGTCTTGAAGCGCACGAAGATCCGCGGCGTCACGTCGAACGGGATGATCTGCTCGGAGCGCGAGCTCGCGCTCGGCGAAGACCACGAGGGCATCCTGGTGCTCGACGCCGATGCCCCCGTGGGCTCGCCTTTGTCGGGGGTGATCGCGGCGGGCGAACGCGAGCTGGAACTCGGCGTCACCCCGAACCGCGGCGACACGGCCTCACTGCTCGGCTTGGCGCGCGAAGTCCGGGCGCTGTTCGGCGGCGAGTTGCGCGTGCCCGGAGCGGATCCGCCCGAGGCGGGGGCGCCCGCCGCGGACGCGATCCGCGTCGAGATCGAAGCCCGCGAAGATTGCCATCGCTACGCGGCGCGGATCGTGCGCGGCGTGCGCGTGGGCCCGTCGCCCGAATGGCTGGTCGCGAAGCTCGCCGCGTCTCAATTGCGCTCGATCAACAACGTCGTGGACGTCACCAACCTCGTGCTGCTGGAACTCGGCCAGCCGCTGCACGCCTTCGACCTCGCGAAGCTGCGCGGCGCGAAGGTCGTGGTGCGGCGCGCCACGGCCGGCGAGAAGCTCGTCACCCTCGACGGCGAGACCCGCGAGCTGTGCGCGGAGGACCTGGTCATCGCGGACGTCGAGCGGGCGATCGCGCTGGCGGGCGTGATGGGAGGCGCGAACACGGAGGTCGGCGACGCGACCGCCGACGTGCTGATCGAGAGCGCGCACTTCGATCCGGGACGCGTGCGGCTCGGCGCCAAGCGTTACGGGCTCAAGACGGAGGCCTCGTATCGGTTCGAGCGCGGTGTGGATCGGCTCGGCGTCGCGCGGGCCGCCGACCGCGCCGCGCGGCTGATCGCCGAGCTCTCGGGCGGAGCGGTCGCGCCCGGCCGCGTCGTCGCCGAGGGAACGCCCCCGGAGGTGACCGAGCAGATCCGCTTCCCGACCGATCGCGCCAACAAGCTGCTCGGCATCTCGCTCTCGAAGCAGGAGATGGCGGCTCTGCTCGAGCGCGTCGGCGTGCGCTGCTCGCTCGCGGAAGCGGATGCGCTGGTGTGCGCGATCCCGTCGCATCGCACCGACCTGCACCGCCACCAGGACCTCACGGAGGAGGTCGCGCGCATCTACGGCTACGAGCGGATCCCGGTCACGGAGCCGAGCGGGCGGCTGCGCGGCGTCGAGTGGCCGCGGAGCTGGCGGCTCGCGGAGCGCGCGCGCGACGCGCTGGTCGCCGCAGGTCTGGTCGAATGCCAGACGCTGCCCTTCCTGAATCCCGCGTGGCTCGACGCCCTGCGGCTCGCGCCCGACGATCCGCGGCGGCACGCGGTGAGGCTCGCGAACCCGATTCGCGAAGACGAGCCGCTGCTGCGCACGACCCTGCTCCCCTCGCTGTTGCGCCTCGTGCAGCAGAACCGCAGCCGCCAGCTCGGGCGGATCGAGGTCTTCGAGCTCGCCCGCCTGTTTCGCGCGCAGCGCGGCCCGTCGCGCTGGGGGGGCGACCTGCCGGCGGAGCCGCTGGGCCTCGCGGTGGCCATCGCGGAGCGCGAGGACCGGGGGCTCTGGGAGGCGCCGGCCCCGGTTCCGCTCTTCTTCCGGCTCAAAGGCATCGCAAAAAAGCTTTTGAACCAGCTGGGTTATATGGCATCGTTTCCGAGCACGAGCCCTCCGCCCGAGCTTCACCCGGGGGCCTCGGCGGCAATCGAAGTGGGGGGAGTCGTGGTCGGGTCGATCGGCGAGCTGCACCCCGACGTCACCGCGGCCTTCGAGCTGGACGTCGGCTGCGCGGCGCTGGAGCTGGAGCTCGACGCGCTCGTCGCGTTGCCCACGCGGGAGGTTCGGTTTCGCGAGGTCTCGCGGCAGCCGAGCGTGCGGCGCGATCTCGCGGTGGTCGTGGACGCCGAGCAGGCGGCGGGCGAGGTGCTCGAGGCGATTCGCAAGACGGGTGGCAAGGACCTGGTTTCGGTGGAGTTGTTCGATCGGTACGCGGGGGAGGGAATCGCCGAGGGGCGCACGAGTCTGGCGTTTCGGCTGGTGTTCCAGCGCTTCGATCGCACGCTCAAGGACGCGGAAGTGACGAAGACCACCGATCGGATCGTGAAGATGCTCGCGCATCGGTTCAACGGAGAACTCCGCTAGCGGGAATCAAGGGGAGAACGCGTATGACAAAGGCTGACATCGTCGAACAGATCTACGAACAGGTCGGGTTCTCGAAGAAGGAGTCCGCCGAGCTGGTCGAGAAGGTTTTCGATGCGATCAAGGTCACGCTCGCCAAGGGCGAGAAGGTGAAGATCTCGGGATTCGGGAACTTCGTGGTGCGCGGCAAGAACTCCCGCAAGGGCCGCAACCCCCAGACGGGCCAGGAAATTCTCCTGGAGGCGCGCAAAGTCCTGACCTTCAAGCCGAGTCTCGTGCTAAAGAACCTCTTGAACGAAGAGCCGCCCGCGATGGGCGGCGACAGCGGGGGCGGGCCCGGCCAGTTGCGTTAGCGGCGTGCGCGCAGCGGGCGCGGCGAGTGGCGGCGCAGTCGAAGCGCGGCCGAAGGGCCGCGCGGGATCAGACGGGTAGGAGGGCAATCGGCGAGCCGGTCGGCCCAGAAGTGAGTCAGCGGATCCGCCCGCGAGCGGGCGAGTGGGCACCGAACTGGGGGGGCAGTTGGCAGACGAAAGCAACGGGCAGCACCGCGAGCGCGAGTCGAAGGACAGCGCAGCGTCCGGAGCGGAAGCCTCGAGCAAGCGCTACTACCGAATCGGCGAGGTCAGCCGCATCACCGGCGTCAAGCCCTACGTGCTGCGCTACTGGGAGTCCGAATTTCGCTGGATGGCGCCGCAGAAATCGCGATCGAAGCAGCGCCTGTATCGACGCCGCGACATCGACATGATTTTGCTGATCAAGAAGATGCTCTACGAGCAGCGCTTCACGATCGCCGGCGCGCGCAAGAAGCTGCGCGAGTTCGGCGCCGAGCGCGCGCTCGAGTCGGGCAACCTCGCGATCGAGACCGATCACCGCTCGCGCTATCGAAAGATCCGCTCCGAGCTCGAAGCCATCCGCGCGATGCTCTAGCGCCTCAGCCACGGCAACTGGGCCCCGCCAGTGCCCGGTAACGCACCAGCCGGAAGGCGCCGCGCGTCAGGCCTGCTCGCAGCGCGGCAGCTCGAAGCGCAGCCCCGCGATCAAGCCGAGCCAGATCGGCCCCACACGGTGGAAGCGCGTCGCCTTGGGGGCGCCCTCCGACTCGAGCTCGATCTCGGCCTCGGCGATTTCGAGGCGGTCGTCCATCTCGCCGACGCCGCGCACGTTGGGGATCGGTTCGAATCCCTTGCGCAGGTAGACGCCCACAATAGAGGCCGTGTCGATCGGCGGCGAGGTGGGGTCGTTGAACTCCGGGTGCTCGACGTTGGCCTCCGGATCGTCGGGCGGGCCCAGCACGTAGACGTCTTCGTGGCCCCGTCGGCGCGCGTGGCCAGATGCGAGCTCGAGGCGGAACTCGCGGCCATCCCCGCCGTGCAGCCCGAGGTAGAGCGGGTCGTCGGAGGCCGCCATTCGGCTCTCCCCGATCTTGAGCCTCACGCGGATCCGAACCAGGTTGCCGGCCACGAGACCTCCTCCCGGCGGGGTGAGCGGGGCGTACTCGCCCCGCTCGACCGCTCGGCGCTGCGGCGAACGGGCGAAAGAGTAGGCGGGGGGCGACCGAAGGGTCAAGGAGTGGAAACCGTCGGCGGCCGGAACGCGGCCGAAGGTCCGAGGCGCGCCGGGGATTGGCAGCTGCAACGCGGCCGAAGGTCCGAGGAACGCCGCCGACTGGCGGCTGTGCGGCCGCGACTGGCCAAATCCGCCGCCGCGGCCGACATTGTCGCGTGGTCGACCACGGGGGCTCGAGGGTGCGATGACCGAGCATTCGACGGGGCGCAGGCCGGGTGATCCGTTCGCGATCACGCCCGATCCCGCGGTCTACGTGCCGCGCGCGGCGACCGAGGAGGCGCGCAAGCGGCTGCTGCGCTCGGCGCGCAATCCCGCCAAGACGACCGCGCTGATCGGCCCGCCCGGCCTTGGCAAGACCCTGCTGCTCCAGCTGCTCGCGGAAGAAGTCTCGCAGGAGATGCAGACCGCCTATCTCCCCTACGCGGCGCTGCCACCCGCGGAGCTCTGCGGCTGGGCGCTGCAGGTGCTCGATTCGCCGGCTTCCGAAGACCCCGTCGGAGCGCTGCGCGCGCTCGCGAGCGCGCTCGGCGAACGCGGCTCCGCGCTGCTGCTCGCGATCGACGACGCGGGCGCGATGCCGATCGCGACCGCGCGCTGGCTGGGAGAGCTCGTGGAGCGCGCGGACGGCCGCCTGCGGCTGGCGCTCGCCGCCACCGACAACCCGAGTGGCAACCGCGTCATCGCGGCGATCGGCTCGAACTTCGACATCGTCCACCTGACCGAGCCGATGACGGAGAGCGAGACGCGCAAGTACATCGACGGGCGACTCGCGCTCGCGCGCGCGCCCGATTCGATTCGCGCGCGCTTCGACGAGCGCATCGTCCGGCTGCTGCATCGGGTCTCCGCAGGGATCCCCAGGCGCCTTCACTCGGCCGCGTCGGAGATCCTGCGCGAGGCGCCCGCGGCGGCCGACGGCGGCGAGGCAATCGACGCGGCGGCGGCTGGAGGGCGCGCGCCCGAGGCCGCGCCCGCCCCGCCCGTCGACCCGACACCCACGCTCGGCGTGCCGCCCGACGAGCGCCGCGTCGCGCAGCGGCGCGCGCAGCCCGACGGCGTCGCGGTGCGCGTCGGCGCCGGCGGCGAGCCCGCCGCGAAGGGCCGCCGCGCCGAGGATCGCATCGAATTGCCGCCCGAAGACGGCGAGCCCGCTGCGCAGGAATCCCGCGAAGCCGCGACGCGCGGATCCGCCGACACCGCAGCCCAGGAGCGGGACGCAGCCGGCGCAGCGGAACCCCGCGGATCCCGGGCCGAGGAAAACCTCGCGCGAGATCGGGGCGAGCGCGCGCTGGCCGACGATCGATCGGGCGCCAGCTGGGAGTCGCCTGTCGCAGACGAGCCGCCGCGCCGCGCACCCGCCCCTTCGCGGGCCGCGATCGCGCTCGGCGCGCTGTTCGTGGCCTTCGCCGCCGTCGCGATTCCGGCGATCCGCGCGATCCTCGCCGAGCCCCAGCCCGTCGCGAGCGTCGAGCCCGCGCCAGAGCCCCGGGCCCCAATTCCCGCTGGCCCGCCGACGCGCGCCAGCGCGGCTCTTTCCGAGCCCGCAGCCGAGGCCGCCTCGAGGCCCACGCCGGCCGAGCAGAGGGAAGCGAATCCTCGGGTCGCGCAGGAAGAGGTCGAAGCCCCGCTCGCGAGCGCCGAGAGTTGGCCGGCGTCGGCAGCGGGGCCTGGCGATACGGCGACCGCGGCCGGCGAGGCGGCTCCGCCCGCGCCCGTCGGGCCGCTGGCCGTGCAGATCAACGCCACCCCCTGGGCGAACGTCGAGGTCGACGGGATCGACCTCGGCGAGACGCCCCTCGCGAACGTCCCGCTGTTCGCGGGCGAGCACGCGTTCCGCGTGCGCATGCCCGACGGCCGGGTGATCGAGCGGACGATCGAAATCGACGCCGAGCGGCGCTTCCTCAGCTTCGAGTGACGCTCCGATCCGCGCGGACCCCACGCGCCCCGATCCCCGGCCCTCCCGCCGTCGACAGGAGGGCCCCCAGCCGCTACTCGTGCCGGGGTGTCGGGCCGTAGCGCAGCCTGGTAGCGCGCTTGACTGGGGGTCAAGAAGTCGCGAGTTCGAATCTCGCCGGCCCGACCAAGGATCGCCGCGCGAATCGTTCCAATCCGAAAAGCTCAGCGAACCGCGGCGCTTTGCGCGCGAGCTTCGCATTCGCGAGCGACTTCACGAACAGCACCGCGAACTTCCGCGCGATTGGAAAGGCTTTATCCCGCGGGCCGTTCGACCGATACCCCGGGCACGAACCGTCGCCATCTGAGGGGGATCGCCGATGCGCCGCTTTCTGCAGAGACTCTCTGCCGTACTGATCACCGTCACGCTGCTCGTGGTCCAGGTTGCGCCCGCCGCGGCCATCACCGGCCAGGAGCTCGAGAATCGGGGCAAGACGAACATCGTCGCCGACGCGTTGATCCTGCGCCCGCTCGGGCTGATCATGATCGGATTCGGCTCGGCGCTCTGGGCGATCGGGGTCGCGCCGTTCGTGGCGATCACCCGCCCGACGGAGCTGGACGACTCGATGGAGCATCTCATCATGCGGCCCGTCCGCTACACGTTCGCGGATCCGCTCGGCCACCACTGAGCGCCGCCCGGGCTCGCGCGCCCATGCGAGCCGACCTCGCCCATAGAGCACGCCGCGAGACGACCGCCGCCGACCCCCGCTCGGCCGGCTCGGGCGGCCCTGCGCGCGCGGGCTGGTCGCGTTGCAAATCCAAGGGGTTGAGGCCTAAGCTGCGGGGTCGATGGGGGAGTCCGATGAGCCGATCGAGCCCGGCCGAGCGGGCTGAACTCGAGCTGCCGCGACGCCGGCTCAGCGAGCGGCTGCGGTCGCTCGGGATCCGGGACGAGCGCGTCCTCGAGGCGATCGCGCGGGTTCCGCGCCACCTGCTGATCCCCGAGCCGCTCCGCGGGCAGGCCTACCGGGACTTCTCGCTGCCGATCGGGGCCGGTCAGACGATCTCGGCGCCGAGCACTGTCGCCGCGATGACGCAGGCCATCGAGCCGCTGGGCGCCGAGATCGTGCTCGAGGTGGGCACTGGATCCGGCTACCAGGCCGCGGTGCTCTCCCGGCTCGTGGCGAGGGTGATTTCGATCGAGCGGATTCCCCGACTCGCGGCGCGCGCCCGCATCGACCTCGATCGCCTCGGGGTCAGCAACGTGGTGGTTCACCTCGGCGATGGCAGCGCGGGCCGACCCGCCGACGCGCCGTTCGACGCGATCGTGGTCACGGCGGGGGGGCCCGAGGTGCCGCGTCCGCTGTTGGAGCAGCTCGCGCCTGGAGGCCGCCTGGTCGGGCCCTTCGGCGCGCGGGGCCAACAGAAGCTGATCCGCGTGCGCCGCGACGGCCGTGGGAACTTCCGCCGCGAAGACCTCGGCCCGTGTCGCTTCGTCGATCTGCTGGGTACGCACGGATGGGCTGCCGCCTGACCGCCTACGCGGGCCGCGGTGCGCGCCTCGCGCTCTGCCTGGGGTTCGGGCTGGCGCTCGGCTGCGCGTCGACCCCGGACTTCCGGGATGGCGCCGGGGTGGTGCACGTCCTGAAACCCGGTGAGAACCTCTATCGGCTCTCGCGCTACTACGGCGTCTCCGTCGAGGCCATCGCGCGCGCAAACGCCATCGATGACGTGACGCGGCTGAAGGTGGGGCAGCAGGTCTGGATCCCCGGCGCCAAGCGCGCGGCCGCCCGAGGTTCGCTCGCGGTGCACGGCGCGGGCTCGGCGGATCCAGGCGACGGTGGAATCGATCTGATCTGGCCGGTGCGCGGGCGATTGAGCTCGCGCTTCGGCTGGCGCAACGGCCGCAGCCACGACGGCATCGACATCCCCGCGAAGGCCGGCACGCCCATCGTCGCCGCCGCGGCGGGCCGCGTGATCCACAGCGGTCGAGGACTCGGAGACTACGGGCGCGTCGTCATCTTGAAGCACGAGGGCCACTACTCGACCGTCTACGCCCACAACCGGCGCAACCGCGTCTCGAAGGGGGACTTCGTCGAGAGGGGCGAGGTGATCGGCGAGGTCGGCTCGACTGGCAACGCGAGCGGCTCCCACGTTCACTTCGAAGTCCGGCGCCGGCGCAGACCACTCGACCCGCTGCTCTTTCTGCCGTGAAGACTTTCTACCGCCAGCCTTCGATCGCACTCTCGCGAGGTCGCGCGATCAGGCCGCGCGCCGCGCGCACCGCTCTGCTCGTCGCGCTCTGTGCGTCGGGGCCGCTCGCGTGCGACGCGGACGGCTGGGATCGCGTGACGGCCCGGCTCGGCAGCGCCGAGGCGCAATTTGCGCTCGCACGGCGCGCCGAGCTCGGCCTGGACGGCAGCGCCGACGACGCGTTGGCCGCGCGCTGGTACCGCAGGGCGGCCGAGCATCCGGAAGCCCAGTACGCGCTCGCGCAGCTCATCGCGCGGGGTCGGGTCGAGCCGGAGCGAGCGGGCGAACGCGAGGCGCTCCTGCTCGCGGCCGCGAAGCGCGGCCACACGCACGCGCAGCTCGCGCTGGCCGAGCTCTGGCTGTCGTTCGAGCCGCCGCGGCTCGACGAGGCGCTCGCCTGGCTGAAGCGGGCCGCCGACGGTGGCAACGCCGAGGCGCGGTTCCAGCTGGGCGTGCGCTTCGCGCGCGGCGCTGGCGTCGCTGCGGACCCCGCCGAGGCGCTTCGCTGGCTGCGCGCGGCGGCGGAGCAGGGCCACCCGAGCGCGCAGCGCCTTTGCGGCGCTGCGTACGCGCGCGGGCGCGGCGTCGCGGCCGACCCCGCGCGTGCGCTGGCGTGGTACCGGGCCGCCGCAGCGGGCGGAGATGCCGACGCACAGGTGGCGTTGGCGCTCCAATACGCGAATGGAATCGGCACGCCGGCGGATCTCGCGGAAGCGGCGCGTTGGCTCGAGCGGGCCGCCGAGCGCGGGCACACCGAGGCCCAGCTCAGCCTGGCGGTGCTCCATCAGGTGGGGGAGGGCGTCGCGCGAGACCTCGCGGCCGCGGTGCGCTGGTACGCGCGCGCCGCGGAAGCCGGCGATCCGGTGGCCGCGAACCAGCTCGGTCGCGCCTATCTCGAAGGGCTCGGGGTCGACCCCGACGCCGCGCAGTCCATCGCGTGGTACCGGCGCGCCGCGGAGTGGGGCTACGTGCCCGCCCAGCTCAATCTGGGCGCGCTGTACGCGGAGGGTCGCGTCGTCGAGCGGGACGACGCCGAGGCGATGGCGTGGTTCCGAAGGGCCGCCGAGAGCGGCGATGGCCTGGGCCAGATCCATCTCGGGATCGGGCATTTCAGCGGCCAGGGCGTGACGCGCGACCCCGTCGCGGCCCACATGTGGTTTGCGCTCAGCGATGCGGACGGCTCGGATCGCTGGCGCGCGCTGGCGGAAGCCGCGCTCTCGAGCGACGAGCTCGAGGAATCCCGCAAGCGCGTGGCCGAGTGGCGCGAGGCGCGTCGACTCCCGTCGAGCTGAGCGCCGCCGCGCGACGCACGGCCAACGCGTCGGGCCGGTCGATTCGCAATTGCGCGCGCCTACAGTAGCCTCCCCTTCCACGCCCCCGTAGCTCAGAGGATAGAGCGTCGGTTTCCTAAACCGTGCGTCGGAGGTTCGAGTCCTCCCGGGGGCACCAGGGCCGCGTCCGTGAAAGGTCGCATGGCGTCGCGTCGGGAAGAATCGCTCTTGTTGCCGAACAGCGGATCATGACATCGATCGAATCCGCGCGCTTCAAGCTCACGAAAGCGTCTGGCTTCCGGATCTTCAAGATTGCGATCTTCCTGATCCTGCTGGGGAATCTCGTCTACTACCTGTACGAAGACGTGACCGCCTACCTCTATCTGGCGTCGGATTCCACGGTCTTCGACGCGCTGGAGGCCTTCGCGGTCACGATCGACTACGTGGCTTGGATGGTTCTGATCCTCCTGTTCGAGTTGGAGACGACCGCGCAGTCGAGGAATCCGCTCGGCGGCACGCGCAAGTGGGCGATCGCCGGCCTGACGACCGCGTGCTACCTGGTCCTCGTCTACGCCGCGTACGGCTACGCGGCGAATCTGATGGACGTCTACGACTTCGAGCCCCTCGAACCGCAATCCGCCTGCCACTTCGCGAACACCAACTTCGCCTACGCGAGTCCGGAGGCCAGACCCATCGAGCTCACGCACGAAAACTGTGCGGCACTGGATGAGGAAGATCTCTTCAGGAGTCCGACCGACAATCTGATCGCGACCGAGACGAACATGATGGCGCTGCAACGTCTCGGTTGGATCGATGTGCTCAACGCGAGCGCATGGCTGGTCATCGTGCTGTTGTTCCAGATCGAGGTCTCGCTCGAACAGGCCAAGAAGCTCACGCCGCGCAGGCTGAAGATCATCATGATTTGGAAGGGCTTCTTCTACCTCGTGCTGTTGTTCGACGCGATCTACTGGACGGTGTACAGCGCGTTCATCGATTCCTGGGACGCCTGGCTGTGGTTGCTCGCGTTCGTCCTGATCGACCTCAACATGCTCGGGCTCGACGAGAGCCAGAACCAGAAGGCCAGCGGCGGCGTCCCGGCGGGCTGAGCGCAGATCGCGCCCGAGCCCAGCGGACGCGCGCCGGCGAACTCACCGATTCGGCACGAGTTTCAAATGGGATCGCGGCGAGCTGTGCGGCGACGCCGCTTGTCGAGCAGCAACAACCCCAGCAGCCCCACCGCCAGCTGTACGGCGAGGCCCGGCTCGGGCGTCGGCGTGGGTGATGGGCTCGGTGTGGCCGCGGGTGTCGCCGTGGCCGTCGGGATTGGTGTCGCCGTCGGAGTACCGGTGGGCGTTGCGGTTGGCGTCGCCGTCGGAGTACCCGTGGGCGTTGCGGTTGGCGTCGCGGTGGGTGCGGCGGTCGGGGTCGCCGTGGGTGTCGCCGTCGGAGTACCCGTGGGCGTTGCGGTTGGCGTCGCGGTGGGTGCGGCGGTCGGGGTCGCCGTGGGTGTCGCCGTCGGAGTACTGGTGGGCGTTGCGGTTGGCGTCGCCGTCGCAGTACCCGTGGGCGTTGCGGTTGGCGTCGCGGTGGGTGTTGCTATCGGGGTCGCCGTGGGTGTTGCTGTCGGCGTGGCGGTGGGTGTTGCGGTTGGCGTTGCAGGCAACGCGCCCAGACAGACGTCGTCCAGCAACGTATCCAGTGTCTGGTTGGAGGTATAGGAGCGGACGCCCACGCGCCCGCCCACGTCGACGGGCGTGGGCGGATCGCCGGTCAGCGCGCAGGCGGGAGCTGGCCAGGTGTTGGGGTTCGAGCCCAGCTCCTGCGCCGATACGAACACCTCCACGAGCGTGCCGTTCCCGGTTCCGGTGATCGTCGCACCAAACCAGTCCCCGGGTTGAACCGGGTTCGCAAGCGTGCACGCATCCGGTCGGTCCACGAAGTTGGCGTCCAACACGTACTCCCACCGCACATCGGAATCCTTGACGCGAATCTCGTAGTGGGGTCCGACCGCGCCGCTCGTCGCGCTGCTGCGGAAGATGAATCCCTGCGAATTGTCTCCGGGCGTCGTCACCCGGAAGCGCCCGAACTGGTTCGGGGTTCCCGTCGAACCGGTCCAGAGCACCTGCGCGGTCTGGTGGCTGACCCCCGCAACCTCGGCGAGCTGGTCTTGCTGAATTTCGAAATCCGGCGTCTTCACCTCCCAGTCCGGACCGAGCGCGGGGCCCGTGCGATTGAAATCATCGCAGAACGCAGTGGTTGGCTGCGGCGTTGCGGTCGGCGTGGGCGTGGCCGTTTGGATCACGTTGACGCTGGCGCCGTTGAAGGTCACACCGGGGATCGGCTGGCCGTTGTCGTCGAGGACGCCCGCACCGACATCGAAGAAATTGATGATGGTCGCCTGGCCCACGTCACCGGCCTGGAAAGTGATCTGACCCACGACGAATGGCGCCCCCGGCGCGACCGGCGTGAGTGCCGCGGCTTCGATTTGCTCGACGACACCGGCGCCGTTGTCGATCGAGCGCACCCCCGGACTGAGGTTGAATTCGTACGGCGGCGCGCCCGATTCGATGGCGTCGTCGACGATCAGCGCGCCCGGAGTGAAACCGACGGAGACTTCGTGCCCCGCCGACGTGTTGCCATCGAGATCCAGTACGACATCGACGGTGAAGAAGTCACCGGATTGGACGTCCGCGGGTGCGTTCACGATCGAGTAGGAGGGTGCCGCGAGCGCACCGCCGGAATGGACCAATGCGCACGCCAACGCCAGCACCCATTTCATGCCCGGCCTCATTTCCACCTCGCTCCGCTCTGCTCAACCGTGACCACTTCAGCCGAATCTCCGCTACGCCCCGCCGATCTGCTTCCTAGTGCGAATCCTCCCGATGCACGTCAGTTCCCATCGCAAGCGGCGCTCTGGCCCGGCCCCGGCGCTCCCGCAACGAATTGCTGTTGGAAGACACCGAAGTC
>JBFGGA010000036.1:0-21551 GCA_041579295.1 Myxococcota bacterium | reverse complement strand
GGGGGAGTCGAACGCGAAGCCGCCGAGCGCGTCGTCGATCCGCTCGCGCTCTGCGCGCGTCGCGATGCGCGCGCTCGTCAGGCCCTGCGCCTGCTCGGCGCACTGGCGCTGGGTGAAGTTCACGACGTAGATCGGCGCGAGATCGCGCTCCAGTAATGCCTCGATGGTCTCGTGCAGCGGCGTCTCGCGGTACTCGAAGTCGAGCGGCACCGGGCGCGCCTCCGAGTACACGCAGGCGACCTCCCGCCCGCTGCGCGCGCGCAGCCGCTCTTCGATCGCCGCGGTGTTGCCGAGCGTCGCGGACATCAGCAGAAAGACCGTCTGCGGCAGCTGCAGCAGCGGGATCTGCCACGCGACGCCGCGCTCGCGGTCGCCGTAGTAGTGGAACTCGTCGAGCACGACGTAGCGGATCGGCGCGCGCGCGCCCTCGCGCAGCGCGATGTTCGCGAGCACCTCGGTCGTGGCGCAGATCACCGGCGCGTCGCGGTTGATCGACGCGTCGCCGGTCAGCATGCCGACGCGCTCCGCGCCGAAGAGATCGCAGAGCTCGAAGAACTTCTGGCTCGCGAGCGCCTTGATGGGGCAGGTGTAGAACGAGCGCTCGCCCTCGCAGAGCGCCTTGAAGTGCAGCGCGATCGCGACGAGCGACTTGCCGGAGCCGGTCGGCGTGTTGAGCACCACGTGGCGCCCCGCCATCAGCTCGATGAAGGCCTCCTCCTGGTGCGGGTAGGGGTCGAGGCCGACGTCGCCGAGCCACGCGACGAAGCGGTCGAGGATCTCGCCGGCATCGCGCGTGCCGCCGCTCGGAACGCGCTCGCCGAGCGCGGCCGGGGGCTGTGCGGGGGGCGCTTCGCTCAAGCGTCGCTCCGGCGCACCAGCACGATCCGACCGAGCAGCGCCGCGGGCGGCGCGAAGTCGAGCTTCGCGAGCTCGATGCGCGGACCGACGCCCTGGAGGATTCGCGTGCCCTCGGAGGTGACCACGAAGCCCTTGGCGCGCAGTGGCGCGAGCGCGCGCACGCGCGCGATCACGGCGTCGGGATCGGCGCCCGGCTCGACGCGCAGCTCCTCGGTGGCGAACTGCTCGTGGTGGTGGGGGTGTCGATCGACTGGCTCGCGGCGCCGCGCGCGCGCGCCGTCGGGATCGGGCGGAAAGAGCAGCGCGGGATCGAGCTGCGCGCGCACCGCGCGAACCAGCGGCGCCTCGGGCTCGATAGCGCGCAGCGCGGCCTCGAGCCCGGGGATCGCGCGCTCGGCGACGAGGTCGAGCTTGTTGAGCAGCAGCAGATCGGCGGACGAGACCTGCTGCGCGAAGGTTCCCTCGAGGTCGCGCCGCTCGGCGAGCTGCTCGGCGTTGACCACGACGACCGCGACGTCGGTCTCGATCCAGTCGGCGATCGGCTCGCGCCAGAGGTTGAGCTGCACGTCGAACGGCAGCGCGACGCCCGAGGTCTCGACGATCACGAGGTCGGGATCCACGCGCTCGCGGAGCCCCTGTAGGGTTTCGACGAGCGCGTCCGAGAGCCGGCAGCACACGCAGCCGCCCGAGAGCTCGACGTAGTCGTCGCCCGCGCGGTCGAGCAGCGCGCCGTCGATCCCGAGCTCGCCGAACTCGTTGGAGACGACGGCCGCGCGACGGCCGCGGCGCTGCGCGTCCGCGAGCAGGTGACGCACGAGCGTCGTCTTGCCCGAGCCCAGGAAGCCCGACACCACTGCGACCGGAATCCGCGCGTTGGCGCCCACGCGCGAGAGCATAGAGCCCGCCTCGCGTGCCGCGTAGCCAAATCACCGCATGTGATCGAATTCTGCGCCCCGACCCGAGATGGTCCTCAAGCGGCCGCGCGATTCCCTCGATACGGGGCGCGGGTATCCGAGCGCCCGGCTGGCGCTCCCGATGCGTTGCTGTCTCGGTTCGCTCGCTGGGCTCGCGCTCGAGCGGTCGCAAGACCGGCTCCCGCCGCGTTCGCGCTCCCGCTGCCGCTGTTCCCGGGCGCTCGGATGCCCCGCATCGCGACGACGCTTCGCGACTCGCAGCGCCGCGCGCCGCTTCGACCAGGCACTTCGCGAATCAAACCCGCGCTCTCGATGATCCCGGCGATGCCTCGCGTTGCCCGATCGCTACGGGCAGGCGACGGTTCCGGGCGTCGTTCCCGACGGGCCGGGCACCGAGCCGAAGCTGCCGATCACGAAGCCGAAGTTCGGGAAGGAGCACGGGATGCAACCGGCGATCGGTTCGAAGTGGCACATCTCCTCGCGACCGCCGCCACCCGGGAAGGAGGTGCAGGCCCACATCCATTCGCCGAAATCGGGAAAGCCCACCCTGCCGTCGTCGTCGTAGTCGGCATCGCATAGGTTTCCACAGAAATCCCCGTCGCTGTCGTCCTGATCGACGTTGACGACATCCGAGCAGTTGTCGAGATGGTCTTCGACTCCGTCGCCGTCGAAGTCGGCTTCTTGCGCGAGGGCAATCGCGGCAACCGGCAAGACGCAGATTGCCAGCCAGGTAGCGATTCGAACCCTCTCCATCGGCAATACTCCTCGATCGAGAGCGAACCAACTTTGCGTAGAGTGTATCACGGCGCCCGGTCGCTTCCGCGAGCGAATCGGGTGTCCCTCTCTCGCGATCGGCGTTCGCCTCGCGCGCAGTGCGCGTCCATCTCGCACGCGGAGCTCGCGGCGCGCCGAAGTCGGCTCCTGCGGGTGCCCCCCGAAGGGCGCTGGTGGGAATCGCGGCCGCGGCTATGGTCTGCGCTCGAGCCCCATTTTGCCCCAGTGACACCAACAGGAGCCCCCCGTGATCGACCTCTACACCGCATCCACACCGAACGGCCACAAGGCCTCGTGCACGCTCGAGGAGCTCGAGATCCCCTACGAGGTGCACGCCGTCGATCTCTCCGCGCTCGAGCAGAAGAAGCCCGACTTCCTGCGCCTGAACCCCAACGGGCGGATCCCGGTGATCGTCGACCGCGAGGAGGGCGACCTGCCGGTCTTCGAGTCGGGCGCGATCATGATCTACCTCGCCGAGAAGGCCGGGCGGCTGCTGCCGACGCAGCGGCGCGCGCGCGCGCGCGTGCTCGAGTGGCTGATGTTCCAGATGGGCGGCATCGGCCCGATGATGGGGCAGGCGAACGTCTTCTTCCGCTACTTCCCCGAGAAGATCCAGCCCGCGATCGACCGCTACCAGCACGAGTCGCGGCGGCTGTTCGAGGTGCTCGACGTGCGCCTCGCACAGAGCGAGTGGCTCGGCGACGACTTCTCGATCGCCGACATCGCGAACTGGTGCTGGGTGCGCACGCACAGCTGGTCGGGCGTCTCGCTCGACGGGCTCGAGCAGCTGGAGCGCTGGATGGGCGCGATGCAGCAGCGGCCCGCGCTGCTGCGCGGGGTCGAGGTGCCGGTCTCGCGCGAGGACATCGCGGACGACGAGCAGGCCACCGAGGCGTTCGCCGAGCGGGCGCGCCGGATGCTGCAGACCTAACGAACGCGGCTCAGAAGAGCGCGTAGCGGTGGCACACCCAGGCGGTGGCGAGCGCCGCGAGCCAGGTCCCCCCGACCCAGCCGGAGAGCAGGCCCGGGCGGCCGCGCGTGCGGATCTCGAAGCGCGTGCAGCCGATCGTCAGCGCGAGCAATCCCAACAGCGCGAGCTGCGCGCCTACCTTTCGGTCGCGCAGCGCGAAGATCAGCATCGGCGCGGTGAACGCGACGACGTGCCCCGCCACCACGAGCACCACGGGCAGCAGCGCGGTGTCGCGCAGCGCGGGCAGGATCCAGCGCTCGACCCAGCGCTCGCCCTGCGGCTCGCGCGCTCCGCTCGATTCGTCTTTGCTCGCCATCGCCCCTCCACGAGTACGAGAGAGGATAGCCGGGTGCGTTAGTCGCCGGGATCGTCGAGCGGCGCGCGGGTGCAGACGAGGTGGCGGTCGCCGTAGGCGTTGTCGATGCGGCCGACGGCGGGCCAGAACTTGCGCGCGCGCACCCAGCCGAGCGGGTACGCGGCGCGCTCGCGCGCGTAGCCGCGCTCCCAGGTGTCGGCCGACCCCGCGGCCGCGGGGGGGGGCGCGCCCGTGAGCGGGTTGTCGATGCGGTCGAGCGCGCCGCTTTCGATCTCCGCGATCTCGCGGCGGATCTCGATCAGCGCGTCGCAGAGCCGGTCGAGCTCCGCCTTCGACTCGCTCTCGGTCGGCTCGATCATCAGCGTGCCCGGCACCGGAAAGCTCATCGTGGGCGCGTGGAAGCCGAAGTCCATCAGCCGCTTGGCGAGGTCTTCGACGCCGATCGCGGCCGAAGTTTCGAAGTGCCGGCAGTCGATGATGAACTCGTGCGCGACGCGCCCGGTCTCTCCGCGGTAGAGCACCTCGTAGTGCTCGGAGAGTCGCGCCGCCATGTAGTTGGCGTTGAGGATCGCGACCTGCGTGGCGCGCTTCAGGCCCGTGGCGCCCATCAGCGCGATGTAGACCCAGCTGATCGGGAGGATGCCCGCGCTTCCATAAGGAGCCGCGGAGACCGCGCCCTGGCCTTCGAGAGGGTGGCCGGGAAGGTACGCGCGCAGGTGTTCGGCGGCCGCGATCGGCCCCATGCCCGGTCCGCCGCCTCCGTGCGGAATGCAGAAGGTCTTGTGGAGGTTCAGGTGGCAGACGTCCGCGCCGATCGTCGCGGGCGAGGTCAGGCCGAGCTGGGCGTTCAGATTCGCGCCGTCGAGGTAGACCTGGCCGCCGCGCTCGTGGACGAGGTCGCAGATCTCCCGCCCGCGCGCTTCGAAGACGCCGTGCGTCGAGGGGTAGGTGAGCATCAGCGCGCCGAGCGCGCCGCCGTGCTCGTCGCAGCGCGCGCGCAGGTCGTCGACGTCGACGTTGCCGCGCGCGTCGGTCTGCACCGCTACGCAGCGGAAGCCCGCGATCACCGCGCTCGCGGCGTTGGTGCCGTGCGCGGAGCCCGGAATCAGGCAGACGTTTCGACCGCTCTCGCCGCGCGCGTCGTGGTAGCGGCGGATCGCGAGCAGGCCCGCGTACTCGCCCTGCGAGCCCGCGTTGGGCTGCAGCGACACCGCCGGCAGCCCGGTGATCTCCGCGAGCCAGGTCGCGAGATCTTCGAGCATCGCCGCGTAGCCGCGCACCTGATCGGCGGGCGCGTAAGGGTGGATGCGAGCGAACTCCGGCCAGCTGATCGGCAGCATCTCGCTCGTGGCGTTGAGCTTCATCGTGCACGAGCCCAGCGGGATCATCGAGGTGGTGAGCGAGAGGTCGCGAGACTCGAGGCGGCGGATGTAGCGGAGCATCTCGTGCTCGGAGCGATAGCGCTGGAAGACGGGGTGCGAGAGGAAGTCGCTGGTGCGCGCGAGCCCGGCCGGGAGATTGGGCTCTGCAGAGTCGACGAGCGCCGCGACGTCGACGCGCGGGCTCGCTTCGGACGAGAAGGCCGCGATCAGCTGCGCGACATCTTCCGGCGTCGTGGTCTCGTCCAGCGATGCGCCGAGGCTGCCGTCTGCGAAGTCGCGCAGGTTGTAGCCGCGTTCGAGCGCCGCGGCGAGGACCGCCGCGGAGCCCTTCCCGTTGGGGGTGACGCGCAGCGTGTCGAAGTGCGGTCCATCGCCGAGCTTGCAGCCGATGGCGCGCAGCCCCGCCGCGAGCGCGGCCGCGAGGGTGTGGATGCGCCGGGCGATCCGCCGCAGCCCCTCGGGCCCGTGGTAGACGGCGTACATGCTGGCCATGATCGCGAGCAGGACCTGGGCGGTGCAGATGTTGCTGGTCGCCTTGTCGCGGCGGATGTGCTGCTCGCGGGTCTGGATCGCGAGCCGGTAGGCGGGGTCGCCGTTCGCGTCCAACGATACCCCGACGATGCGGCCCGGAATCCTGCGCACGTGGGCCTGCGTGGTCGCGAGGAACGCAGCGTGCGGCCCGCCGAAGCCCATCGGGACGCCGAACCGCTGCGCGGAGCCGACCGCGATGTCCGCGCCGAACTCGCCGGGCGGCGCGAGCAGCGCGAGCGCGAGCGGATCGGTCGCGACGACCACGGTCGCGCCCGCCGCGTGCGCGCGCGCCGCCAGCGCGCGGTGATCCTCCACTCGGCCGTCCGTGGCGGGATACTGGAGCAGGATTCCGCAGAGATCCCAGGCGTCGAAGTCGATCGCGTCGACCGAGCCCTCGTGGAGCTCGATCCCGAGAGAGCGCGCGCGCGTGCGCAACACGCCGAGCGTCTGCGGGTGACAATCCGCCGCCGCGAAGAACCCGCGCTTGCGGCCCCGCGCGATCGCGACGCACATCCCGAGCGCCTCGGCGGCGGCCGTCGCCTCGTCGAGCAGCGAGGCGTTGGCGAGCGGCAGGCCCGTGAGGTCCGCGATCATCGTCTGGAAGTTCAGCAGCGCCTCGAGCCGGCCCTGCGAGATCTCGGCCTGGTAGGGGGTGTACTGGGTGTACCAGCCCGGGTTCTCGAGGATGTTGCGCTGGATCACCGGCGGAACGATCGCGTCCGCATAGCCCATCCCGATGCACGAGCGGACGACGCGGTTTCGGGAGGCGATCTTCCGGAGCTCTTGGATCAGCTGGAACTCGCCCGGCGGCAGGCCCTCGAGGCCGGTCAGGCGCAGCGGCTGCGCGAGGCGGATCGCCGCGGGCACGGTGTCGTCCGCGAGCTCGTCGAGGCTCGCGCAGCCGACGCGCTGGAGCATCTCGGCGATCTCGCCGTCGCTCGGTCCGATGTGACGGTGCTCGAAGACGTCTCCGGGCGCGAGCTCCGCGGCCCGAGAATCAGCGGCGAGCCGCTTGTCGTCGTCTGCGCTTCGTTCGTGGTTCACCGATCATTCCGTCTACAACCGGACGCAACCGAACGAATCCGGAGGTCGGGCGGGCGGGGGGCGGAGGCCAGCCGGGGCAACGGCATTCTAGCGGCCGGATCGGCCGACCTCGATAGCCAATCGCGTCGCCGCGCGGCGGCGCGCCCGGGCGATTCGCGCTGCGGTCCCGACAGGGGGCTCAGCTCCGAGAGAGTCGGCGGAACACGTCCTCGGGTGACGCGCTGGACGCGTCGCCGGCCCCGCCCTCGAATCCCTTGACGGCCTGCGAGAGATCCCGGCAGACGCCGTCCGGATTGTCCACGCCGCGCAGCTGCAGCTCGCGCGGCAGGACCTGTTCGAGGACGACGGTCATCTGCTTCTTGGTGACCTCTCGGGCCGTCAGGCCCGAGGACTTCAAGGCCAGGCGGACGGTGCCGCGGGCTTCCAGGTCCTCGAGCTCGCTTCGCTTCTGAAGCTCTGCAGCGACGAATTCGAACAGCGACTCGGACACGAGCGATCCCCTCACGCGGTATCTTCGGACGGGCTCATCCACTACTCAACCGGTTTTCATGTAGGCGGCGCGCAGCCTGCGGCGAAATCGCGCTCGTGCGCCCGTCTCGGGGCGGGCGCGGTCCGGCGCGTTACAGCGGCATGCGAGCGATCCGCTCGGGCTTCAAATCTCGCTTCGGGTGGGTTCTTGCCAGGCGCTTCGCGTGCCGTGCCGCGAGATGGTATTGGTCCCGGGGGCTTGCTCGAGATTCCTTGGAGGTGGCATGCGGGTCTTGATCACCGGTTGCTCGACCGGATTCGGCCGCGCGGCCGCGATCGAGCTGGCGCGGCGGGGACACGAGGTGGTCGCGACGGCGCGCCGCCCGGAGGCCCTCGCGGGCCTCGGCGCCGCCCTCGAGCTCGCCCTCGACGTCGACAGCGACGCGTCGGTGGCCGCGGCGATCGCGCAGGCCGGAGAGCTCGACGCGCTGGTGAACAACGCCGGCTGGGGCGCGCACGGTCCGATCGAGAAGGTCCCGCTCGGCGAGGTTCGTCGGATGTTCGAGACCAACGTCTTCGGCGCCGTGCGCATGATCCAGGCCGTGGCGCCGGCGATGCGCGCGCGGCGAAGCGGCGTGATCGTGAACGTCTCATCGATGGCGGGGCGCGCGGCGGCACCCCTGATGGGCTTCTACTCGGCCAGCAAGTTCGCCCTCGAGGGGATCTCCGAGGCGCTGCACTTCGAGCTCGGGCACTTCGGGATTCGCGTGGTCGTGATCGAGCCCGGCTTCGTGCGGTCGTCGTTTCGCGACAACGCGGCCCGCTTCGGAACCGATGATCCGCCCTACGACGAGCTGCAGCGCGCGTGGGCGGGTTCGGACAGCGCGCTGATTGGCGGAGAGCGGCCCGGCCCGGAGATCGTCGGCGTCGCGATCGCGGACGCCGTCGAGGGCAAGCGGCAGGCGCTGCGCTGGCCCGTCGGCAAGGACGCGGAGCTCGTGTTGAGCGCGCGCGCCAGCATGGACGACGCGGCCTTCGAAGACGCGATGCGGGGGATCTTGAAGCTGCGGTGGTAACCGCCCGCGCAGAGCCACTGTCTCGCGACAGGTCCGAGCTGGCGGGGCCCAATTCTGCGTTGTCCCGTATCGCTTGGCGGTGGCTTGCGGGGGTGGTGCTCTCAGCGCGGCGTCGGAGAGGGGCCCTGGCGAGCGCGGTTTCGGGCTTCGCGCAGCTCGCGCCCGATCGCGCGCGCTTCCGCGGCGCCGGGCGCCGCCGCGAGCGCGCGCTCCCAGGCGCGCGCCGCGGCCTCCCAGGCTCCGACCTCGAAGAGCCAACGGCCGAGGGTGGATTGCGCGGCGAAGTCGTCGGAGCTCCGATCGGACGCCGCGCTCCACGCCGCGATCGCCGCGTCCGTGTCACCGAGCCGTGCCAATGCGCCGCCCAGGGCCATGTAGCCCGCCGCCTCGTCGGGGAGGATCTCGAGCCAGCGGCGCCAGCTGTCGGCGGCCGCCCGATGGTCGAGCACCTCCGTCTGGAGCTGGGCCATGGTGCGGAGGATGTGCAGCTGCTCGTCGGCGAGCTCGAGCGATTCCCGGTACAGCGCGATGGCCTCGTGTCGACGGCCTCGCGCGCTCAGCTCGGCGGCTCGACGATTCAGTCGATAGATGCGATTCCAATCCGCGTCGTGAAGTCGCACCGCGCCGACGCTCTCGCCCGTGAGCCCCGTGAGCGTGCTGAGCGGAAAGTCCTGAACGAAGCTGCGCAGCAGGCCGGCGTGCGTCAGCGTCTTGGCGAGCAACGCGCTGTTTTCGAGCCGCTCCGCATCGAGATGCCCGAGCAACTGGATCGGGTCGTAGCGGATCCGCGGCGGGTTTGCGAAATCGAAGCGCGCATACGCCCAATCGCGTCGCTCGTCACTGATCACCGGCAGGCCAGCGTATTCCGCGCGCAGCTGTTGGTCGGATTTGACGATGCGCGCGAGCAGGTTGATGGGTCTGTTCACGTGCAGCTTCGCGAGCTCTTCCCGCAGCTCGGGTTCCGCGGCTTCGAAGCGGCGTTCGAGCGTCGCGAGATCGATCGGCGCCTTGCTACCGAGCAGGATGAAGTCGTAGCGATGGCCCACGAACAGGAGCGAATGCGGGAACGCCTCGATGAAGCTCGTGATCGCCAGCTGGATCGACCGATCCGGCATCTGCCGCGTGGGCAGCCACTGCGTCATCATCCCGTTCGGTGTCAGTCGGTCGGCGACGGCGTTGTAGTATTCCAACGAGTACAACCGATACACGCCTTCGTGCGTGGGCGGCGGGGGTTCGCTGGTGATCAGGTCGTAGTGCTGATCCGTCAGTGCGAGGAAGTTGCGCCCGTCGTCGTGGATGAGCCGCACGCGCGGGTCCCGATGCACCCGGTGGTTCGTGGCGGCGAATTCGGACGCCGTGTGGAAGACCTGATCGTTCAGGTCGATGATGTCGATGCGCTCGATCGACGCGTGCCGGGCGACGGCTGAAGCCGTGTTTCCCACTCCGAAGCAGATCACCGCAGCGGCTCGCGGGTCCGATTGGGCGAGCAGTGGGAAGTGCGCCATCAGGCGCATGTAGAGCTGCCCGCTCATGCCCGTGCCGGACATGTTGAAGTTGTCGAAGTAGAGCGAGTAATCCCCATTGCGGTCGATCACCACGAAGGTCGTGGTGTCGCCATTGCTGCGTATCGCGCGGATCCGACCGGTGGCTGCGGGGCTGTCGGCGGGAAACAGCGAGCGGTCGAAGTCGCGTGGCGTGAACGCGCATCCCGCCACCACCGCGGCCACCGCGAGCAGCGGCTTCCAGAGGGTGACGCGGCGCCGGCGTGTGCCGAGCAGGAGCAGCAGGCCGGTCGCGGCGGCCAGCACGACGAGCGCGAGCTTGAAGGAGTAGAAGGCGTTCACCCGCGGAGCGACCCACGTGAAGCCCACCATTCCGATGCAGAAAGCGACCGTATTGAGGCCGTAGGCCCGCCCGAGATGCCGGCGCGCACCCTGCAGCTGGTTGCACACCGCCGGCAGCAGCAGAGACAACAGATAGAACGGTGGGAAGATCGTCAGCCCCAAGAAGACGAGCAGGCCCAGCGGATCGGAGTGTCTCACGTAGAAACCGATGAATTGGGTTTGATCGCCGAGGGCCTGTGGATCGACGCCCCGGTGTTGCCAGCGCATGATCGCTTCGTCCAGGGCCGGTGCATGCCGCCACACGAGTGCGTAATAGGCGATTGCGAACACATAGAGGATGGCGATCGTGCGCAGCCCGAGCCGGGGAAGCGCGCGCACCGTCCAGCTGCCCAGGAAGATCGAGAGGATGGCCCAGAACGAGATCAGCGGCATCGCGGCCTCCGAGCGGAAGCCCGTGTAGCGGATGTGCTTGAAGACGTCGGCCTCCACCACACCCGTGAGCAGGCCACCGATCACGGCGCCCGCGATCAGCACCGAGACGCCCTCGTTGGCGCGCTTCGAATCTCCGGCCGTCTTCTCGGGCGCCGGTGACACCGGCCGGCCGCCGCGACCGATGGCGAGAAAAGCGAGGCCGATGCACGCGTTCAACGCGATGGCCAGCTCGAAGGCGCGACTGTGGCCCAGGACGGGCAGCAGCGCGAACTCGAACGCGAGGATGCCCGCGCAGGCGCCTCCTGTGTTCCAGGCGTAGAGAGCCGACGGGAAGCGGCTCTCCTCCTCGAAGGCGCTGCACAGCAGCGGAAACGTCATTCCCATGAAGAGGCACGGGATTGCGACGCACAGCGTGATGATGAGGATGCGTGACAGTCGGTAGGCGATTCCGTGCTGGAAGATTCCGTCGCGCAGCTCGTAGGGAAAGGTCCCCCACAGATCCGCGGGGATGGCGCCGAGCGCCAGCGTGAGCAGCGCTGCCGCGGCGACGCACAATTCCAGGACGCCGTAGACCCGCAGCCGGGACGCGGCGCCGAGCCGGGACGAGACCCAGGCCGAGACGCGCCGGCTGATCAGCGCGCCCAGACCGAGTCCGCCGATGAAGTTGGTCACGACGAGGGCGAAGGTGAGGGTGGTCGACCCGAAGCGATCGACGAAGATGCGGAACCACGCGACCTGGTAGACGAGACTCACCGCGCCCGAGAGGCAGTAGAGGCCATGGACGAGGGCCCTGTGGGCGCGGGTCGGGCGAGCGTCCATCGATCAGTCCATCCTCATCCGCAGCTCCACCCTGATCGAGCGAATCCGAAGGATTCGCCGATCCGGTGCGCATTCTTACACGGCATCCGCCTGGATCTCCAGCGATGCGAGTGCCGCTCGTCATGCACCGCCGTTGGATGTGCTGTACACTACCTCGCCCGAATGCCGTCGCCGCATAACGTCGAAGCCGTGATCCTGGTGATCGCCCTGTGGCTCGGCTGGATGTGGCTGCAGGCGCGCTTCGGCATCCTCCGCAAGCATTCGGCCTGGGTGCTGCTGGCGTTGGCCGCGTTCGCGCTGGCCGCGCACACCAACTTCCTTCGCTATCAGCGCGGCTTGGACCGGCGCGGCAGCGTCGATTTCTACGTCTACTACATCGGGCCCAAGTACTTCCGCGAGCTCGGCTACTACGGACTCTACGAGGCGCATACGATCGCGGATTACGAGGACGATTTCCGCGCCTATCGGCCGATGGTTCCGGTGCGCTCCCTCGAGGACTACAGCCTGGTTCGAAAGGACAGCATCGTAGAGCGAAAAGACGAGATCGTCGGCCGGTTCACACCCGAGCGTTGGCAGGAGTTCAAGGACGACATCGCCGTATTTCGCGCGGAGTACATCTTCGATCGCCGCGACTCGCGCTGGGCGCAGGATCACGGCTACAACGGGACGCCGTTGACCACGGCGATCAACGGCGCCCTCGTACGTCAACCCTTCCTGTCGACCGAGCAGTTCGTTCAGATCGTGTCGTGGTCCGATCTGGCGCTCGTGGTCGCGGCGAGCGCGATCATCGCGCAGGCGCTCGGCGCGCAGTGGGGTCTGCTCTTCGCGATCGCCTTCGGTGCCAATCCGCTCAACGACTACATCACGGTCGGCGGGAGCTACCTGCGCTATCTGCACTTCTTCGCGCTCGCACTGGGCCTCGTGGCCCTGCAGAAAGGGCGCGGAGCGACCGCCGGTTTGCTGTTTGCCGTGGCTACGCATCTGCGCATCTTCCCCTTCTTCCTCGCGGCCGCGCTGTTCCTCGGCGACTTGCTTCGCCCGGAGCGCCGGCGCCTGCTCCGCGAGCGGCGGCGCTTCTATCTGAGCTTTGCGATATCGGGGTCGATCCTCCTCGCGGGAACGTCGTTGCTGCGAGGGCCCGGAGATCAGAACGTGTGGATCGACTTCGCGGAGAACACGGCGCTGCACAACCGATCGTACGCGTACAACACGATCGGACTCAAATACCCGTTCATGTACTCGGAAGAGACGAACTTCGAGGTCATCGCGGAGCGTGCGAAGCCGATCGACTGGAGCGCCGAGGTCACCGCGAAGCTCGCCGAGAACGTCGTCGGCTACCGCGTCGCCGCGGCCGCACTCGTCGCCCTTTCGCTGCTCTTTCTGCGACGGGCCCGAGATTCGGGGGAGGCGATGTTCGTCGGGCTCGTATGGATCTTCGCTCTGCTGCAGGCGACCGTGTACGACTACGTGCTGCTGAGCCTCGTGCCCTTCCTGTTCGCGAGCGATCGGCGGATGTGGTGGTTGCTCGGTCTGACGTGGATCGCGTTTGGCGTCGTCATCCAGCTGCCGTCCTCCGAGGCCGCCTACGATTGGGGGCACTGCGTGCTCAGCGTGGTGCTGGGCGTCTACCTGGCGGCAGCCCTCGCGCTGCGCGCCTTCGTCTGGCGCGAGCCGCGCGGCCCGCATCCGCTCGGCGCCGATTCGTAGCGCAAGACCGCGGCGCAGCGTGCTCGACGGATGCGGCCGAGCGCCGACCGCGCTGTGCGGCGCTTCGCGATGGGGCCTAGACTTCTCGTGCGATGTGCGGTGAGGCCCCCGATCGGAATCGTCGAAAGCTCGGCCGCCTCGCGCTCTGGCTCGGCGTGGTGCTCGTGGTCATCGCCGCGCTGCGCTCCTTCAGCGTCGTCGAAACCGATCCATCGGACCCGACCGCTGCAAGCGGGGACGCGTCGGTGATGCGATCGATCCGCGTGAAGGGCGTGGATTCCCAGCCCGCGGTGGACGTGCGCGGGCCGGAGGTCGCACGCGCGATCCTCGCGCTGACCGCGGGCGAGACCTCCTCGATCGCTGCCCGGGAACTCTCGAGCGATCGCCCGCTGGCCCTCGACCTGATCCTTCCCGCCGATCGGCCGAGCGCGGGCGCGCAGCCGGCGCGGATCGTCTCGATGGACGGAAGTCGAGAGCTGGCGCTGTCGGGCATGGTGTTCGCGACCGACCGCAACCGGGTGCGCGTCCAGATCGAGAGCGGTTGGCTGTCGGCCGGCCGCTACCGGATCGAGATCGAGACACTGGAGGGCTCCGAGCCCGCCGCGCGTCCCTACTGGCTCGAGGTGCGCTGAGCGGCTGCGGCGCGCCTTCGCAAGCGCGGCAGCCGCGCGCGGGCCCGCGTCGCGCGCGCGAAGGCTCCCCGAGGTGGAAGCCCCACGCAAAACCGCGTTGCACCGCGCGCGATCGGCGATCGCACGGCTCGCGAGTTCGCTGGCGGAAAGGCGCCGCCGGGCGCGGATTCCCGCTAGAAGCGACCACCGCATCGATGGTAGGGTCCACCGGTTCAATTTCGGGAATCGACGCAGAGCGATCGATCGCCCACGGGAGGAAGGCTTCATGGGAATGGCACAGGAATTCAAAGCTTTCGCGATGCGCGGCAACGTCGTCGACATGGCAGTCGGCATCATCATCGGCGGCGCGTTCGGGAAGATCGTGTCTTCGTTCGTGGGCGACGTGCTGATGCCTCCGATCGGACTGCTGCTCGGAGGCGTCGACTTCTCGAACCTCGCGGTGACCCTGAAGGAGGCGACCGCCGACGCCGAGGCCGTGACGGTCAAGTACGGCGTGTTCGTCAACACGGTCTTGGACTTCCTGATCGTCGCGTTTGCGATCTTCATGGTGATCAAGCTGATGAACGCCGCGAAGAAGAAGGAAGAAGAGGCCCCCAAGCCGCCGCCGGAACCGAGCAAGGAAGAGGTTCTGCTCACGGAAATCCGCGACGCGCTGCGCAGCCGCTAACCGGCGAATCCTCCGGATTCGCTTGCGGCGTTGCACCAACCCTTCGGGTTGATGCTCCTGGCGGCGAATCCTCCGGATTCGCTCGCGTGGGAGCTGCGGGCGTTGCGATGGCCGCTGTTCGCGCGGGCCTCAGAGCGTCTCGAGCATCAGATCGGCGACCCGGCGGCTGAAGGCCGCCGGGTCCGCCGGCTGGCCGCCTTCCGCGAGCATCGCCTGGCCGTACAGGAGCGCCGCGTAGTCGGCGAGCCGCGGATCCTTGGCGTCCGCGTCGCAGACGGCCTTGAGCTTCGCGAGCAGCGGATGCGCCGGGTTGACCTCGAGGATCGGCTTGGCTTCGGGGACCTGCTGCCCGGAGCGGCGCAGCAACTCGCTGATCTGGGGCGACAGATCGCCCTCGTCGAAGACCAGGCAGGCCGGCGACGTGGTCAGGCGGTTCGAGACGCGCACCTCCTTCACGTGATCCTGCACACCCACCCGCAGCGCGGCCAGCAGCGGCTCGAGCTCCGCCTGCTCCTGTTCACGGCTCGCCTCGGCGCCCGCGTCTTCGCCGGCGCCGTCGAGGTCGATTTCGCCCTTGAGGATCGACTGGAACTTCCTACCCGAAAATTCGGGCGGGCTCTGTTCCAGCCAGATCTCGTCGACGTGATCCGTGAAGAGCAGCACTTCGATGTTTCGCTCGACGAACCCTTCTACGTGGGGTGAATGGACGAGATGCTCTCGCGAAGGCCCCGTCAGGTAGTAGATGACCTTCCGCTCCTCCGGCATGCGCGCGACGGCTTCTGCGATCGAGGTCACGCCGTCTTCTTCGAGGGTCGATTCGCAGAGCACGAGGTCGAGAATGCGTTCGCGCTTCTGCGAGAGGTCCAACAAGCCCTCCTTGATCACGGGCCCGAATTGGCTCCAGAATCCCCGGTACTTCTCGCGATCGTTCTCCTTCAGCTCCTTGAGCGCATCGAGGACCTTCTTGACCAGGTGCTTGCGAATCACCTCGATCTGCGCGTTGCGCTGGAGCATTTCCCTGGAGACGTTGAGCGAGAGGTCCTCGGCGTCCACGACGCCCTTCACGAAGCGCAGGCACTCGGGCATCAGGTCGCGGCATTCGTCCATGATGAAGACGCGCTTCACGTAGAGCTGAATGCCCCGGTGCGCCATCTCGCGGTGGTAGAGGTCGAACGGAGCGATCGACGGCAGGTAGAGCAGCGCGCTGGCCTCGAAGTTTCCCTCGATTCGAGTCGCGATGTGCCGCAGGGGCTCGTTCCAATCGTGGGCGATGTGCTTGTAGAACTCCGCGTATTCCTCCTCGGTCACCTCGTCGGCGGGGCGCCTCCAGATCGCCTTCATCGAGTTGAGCGGCTGGCTCGAGGCCGGCGGATCGGCCCCCGCGACCTTCAGCCGGATCGGGTACGCGACGAAGTCCGAGTAGCGCTTGACGATCCGCCGCAGTAGCCGCTCGTCGGTGTAGTCGGCGATCGCATCGTCGCCATCCGCGGGCTTGAGCTTCAAGCGGATCGTCGTTCCCGCTTCGTCGCGCTCCGCCTCTTCGATCTCGTAGCTGCCATCGCCCGTCGAAGACCACCGGGTGCCTCCACCCTCGCCGGCCTTGCGGGTGATGACCGCAATCTCGTCCGCGACCATGAAGCTCGCGTAGAAGCCCACGCCGAACTGGCCGATCAATTCGGGAGGGACCTCCTGCTCGGCGCTCTTGCCGAGGGTCCTCAGGAATTCGGCGGTTCCGGACTTGGCGATCGTGCCGATGTTCTTCGAGACCTCCTCCCGGCTCATCCCGATGCCGTTGTCGGATACGCTGAGAACCCGCGCCTCCCGGTCGACGTCGATCTCGATCGAAAAGGGCGAGTCGGGCAGCAGCTCCGAGCGGGTGAGGCCCTCGAAGCGACGCCGGTCGCAGGCGTCAGACGCGTTCGAGATCAGCTCGCGCAGGAAGACGTCCCGATTCGAGTAGAGCGAGTGGATCATCAGGTCGAGCAGCTGCTTGACCTCGGCCTGGAATTCGAATCTCTCTGCGCCCATCGTCTGCTCTCCTGTGGCGATCCGTGAAGATAACGGCGGCGCGAGCGCGGGAAAGGCCCCCCGCGAGCGTTCTCCGGGTTACCATCGCGCACGCCCGATCCCTGCGCGGAGCGAACCCGCCGAAGGAGGCGCCATGGCCCACGATCGAGAGGCGCGACAGCAAATCGTTCAAATCGTCAACGAGCTCTACCGCGATGGCCACCTCACGGCCACGGGAGGCAACGTCAGCAGCCGATCGAGCGACGGCGAGACGATCTGGATCACCCCGAGTGGTCTGTTCAAGGGGGCGCTCGACGAGGCATCCCTGGTGCGGATCCGCGCCGACGGAAGCGTCGCCGAAGGCACCAACGCGCCTTCGATCGAATTTCGGATGCACTTTCGCGCCTACGAGGCGCGCCCGGACTCGACCGGCGCGGTGCACACCCACTCGCCGGTTGCCACGGCCTTCGGCATCTGCAACCAGCGCTTCGAGCCACTCAACACGGACGCCGTCGCGCTGGCCGACACCGTGACGGTGCCCTGGCTGATGCCGGGCTCGAGCGAGCTCGCGGATGCGGTCTTCGAGGCGCTGCGGGAAAGCCGCGGGGCGATTCTGCAGAATCACGGGCTGATCGCGGTCGGCGACGACCTGCGCAAGGCCGCGACGCGCGCGAGCATGATCGAGGAGACCGCGAAGCTCGCGCTCTACGTCAAGCAATTCGGCGGCGCGGTTGCGCTGGTTCCCGAAGCCGGGATCGATCGCCTCGCATCGATCGCGGATTTCATCTAGCCGCGTGAGCCCGAAGGGCACACGCACCGCTGCAAGCGAATCCCCCCGAGGTGAAGGCGTCGAATGACCGTGCGCGCCGTCTTGTTCGACCTGTTCGATACGCTCGTCGACCTGTCGATGGATGGGTTGCCGCGCGTCGAGATCCGGGGCCGGTCGGTCCCCTCGACGGCTGGCGCGCTCTACGAGGTGATCGCGGTCCGTGGGAACGTCGACTTCGAAGATTTCCTCTCCGTGCTCATCGACGTCGATCGCGAGCTACGCGAGGCCCGCCATGCGCGGGGGTTGGAGCTTCCGACGCGGGAGCGCTTCGAGGCCGTGCTCGATCGGCTCGGGATCGACGCGCCGGAGCTGCCCGGAGTGCTCACCGAAACCCACATGGGTATGATTCGCGGCCAGGTCAGCGTCCCCGAGCATCACGAGCGGGTCCTCGCCGACCTCGCGCGACGCGTGCGCCTCGGCCTCTGCTCCAACTTCAGCCATTCGCCGATGGCGCTCGCGCTGCTCGACGACTGCGGGTTTCGCGCACATCTGGACGCGCTGGCGATTTCCGATGCGGTCGGGATCCGCAAACCGCGCCCCGAGATCTTCGAAGCGGCGCTCGCCCAGCTCGACGTCGCGCCCGAGGAGGCGCTTCACGTCGGCGACAGCCTGCACGCGGACGTCGGCGGCGCTGCCCCACTCGGCATCCACACCGCCTGGATCACGCGCCGCGTCGCCGACCCGGAGGCGGCGCTTCGGGCGCACCCGGGCCCGCCTCCCGATTGCGTGATCGTCGACCTGTCGGAGGTCGAGGGCCTCCTGGACGCCCTCTGATCGCCGCGCGCGGTGCGACCTCGCAGCTTCGGCGCACTCTCCATCTCGCCGCGGATGCTTTCCCGATGCGCCCGCGGCCGCGGTCGAGCGGCGCGCGTCCGCGCTCACGCCGAGCGCGCGCGGAAGGCCTGGCCGTCGTAGACCTCGGGATTCAGGCAGTTGGGCGCGCGCTCGCGGCGCACCATCGCGAGCGCGTTGCTCGCGGCCTTCGTCGCCATGAGGTTGCGGGTGCCGCGGGTCGCGCTTCCCAGATGCGGCAGCAGGAGCGCGCTGTCGAGCTCCGCGAGGCCTTCCGCCATCTCGGGCTCCCGCTCGTAGACGTCCAGTCCCGCCCCGGCGATCGTCCGCTTGCGCAGCGCTCGGACCAGCGCCGCCTCGTCGACGATCGGCCCCCGGGCCGCGTTGATCAGAAACGCGGTCGGCTTCATCAGCGAGAGCTCGCGCTCGCCGATCAGGTGGTGGGTGTCCTTTGAGAGCAGCGTGTGAACGCTCACGAAATCGCTCTCGCGCAGCAGGTCGTCGAGGTCGGACCATTCGGCC
Source organism: Myxococcota bacterium (assembly GCA_041579295.1). GTDB lineage: Bacteria > Myxococcota_A > UBA9160 > UBA9160 > SMWR01 > JACZVU01. Next base: position 2,967 of record JBFGGA010000036.1, on the reverse strand, counting down.
TGTTCGTCGGCTTCGATCGCGTCGCGCGCGAACGGGTCGAAGGCGAGCACGCGCATCTCGAAGCCCAGCGCGCGCCGCGCGACCGCTCGGCCGATGCGACCGAATCCGAGGATGCCGAGCACCTTGCGTCGGCCGTCGCCACCGGGAGAGACGTCTTCGCCGAGCAACATGTTGGGACCCCAGGCCTTGTAGTGGCCGCCGCGCATGTAGGCGTCACCGACGGCCACGTTTCGCGCCGCGGAGAGCAACAGCGCCCAGGTGAGGTCGGCCGTCGTGTCCGTCAACACACCCGGCGTGTTGCTCACGGGGATGCCCAGCTCGGTGGCTGCCGACACGTCGATGTTGTCGAATCCCACGGCGAAGTTCGCGACGCCGCGCAGCCGCGGATTCGCTTCCATCACCTCGCGGTCGATCCGCTCGGTCAACACCGAGAGCACGACGTCCGCCCAGCGCGCGCCGTCGAGCACCTCGTCCCGGCTCGGGCAGGCGTCTTCGGCGCCGGGCCAGACCCGCAGCTCGACGCCGGCTTCGCGCAACAGGTCGAGTCCGGCGTCGCGAATCCGTCGTGTGACGAAGACTCTTCCGGCCATGGCGGTCTCCTCTCGCTGCGGCGGTCGTCGCCGATGCGTCGGGCGCCGTAGCTTACCACCCTGTACGCGGGGCGCTCGCATCCGCTACGGTTCCATCCCTTGTGTATGGAGCCTTCCGAGTCGTGTACTCTCCGCCCGATTTCCAATCCATGAGCGTGCTCGAGGTCAAGGCCCCGGCCTTCTCGTCCGACGAGGCCGAGGGGATCGCCCGGCGATTCTTCGGCGTCGACGGCTCGGCGCGCGCGCTGGCGAGCGAGCGCGATCAGAACTTTCACCTGCGCGCTGCGGACGGCCGGGAGTACGTGCTCAAGATCTCGAACCCCGCCGAGGATCCGGCGGTTCTCGATTTCCAGACGCAGGCGCTGTTGCACGTGGCGCGGGTGAATCCGGAGTTTCCGATCCCGCATCTGGTGATCGCCGGCGACGGCTCGCCGAGCTGTGAGGTCGAGGGCGCGGATGGCAGGCGGTTCATCACGCGCCTACTCACCTACCTGCCCGGGGAGCTGCTCGGAAGGGCGAAGCGGCCCCGCGCGCTGCTACGCGACGTCGGTGCGAGCGCCGCACGGCTCGGCCATGCGCTGCGCGGCTACTTCCACCCCGCCGCGCGTCACGAGCAGCTCTGGGACCTCACGCAGGTGTCGTCGCTCTGCGAGCGCACCGCGTACATCGAAGATTCCGAAGTTCGCGCGCAGGTCGAGCGCGTATTCGATCGCCACGTAACACAGGTGCTACCCGCGCTCGAGCGGATGCGCGCCCAGGTCATCCACAACGACGTCAGCCTGATGAACACACTCGTCGATGGCGATCGCGTGGTGGGCCTGATCGACTTCGGCGACATGATCCACGCGCCGCTCGTCTGCGACCTCGCGGTGCCGGTCTGCGAGCTGATCGCCGATGTCCCGGACCCCTTCGCGGTCGCGACGGAGATCGCCGCGGGCTATCACGCGGTCGAGCCGCTGAGGGAGGAGGAGATCGCCGTCGTCTTCGACCTCGTGGTGGTTCGCGCCGCGATGGCCATCGCGATCTCGGCGTGGCGGGCCGGCGATCACCCCGAGAACCACGCCTACATCACCGCGGGAACCGATGGCTACACGGAGATGCTCGCCTGGTTGCTGGACCGGAAGTCCGAATTCGTTCACGCGCTCCTTCGCATTCCCGAAGAGACCCTCGGACCGGCCGAAGGCGATCTCGTCTAGCTGCTCGCGCGACGCGATTGGACTCCGTCGGTTCGAGCAGCCATCCGGCAATCGAAAAAGCGCGGGTCTTTTTCAACACATGAGGCGTGGAAACTTGCTGACTCGAACACGCGATTCCGGTAGGATCGGCGCTTGCGGCTCGAAGGCCCGAGCGACGCAGGATGAAACGATCGGCGGCCGGGGCATCGGAGTGCCGCGCTACACGCAACGAGCAAGGAGAGTAAGTTGGCTATTGGCACCGTGAAGTGGTTCAGTGACGAGAAGGGCTACGGATTCATTACTCCGGATGACGGGGGGGACGATCTGTTCGTTCACTTCTCGAACATCGGGGGTGAGGGGTTCAAATCTCTGCAGGACGGTCAGAAGGTCGAGTACGAATCGGGGCAGGGTCGCAAGGGACCCGAAGCCACCAACGTACGGCCCGCCTAGCGTCGGGCTGCAGCAAATCAGGGATGCGACGGCCCCGGCCAATGCCGGGGCCGTGCATTTTGGCGCAAAGCCGACGCGCGACGATTCCGGTCGCAACCGAGGTCGACGCAAGTCAACCGGAATAGACGGCTCGCGCCGCCATGCGGGCAACTGGGCCCCCGCCAGCGCGCGGCACCGCGTCACCACCCGGAAACAGCGCGGGCGAGGCGGCAGCGATCGGAGGCCCGACGGCCGCCCGAGGGGGCGCGCACGACCGGCCCTCCCGCTCCGGGTCCGGACCCGATAGAATGGCCGGTTCCGGATCTCGCCGGGGATCCGGTGTCTGGCGGGGTCGCTGCATCGGCAGGCTCGGCGATGTGGGGACCGAGGCGTCTGGGGACGCTGCGAAGCCCAGAGACTCGAGACCTGCGAAGAACGGGGAATGTGAGCCATGCCGATGAACATCACCTTCGAGCTCAGCGACAAGGACCTGCGGTACTTCAAGCGCATCATCAAGGAGGTGCGCGAGCGCGCCTCCGGGATCGACGAAGCGACGCTGATCCAGCGCGTCCGGAAGCTGATCGAAGAGATCCGCGGAGCCCACGCGGCGGGGTTCGTGCTGCAGCGCCTCCAGAAGCTCGAGCGCATGGTCAAGATGCTCGAGGACAAAGAATGGGACATGGAGGGGCAGGATCGCGCGCGGGTCGCGGACGGCCTGGCGTACTTCGCCGAGGGCGAGGATCTGATTCCCGATCGCATCCCCGGACTCGGCT
>JBFGGA010000035.1:0-21554 GCA_041579295.1 Myxococcota bacterium | reverse complement strand
GGAGACATCGGCAACGCGATCCCGGACCTGCTCGCCACCATCGCCACGCGCCAGGTCTTCACGAGCCTGGGTCTGCCCCCGGCCGCCGGCGGCGGCGGCGCCAGCCGCGCGCGGCGCTTCAACCAGGACGCGGTGCTCGAGATTGCGGCCGGGATGCTGAGTGCCTTCTACGCGCGGCCGCTCACGCTCGACTACCTGGGCACCCTCGACAGCGGGATGACGTTCTCGCCGCACGCGCTGCTGCTCTGCGACGACCTCGCGGGCATGCTTCGCGAGCTCTGGAAGGGCATCCGGGTCGACGACGAGCGGCTCGCGCTGGACGTCACGCGCTCGGTCGGCCCGAAGGGCAACTACCTCGGGCAGCCGCACACCGTGAAGTACTGCCGTCAAAATCTCTGGGACTCACGCTACTTCGGCGCGCATTTTCCGCTGAGCGGCGCGCCGCGCGTCCCGGATCGCGAGCTGATCGACCGCATTGACGACGACGTGCGCGAGATCCTCGCGACCCATCGGCCCGAGCCGCTTCCCGCGCCGCTGCGCAAGGAGATCCGCGAGATCCACGCGAGGTTCGAAGGCGCCTGACGGCGCGCGCGACGTCATCGCTGCGGCGGGCGGCGCGCCGGGCGGCGGCGCGCGGAGCGAGGCCACGACATCGGCGAATCGGCGGACATTCCGGTGCGGGTCACGCGGCAGCGCAAGCTCGTCGACGAGTGGGCGCTCGTGCTCGCCTCCGACGGCCTGGCGCCGAGCGTGCGGCGCGAGCCCGAGGGCTTCGTGCTCGGCGTCCGCGCCCACGACGCCGAGCGCGCGGCGGATCTGCTCGGCACCTACGAGCGCGAGAACCGCGAGCGCGCGGCGCAGCGCGCGTGGGAGCCCCCGCCGACGGGCAGCCCGGCCGCGGGGCTCGCGGTCTGCGCGGCGCTGCTCGTGTTCTTCTTCGTCACGGGCCCGCGCGATGCGTCGCTGAGCTGGTTCGCGCACGGCAGCGCGGACGCCGCGCGGATCCTGCACGGCGAGGCGTGGCGCGCGGTGACCGCGCTCACCCTGCACGCGGACGTCGCGCACGCGCTCGCCAACGCGCTCGTGGGGGCGGTCTTCTTCGGCGCGCTCTGCGGCGCGCTCGGCGGGGGCGTCGGTTGCGCGCTCGCGCTGCTCGCGGGCGCGGGCGGCAATCTCGCGACCGCGTGGTTCCAGGGCGCCCACCACGTGTCGGTGGGCGCGTCGACCGCGGTCTTCGGCGCGGTCGGCCTGCTGAGCGGGCTCGGCGTGGCGCGCCGCTGGCGTCGCGCCAAGCCCGACCGCCCGCTCTGGCTGCCGATCGGCGCGGGCCTCGCGCTGCTCGCGATGCTCGGCACCACGGGCACGCGCGTCGACGTCTGGGCGCACCTGTTCGGGCTGCTCGCGGGCGCGCTGCTCGGGATCCCGCTCGGCTTCGCGCTGCGGCGCCCGCCGCCGGCGGCCGCCCAGTGGGCCTTTGGCGCCGCCGCGCTCGCGGCGCTGCTCGGCTGCTGGGCGCGCGCGCTGCGCTGAAGCGGCGCGCGGGGCGGCGCGCCGCGCGCGCGATCCGCAGCGCTCGGGATCAGACGTCGCGCGTCATCTGGTCGTAGAACTGGACGTAGTTGCTCTTCTCGTCGCCTTCCAGGAACTCGATCGCCGAGCGCGGGTGGAGATTCATCTGACCCGTGATGTTGTAGGGAACCAGCGGGCCCCAATCGAGCTTGTCGCGCAGCGGCTCGACGTGATCGCGCAGCAGCTGGAGCACCGGACGCAGCGAGAACTTGGGGTTGCGCAGGAAGCCGAGCAGCAGCTCCATCGGGCAGTTGCCCGCGCCGCGCCCCATGCCCAGCATCGTCGCGTCGACGCGGTTGGCGCCGAGGATGATCGCCTCGATGGTGTTCGCGAAGGCGAGCTGCATGTTGTTGTGCGCGTGCATGCCGATCTCCTTGCCCGTGCCCTCCATCGCCTTCGCGTACTTCTTGTAGAGCATGTCGATCTGCTCGCGGTAGAGGTGGCCGAAGCTGTCGACGATGACCATCGTGCCCGCGGGCGAGGGCGCGATCGCGTGCAGCACGGTGTCGATCTCGGTCTCCGTGATGCCCGAGACGGCCATCAGGTTGGCGGAGGTCTCGTAGCCGAGGCTGTGGGCGTGCTCGATCATCTGCAGCGCCTCGGAGACCTGGTGGGCGTAGAACGCAACCCGGATCATGTCGAGCACGCTCTCGCTGCGCGGGACGATCTGGTCCTTCCAGTCGCTCTTGCCGGCGTCGGCCATCGCGGCGAGCTTGAGGCCGGTCTGCTCGTCGTCGTGCCCCCCGACCACGCGGTTGAGGTCCTCTTCGTCGCAGTACTTCCAGGGCCCGAACTCGTTGGCCGGAAACAGCCGCGGCGCGTTCTTGTAACCGATCTCCATGTAATCGATGCCGGCGTCGAGGCAAGTCTCGTAGACGGCGCGCACGAAGTCGTCGCTGAACTGGTGCTTGTTGACCAGGCCTCCGTCGCGAATCGTGCAGTCGAGGACCTTGAGTTCGGGTCGGTAGGTGATCCAGGGGGCTTTGTCGCTCATTTCAGACCTTTTCCGCCAAGCTGGTTGCCGTGGGGACCGCGTCGTTCGCGCTCGCAGCGCGCGGAGCCTTCGCAGCGGCCGCGCGCCGCGTCACAGCAGGGCATGCGAACGCCCGCCGGTCCAACGATGTAGCGGGATCCTACCCCATCCCACCGGGTGCGGCCCGGCGCGCCCCGGCGGCCGAACGAGCGATCGACCCCCGAGCGCTAGGCCCGGCGAAAGCGGCGATTCGCCTCGCTGGCACACGGGTAGGGCAGATCCGAACGCCTCACCGCGGCTCCTACCGCTCGCGCGCGAAGCGCACCCGACCCGCGGCCTTCAGCGCGTCACCCGCGCAGCTTCTCCTCCACGCTGCGCACCTTGTCGTCGATGCCCTGGTCGCGATCGGTGCGCGTGCCGAGGGCGATCGTGGTGCTGATGCGCGGCGCGCCCATCTCGTGCACCCGCTCGTGGCAGCGCTTGATGGCCGCGAAGACCTCGTCCCACTCGCCCTCGACGTTGGTCCCGCAGCCGTGCAGCCGGGTCTGCAGCCCGGCCTCGGAGAGCACGCGCTCGCAGGCCGCGATGTACTTCGAGAGCGAGACGCCCACCCCCAGCGGCACGACGCACAGATCGACGATCACCTTCATCCGGGCTCCCCTTCCACGGCGTCTGCGGCGCGCGGATCTGTTGCTCCGCGCCAGCTTCGTCTGCGCCGATCTCCAAACGATTCGATCACCTGCAGTGTAATTCAGCGCCGCGATCGGCCCCAGCGAGGCGGCAGAACGGCGCGGCGAATCAGCCGCGCGACCGCCGCCGACGCAGCGCGAGCGCCGCGACGACCAGGCCGCCCAACGCTTGCAGCAGGAAGGAACGCGGCTCGGGCACGGGACCCGCATCGGATTGCGAGTCGAGGTACGCCTGCAGCGCGAGGATCTCGGCCGCGATCCGCTGCCGGTCGGCGTCGTACGCGGCGATCTCGACCGCCTCGAGCGCGTCCGCCGCCCGGTATTTTTGGAGCGCCGCGTCGATCGCGGCGGCCGAGCGCGCCGCCTCGGGCGGATCGATCGCCGTCACCCGCTCGCGCAGCGCCTCCCAGGTCTGCAGGTATCGGTAGTCGTCGATGCCCTCGCGGAGCGCCTTCCACTCGATGGTGGGGACGGGGCCCTCCGGGCTCGGATAGCTCGCGTGCCCGTCGCGCTTCGCCGCGTGGTAGGGCGCGCCGCCCGCGAAGTCGAAATCGTCGTACGGATCGAGATCGATGCTCTGGTAGACGTAGGGGTAGATGCCGTCCAGGTCCGTGAGCCAGAGGTGGAAGCCCGCGTAGTAGCGATTGACCCGCGGATCCTCGCGCCGGATCTGCCAGTAGTACACCTGCGGGTACTCCTTGCGGGCGATGCCCGCGCGCTCGCCGCGCCGGCGCGCGCCGAGGTAGGCCTCGCTCGCGGCCACGTGCAGGTTGGCGCAATCGAGCGGCTCGTACTCGCCGCTCTGGTAGATCGGGTCGCCGGGGTCCCAGAGGCGGTCCGCCCACTCCTTGGTGATCGCCGTGATCACCTTGCCGCACTGCCCGCCGCTGCACATCGCGTGGATCTCCTTCGAGCGCTCGATCTGGGCGCGAATCGCGTCGAGGCTGTTCGGCTCATCGATGCCGTAGAAGAACGGCTCCATGCCGTGGCCGAGCATCGCCTCGAGCTTGGAGACGTCGCGAACCTGGGAGATCGCGAGCCCGGCGAAGCCCTCGGCGGCGGCCTTGTCGAAGTAGCTCGTGTCGCTCGCGCGCAGATAGAGGCGGTTGAACCCGTGCGCGCGGATGTCGCGCAGCTGCTGCTCGTAGCGCAGCTGGCTCAGGTAGTCGGGATCCGCGGCGTTGCTGTAGTTGCCCCGGTGGTAGACGATGAAATCCTTGTCGGGCGCCTCGAGCGCGATGTCGAGCACCTCGAGCTCGACCGCGAGCGATCGCTCGCTCAGGCCCGGCGCCGAGAGCCCGACGACACCCGAGTAGACGCCCGGCGCGGCGTCGGCCGGAACCGCGAGCTCGATCGCGAACTGCTTCGACGTGTAGGCGTCGATGTCCGTCACCGCGTGGCCGAGCACGGGAAGCGAGGGCAGCTCGTCGCGGCTCCAGACCTGGCCCGCGAGGTCGACGCGGTCGTCCGAGAGCAACAGCTCGGGGGTGTAGACGGGCGGGTAGTAGCGCCGCTCGTGCCCCGCGCTCGCCTGCCACCAGTTCTTCACGACGCGCAGATCGATGCTGGCGGCGTCGATCGCACCGCCACTGCCCGTGAGGCTGCCGATGCTGAGGGTCGCGCCCTCCAGGTCGATCCGGCTGTAGACGTTGAAGAAGAGCGTCTGCGCGTCGCCCCGCGCCGCGCGGTAGCGCGCGACTCCAGCAGCTTCGACGACCTCGGACGGGTCGGGCACGCTGCCCTCGTAGACGGCCGCAAACGGCGGCGTCACCCAGAAGAAGACGTCCTCCGCGGGCCGATACCCGTCGTCGAGCCGCGGCGCATCGCGCGCCGCGTCGTGGATGGTTTCGTGTGCCTGCCAGATGCCATCGCCGCGCGTCGCGGCGATGTAGGCGGCCTTCGGATCGCGCGAGCGGAAGACCGGCTCGGCGTAGATGCGCAGGTCGTCGATCCAGCCGTCCGCCGCGAGCGCGCCGTTGAAGCGGCTGCCGACCGCGAAGCGGGGCGCGTCGAAGCTCCCCGAAACGCGGTAGGTCTCGACCGCATCGCCCAGCGTCCCGTCGATGATGAACGCCATGAACTGCTCGGCGTCGGGGAGCGTGAAGTCCCACGAGACCGCGACGTGATGCCACTCGCCGGCCCGCCAGCGCATCGTCGCGTCGGGCTCGTACGAGCCGCTCGTGACCTGGCGGTTGCAGGGCTTCGCGGTGCAGTTCGCGCCGTCGACGATGCCGTCGAAGCGAAACACGAACCGGTTCGTCGCGGGCGAGCCACCGTACCACTTGCGCAGCTGCAGCGGCGGGTGGTCGACGTCGTCGTACATCTCGAACAGGTAGTGCTCGAAGGTGACGTCCCCATCCCAGTCGGGCTTGAACCAGAACGAGATCGCCCCCTTCGAGAAGTCGATGTTGCCGGCGGTCGGGAAGTCGAGCGGCCGGGCCATTTCTGGAAAGATCCGAACCGCGTTTCCGAGCAGGCCGGGCTCGATCGCGTAGCCGTCGCCCGCGCCGCCGTTCGCGGCGATGCCCTCTTCGCTGTCGAACGACTCGTAGAAGAGCAGGCCGGGCTCGCCTCCGGGCGCCGCGTGGAGGTCGGCAACCTCGGCGCCGGTGAGCGCGCGGTCGTAGAGGCGCAGCTCGTCGACGCGGCCGTGCAGGCCGTCGAAGTGCGCTCTCCCGTAGACGAGCGCGCCGATGCTCAGCGGATCGCCCGCGGCCAGCACGACGTCGCTCGCGGCCAGCTGCGTCGCACCGTCCCAAACGCCGTCGACGTAGAGCGCGAGCGTTCGGCCGTCGAAGGTCAGCGCGACGTGCGTCCAGCGATTCGCCTCGAGAGCGGCCGCCCCGCTGACGGACACCAGCGCCGCGTCCGAGGAGAGCCAGATCTCGCCGCCCAGCCGCCCGTCGGACCCGATCCGCAGCCCGTAGCCGCCCGGGTCGGAGCAGCAGCCCCGGCCCTTGGCGACCAGGTACTGGACGCGCCCGCCCACCGCGTCGGGACGCACCCAGGCCGAGACACTCAGCACGTCGAAGTCGAGCCGATCGCCGTCTGGCGCGCGGACCTGCAGGTAGGCGCCCGTGGCGGGGAAGCCGATCGCGGCGCCGAACGCGCCGTCGGCCCAGTGCGCGCCCGCGAACAGCTCGGCGTCGCGCGCCATGCCGGTCTCGTCGACCGCCGCGGGTCCGCGCGCCCGGTTGAAGCTGTAGCGCACGACCGCGTCGTCGACGGCCAGCGCGTCGGGCGCGCCGGCCACCGCGAACGCGAGCAGCGCTGCGGCGATCCAACGCCCGCTGGACGAACCTGAAGCCACGAACCACCGCCGACGCCTGGGCAACCCGAGCAGGCGATTCCGAGCCCGCGTGGATCTTCATTGGCGGCTGCCCGCCCGCAGCGCGCCGGGGCGCGCTCGGGGTGGCCCGAGGGCGGGGCAAGTGGGCTCGCTCTAGGATCGGCAGGTGTTCGGCAACAGTCGGCTCAACACCGCACCCGCACGCCGCAATTTCGTTCTGCGAACCGCCCGCACAGCATCCGCGCAACCAGTGGATCCAACCGAGCGAGCCACCTTAACACGCAAGAACCGCACGGTGTCAAGCAATTTGTCCGCAGCTTCCGACGGGCGCGCGCCGCGCGGCGCCGCGCTGCCGCGCGGCCGGGATCGGGAGTACACTCTCCGGAGGGGACAAACCGATGGCGGCTCCGCGCTCAGCCAAGAAACTCCAGCGCGCGCTCTACGAGATTCCGACGAGCTTCCGCGAGGGCATGCGCGTGCCGGTGCGCGTCTTCGGCACGCGCAAGCTGCTCGCCGAGATGGACGACAAGGTCTTCGAGCAGGCCGCGGGTGTGGCGATGCTCCCGGGCGTGGTCGGCGCGAGCTTCGCGATGCCCGACGCGCACTGGGGCTACGGGTTTCCGATCGGCGGCGTCGCCGCGATGGATGTCGACGCGGGCGTGATCTCGCCGGGCGGCATCGGCTTCGACATCAACTGCGGGATGCGGCTCGCGCGCACCGACCTCGTCTGGCCGGAGGTGAAGCCCCGACTGCGCGAGCTCGCGGACGCGTTGGCCTCACGCGTGCCGGCCGGCGTCGGCCGCCGCGGCTTCGTGCGCATCGGCCCCGACGAGTTCCACGACGTGCTGCGCGACGGCGCGCAGTGGGCGGTGAAGCACGGCTACGGCTGGACCGAGGATCTGCGCACCACCGAGGCCGGCGGCCGCTTCGACGGCGCGGACCCCGCGTGCGTGAGCGAGCGCGCGATCGAACGCGGGCGCGGGCAGCTCGGCACGCTCGGCTCGGGCAACCACTACCTCGAGGTGCAGGTGCTCCGCCCCGAGGGCGTGTTCGACGAGCCGTCCGCGCGGCGCTTCGGACTCGACCGCGAGGAGCAGGTGGTGATCATGTTCCACTGCGGCAGCCGCGGCTTCGGCCACCAGGTGGCGACCGACTACCTGCACGACTTCTTGCGCGCGATGCCGAGCCGCTTCGGCCTGCCGATCATCGACCGCGAGCTCGCCTGCGCGCCGTTCGCGTCGCGCGAGGGGCGCGCCTACCTGGCCGCGATGGCCTGCGCGGCCAACATGTCCTTCGCGAACCGCCAGGTGATCCTGCACCGCGTGCGCGAGGTCTTCTCCGAGGTGTTCGGGCGCAGCGCCGAGCAGCTCGGGATCCGCAACGTCTACGACGTGGCCCACAACACCGCGAAGCTCGAGCGGCACGACGTCGACGGCTGCGAGCGCGAGCTGCTCGTGCACCGCAAGGGCGCGACGCGCGCGTTCCCGCCCGGCCACCCGGAGCTGCCCGACGAGTACCGCGAGACCGGACAGCCGGTGATCATCGGCGGCAGCATGGAAACGGGCTCATATTTGCTGGCCGGCGTCGAGACGGGCGCGGTGAGCTTCTACAGCACCGCGCACGGCAGCGGTCGGACGATGAGCCGGATTCGCGCGCGCAAGCTCGTGCGCGGGCGCGAGCTGCGCGAGCGCATGGAGCAACGCGGCATCCTCGTGCGCACCGCCTCGCTGCGCGGGCTCGCGGAGGAGGCCGGCTTCGCGTACAAGGACGTCGACGAGGTCGCCGAGGCGACCGAGCTCGCGGGTCTCTCGCGCCGGGTCGCGCACTTCGTCCCGGTCGCGAACGTGAAGGGCTGAGGGCAACGCGATGCTGCACGGCGCACCGGTTCCGGACGTACATGGCTGAGATGGAGGTCGGCGCGCGCTTCGAGTTCGTCGAGGGAGCGACCAGCGACCTGAGCTTCCGCGCGTGCGGTCCGAGCCTCGAGGCGGCCTTCGCGGCGGCCGCGCAGGCGCTGCTGGCCGCGACCGTCGAGCGGCCGGAGGCCGTCGAGCGGCGCGAGCGGCTTTCGCTGCAACTCGAGGAGCCGGACCTCGAGCTGCTGCTCGTGCGCTTCCTCAACGAGATCGTCTACCTGCGCGACGCCGAGGATCTGCTGCTGCACGCAGAGCGCATCGAGATCGCGCGCGACGGCTGCGCGCGACTGCGCGGCGAGCTGGCCGGCGAGCGGATCGATCGCCGTCGACATCACCTGGTGTCGGAGGTGAAGGCGGCCACGGCGCACGGGCTGCGCGTCGCGCAGACGCCCGATGGCTGGACGGCCAGCGCGACCCTCGACGTGTGACGGCCGCGCCGTCCGCTTCCGCAGCGGTGGAGATCCGCTGCCGATTGCGCGCGCACTTCAGGGCGACGGCGAGCGAACGCGGCCTCGCCCGCGCGCAGCCGATGCCACGCTGACTTCGCCGCGGCCTAGAGGCCGTCGGGCGCGCGCCGCACCAGGCTCGCCTGCTCGAACGCGTACGCGAGGTCGATCAGCAGCTTGTCGCTGTAGGCGCCCGCGATGAACGACAGGCCGATCGGCAGGCCGGCAACGAAGCCCGCGGGCACTGTGACGCTCGCGTAGCCCGACACCGCCGCGTACGACGAGCTGCTGATCCCGAAGCCGACGTCGCCGTTGACGTGATCCGTGAGCCAGGCCGGGCTGTTGGTCGGCGCGACGATCGCGTCGAGGCGGTGCGACGCGAGCGCGCCGTCGATCGCCGCCTGCGAGATGCGCTTGCTCTCGGCGAGCGCCTCGCGGTACGCCTCCTCCGACAGCGGCCCCCGCGCCTGCGCGGCCTCCATCCCCTCCTGGCCGAAGAACGGCATCACGACCGCGGCGTTCTCGGCGTTGAAGCGGATCACGTCGGCGAGCGACGCGACGCGCGCGCCGCCGTCGCGCAGGTAGCCGTCGATTCCGGCCTTGAGCTCGTAGGAGCACGCGGTGTCCTCGGCCTCCCACAGGCCGTCGATCGCGAGCTCGATCGGATCGACGATCTCCGCGCCGGCGTCCTCGAGCGTCTGGATCGCGCGCTCGAAGACGGCCTCGGCCTTCGGATCTTGGCCCGCCTCCCAGTAGCTGCGCAGCACACCGATGCGCGTGCCGAGCAGCGCGTGGACCGACAGGCCCGCCGCGTAGTCGGGAAGCTCCCCCGGCGCGCCGGCCGTCGCGGGATCGGCCGGATCGGCGGCCGCCATCGCGCCGAGCAGGAGAGCGGCATCCGCGACCGTGCGCGCCATCGGGCCCGCCGTGTCGTAGCTCTGCGCGCCTGGGATGATGCCGTCGCGGCTCACGACGCCGAGCGTCGGCTTGATGCCGACGATGCCGGTGACGCCGGCCGGACAGACGATCGAGCCGTCCGTCTCGGTGCCGACCGCGAGCACCGCGAGGTTCGCGGCCACCGCCACCGCGGAGCCGCTCGACGAGCCGCACGGGTTGCGGAGCGGGTCGTAGGGGTTCCGCGTCTGGCCACCGAGGCTGCTCCAGCCGCTCGACGAGTGCGCGGAGCGAAAGTTCGCCCACTCGCTCAGGTTGGTCTTGCCGAGGATCACCGCGCCCGCGGCGCGCAGCCGCGCCACCAGGAACGCGTCGTCGGGCGCGCGGTAGCCCGCGAGCGCGAGCGAGCCCGCGGTGGTCTGCATCCGGTCGCCCGTGTCGATGTTCGCCTTGAGCACGACGGGAATGCCGTGCAGCGGCCCGCGCGGCCCCGACGCCGCGCGCTCCCGATCGAGCGCTGCGGCGATCTCGAGCGCGTCGGGATTGAGCTCGATGATCGAGCGCAGCTCGGGGCCCGCGCGATCGATGCGCGCGATCTCCGCCAAGTAATGCGTGACGATCTCGCGCGACGTCAGCTTGCCGTCGCGCATCGCGGCCTGCAGCGCGGCGACGTCGCGCTCGCGCAGATCGAGCGACGGAGTCGTCGCGCAGGCGCACAGCAGCGCGCAGAGCGCTGCGAGCAACTCGTAGCGGCGCATGGCTCCCCTCCACTTCTTCGGCTCGCGGCCAGCGAGCCTCGGCCATCCTTTCAGCTCGAGTCGCGTCTGTCAATCTCCGCGCGGCTGCCACGGCCGGATTCGCGCGACGATCCGGCTATGCTCGCGCCATGCCCGATTCCGCCGGAGCGGCCTCGACCTGGCCCTTCTTCGTGCTGGCGGCCAGCGTGGCCTTCGTCGTGGCGGCGATCGTCGCGTTGCGCGTGCACGCGTTCATCGCGTTGATGCTCGCGGCGATGCTCGCGGGCGCGCTCTCCGAGACGCTGCCGGGCGCGCCGGGCAGCGGGCACTTCGTGCAGGCGATCGAGCTGCCGATGCTCGAGTTCGGCGCCACGGCCGGCAAGATCGCCTGGGTGATCGCGCTCGCCGCGCTGATCGGCGCCTGTCTGATGGAGAGCGGCGCGGCCGACAAGATCGTGCGTAGCCTGCTGCGGGTGCTCGGCGAGCGCCGCGCCGCCTGGGCGCTGTTGATCTGCGGCTTCGGGCTGGGCGTTCCGGTGTTCTTCGACACCGTCTTCTTCCTGCTGATTCCGCTCGCGCAGGCGCTGAGCCTGCGGCTCGGCCGCAACTACCTGCTCTACGTCGTCGCGATCGTCAGCGGAGCGATCGTCACGCACTCGATCGTCCCGCCGACGCCGGGCCCGCTCTTCATGGCGGAGACGCTGCCGGGCGTGGATCTCGGCCTGTGCATCGCAGCCGGCGTGGCGGCCGGCGCGCTCCCCGCCGCCGCTGCGATCGCGTTCGGAACCTGGCTCAACGCGCGCTCGCCGATCGAGCTGCGCACCACGTCGGGCAGCGCGCTCGCCGAGCTGAGGGCGATCGTCGACAAGCCCGAGCGCGAGCTGCCGTCGCTGCTGTGGTCCGCGCTGCCCGTCGCGCTTCCCATCTGCCTGATCGCGCTCGCGTCGCTGGGCGCGGCGCTCGACTGGCGCCGATCGATCGGCCCGCTCTACGCGATCATCGAGGTCGCGGGCAACAAGAATCTCGCGATGTTCCTCGGCGCCGCGATCGCGCTCGCCGTGCTCGCGCGGCAGAAGCACCTCGACCGCGAGAGCTGGGCGCAGGCCATGGCGCAGCCGCTCGCGACGGCCGGCGTGATCATCCTGATCACCTCCGCGGGCGGCGCGTTCGGCGCGATGCTCCAGCACGCGGGCGTGGGGGCCTCGGTGGACGCGCTGACGTCGGGCGGGGGCGTCGACCTGATCTGGGTCGCGTGGCTGGCCGCCGCGGTGATGAAGATCGCGCAGGGGTCGGGCACCGTCGCGATCATCACCACCTCGGCGATGATGGCGGCGCTGATCGGCGACGCCAGCGCCCTGCCCTACCACCCGCTGTGGATCTACCTCGCGATCGGCTTCGGCTCGATGATGATCTCGTGGATGAACGACAGCGGCTTCTGGGTGGTCTGCAAGCTCAGCGGCTTCAGCGAGCGCGAGACCCTCACGAGCTGGACGCTCACGCTCGCGGTGATCTCGCTCGTCGGGCTCGCCGAGGTGTGGATCGGCTCGCGGCTGCTTCCGCTCGTCGCTCGCTAGCGGCGCGGCCCGCGCAGGGCATCGTCGAGCGCACGCCCGCCGTCGCCCGATTCGCGCTCGTCGACGACGAAGGCTCGACGCGCGGTCGCTAGCGCCGGTCGGTCAGAGTGATGCTCCCACCTCGGCGGGCTCCGAGGATCCGCCCTCGCTTTGCTCCGGGGAACCCGATCCGCGATGCATCGGGCAATCCGCTCCGCAGTGTTTGCATTCCGACCCGCGATGCATCGGGCAATCGGCTCCGCAGTGCTTGCACTTCGACCCGTGATGCTTGCATCCCTCGTGGAAGCCGTGGTGCGCGCGCCGCGCGTCGCGGATGGCCTCGCGGCACTCCGCGGAGACCTGGTCGCGCTTCTCGCGCAGGCACTCCTTGCGCTCCCAGCGGTCCTCGACTCCCGGGCACAGCGCCGCGAGGTCCGCCTCGCACTCCTCCAGCAGCGCGCGCTTCCAGCGCCCGCGAGACTCCTCGCGCAGCTGCGTCATCGCCTCTCGCTGCTCCGGGGTGAGCAGCGCGCGGATCTCGAGCATCGTCGCCAGCCGGTACCGGTGCATCGCGGTCTCGGCCTCGCCGATCGCGTCGACCTTCCGCATCACCTCGGCTTCGTCGGGCTCGCTCTGCTCGAGCAGATCGCGCATCTGCTCGTGCAATCCGCGGAGGTCCGCGTGGAGCCGATCGCCCTGCTCGCGCGACCGCTCGACGATCTCGCGAATCGCGGCGCGCGTCTCGTCGTCGAGGCTCAGCGCGTCGGCGTGCTCTTCGATGAACGCCCCCGGGTCGCGCGGGGGCCCGTCGTGCCCGAAGGGCGGGCGCGCGAAGCTCGCTCCCGAAACCATCAGCGCGGCCGCCACCGCGGCAATCAGTTGGGCCAGTTCGAATCGGCGCATCTTCATCTTCACTTCTCCCCAATTTCACTGCTCGTTGCGAATCTTCACTCCGAGCCCGAAAAAGACCGGCTCCGGGCTTCGATTGCGGTTTCTGGTCTTTGGACCCCCGAAGCCACCGCCCGGGTTACGCGGCCGATCTTCGCGCCACGGCGCGGGCTTCCCGCTAGCCGTCCATGAACAGGCTCGCGATCGCCAGGTAATCCTCGGGGAGCCCCTCGCCCTCGTCGCGATCGTCGAGCGGGCTGACGTCACTCGAGAGGAACAGCTCGCTCTCCCAGACGCTCGCGACATCGGGGCTGGAACCGTTGCGGTCCGGAAGCAGCCCGAAGCCGATCCACGCGAGCAGGGCGACCGCGAGCGCGGCGAGCGCCGGCAGCGGAAAGCCGCGGCGCGGCGGCCGCTCGATGCGCGCGCGCAGCTCCGCGTCGAACTGCGCGCGCTCGGCGGGCGTCCACGGCCGCGGCTGGTAGTGGGCCTCGAGCCGGTCGACGAATTCCCCGTCCCGCTGGTCGATGTCGGGCTTCCGGTCGGTGCGCGGTCGCGCGTCCTCGTTGGTCATGACTGACTCCTCGTGCCGCCATCCCGCAGGTCCGCGAGCTCGACCCGCAGCGATTTGAGCGCCCGCTGGAGGTGGCTCTTGATCGTGCCCTCGCGCGCGCCGAGCAGCTGCGCGGATTCGCGCACCGTGAAACCCTCGAGGTGGACGAGCACGAACGACTCGCGCTGCCTTCGGCTGAGCTTCGCGAGGGCCGCGGAGATCCTGCGCCGGATCGCGGGATCGCCCCGCTCGTCGCCCGGCGTCGCGGCGCGCTCCTCGTCCCAGTCGGCACTCCATCGCTCGCGGACCGCCCGCCAGCGCCGGTGCTTGTGCGCCTGGTTCACGAGGATCCGGTAGAACCAGGTCTCCAGGCTCGCGTCCCCGCGGAAGCGTCCCAGCGCGCGGTACGCCTTGACGAAGGCGTCCTGGGCGACGTCCGCCGCGGCGTCCTCGTCGCCGCCGATCAGCCGCCAGGCCAGCCGCCGGGCCCGGTCGCGGTGGGACGCCGCGAACGCGCAGAAGCGCGCTTCGAGTTCCACCGGCGCTGCCGGGAGTTCCAAGGCTTCCGCCCCTGTCACGATCGCGCACCTCGCGGCTTTCATGGGTTGGACCCCGGACGCGCCCGCCCGGGTTACGCGCGCGCCGCGAAATCCCGGAGATTTTCGGGAAAATTACCGCGCTGTCGATCCCTGGCGGGCGGGTCAGGGGCAGCTCGCGTTCGCGGCTCCGTCGTCCGCGAGATCGCAGTCGATCGCGAGATCGTCTGCGCGGTTCACCGACACACACACCTCGCATTCGACGATCGCGTCCAGGCAGCGCGCCAGCTCCGCGGCGTCGCCTGCTCCGCAGCCGGGGAACGCGCTCGAGACGTCGACGCCTCGGTCGACGCAGCTCCTGGGCAACACCCGGGTGGCGAGCTTGCCGGCGACCGGATCACAGGCCTTCGCGACCCGGCCTCTCGGGTCGTCTCCCCAGCAGTCCTCGAGATCGGTGCCATCGACGATGACGGCCTTCCGCAATCCGGTCTTCTTGCACCTGTTGAATTCCTTGAGCTTCGACTGCCGGCACTTGTCGACGGATCTGGCGACCGCGGCCTGGCATTTCGCGGCGTCCCGATCGGCCGCCGATGTCGCGAGCGCGGCATCCAGATCGTCGCCGAAGATCGCGCGCACCACGTCGGCCACGAGCTGCCCCGCGGTGTCGTTTACAGTGGCCGCGTCGGTCGATCCGAAATCGGGCGCATCACCGGCACAGCGGTTCGTCTCGTCCCTGGCGGTCTTGGCCTCGGCCCGCTCCACGGCCGCATCGGGCGCCGCGAGGCAGGCCTGCGCCGAAGCGCCAGTTCTCGCGTAGCCCCTGACGCACCTGGAGAACGCCCTGCCGTGCGCGGCGGCCAGCTTGGCGAGGTCCGCGTTCAGCGCGTTGATGCAATTCTGCTGCTCCCTGGTCTGCGTGATGGTGTAGATCACCGCCGAGCCGGAATCGCAGCCGATGTCGTCGGAGCACTCGCCATCGGTCGTGGGCGCCCCGACTGCGAACGCGTCCGTGTCGATGGCGACGTCGAAGCCGTATTGGTCCCAGCGCTTTGCTCCGGGGCCGACGAGCTTCTCCCGCCGACCCCAGGCGTTGCGCCCGCCGAAGTGGCGCTCGTGCAGGAACGCGCGCCCGTCGCGCTTGCCGCCGGCCCAGCGCGCGCCGATCAGCGCCCAATCGCCGCGAATCGCAAGCGAGAAGCCGAACTCGTCGCCCGGCTGCGGATCCCGATGGGTGAGTCTCCTCACCTGCCTCCACCTCGTCGCGTCCTGGGCGCCGCGCTCGAAGAAGTAGACCGCGCCCGCGTTGTTGATTTCGACCTCGATCGGCTCGGGCGTCGGATCGTTCGGCTGCGGCGGCCGCGGATTCTCCGTCACCTTCGTGCGAAAGCGGGCCCCCACCGCGATCGCGTCCCCGTCGAGCGAGACCGCGAAACCGAACTGATCGCCCCCGTCGGCATCCCCGGCGCGCAGGCGCCTCGCCTGCCCCCAACCCTCGGCGCCCCCGAGCGCGCGCTCGAACACGTAAGCCGTTCCCGTATTGCGATCCGTAAACGGCGCCCCCACGGCGATCGTGTCGCCGCCGATCGCGACCGCGAAGCCGAACTCATCGCGCTTCGCCGCGTCGTCGGCGAGCAGCTTCCTCACCTCACCCCAGCTGTCGACACCCCCCGCGTCGCGCTCGAACACGTAGGCGGCGCCCGAATCCTCTCCGACACCGTCCGCGCCCGGCGCTCCGACGACGAGCGTGTTCCCGCTCATCGCCACCTCGAAGCCGAACTCGTCTCCGGCGGCCGCATCGGCGGCGGTCCGCTTCGCGACGAAGCCCCAGTTGCCGACGCCCCCCGCGTCGCGTTCGTAGAGGTAGACCGCGCCCGAGCCCGAGCCGGTGTCGTCGTCGAACGGCGCTCCGACGGCGGCCGTGCTCCCATCGATCGCCACCGCGTAACCGAACCAATCCCCGGGCACCGCGTCCGGCGCCACGAGCTTCTTCACCTGCCCCCAGTTGTCGCTGCCGCCTTCGTCGCGCTCGAACACGTAGGCGCCACCCGAACCCGAGCCCGCGTCGTCGTCGAACGGCGCGCCGACCACGACCGTCTTCCCGCCCAGCGAGACCGCGAAGCCGAACCCGTCCCCGGCGGCGGCGTCGCTCGCAGTGAGCTGGGTTTCGAGCAAGCTGGTCGCGTGGGTGAGCCCAGAGGGGGGAAGCGCGAAGAGAGCGGCGAGTACGAGTGCTTCCAGGAGACGGACCGATCCGACGCTGAGTCGCACCCCGCAGTGCGCGCGAATGCACCGCGCTGCGTCGACCTCCGCGAGGCCCGGAGCGTTCGCAGAAGATTCTCCGGCCCGCACGCGGGCTGCGGACACTCGGGCAGGTGGACTTCTCGGCGGCAGCGAATGCTCCATGGCAGGACTCCCTTCGACTGCTACGGCAACCACGACAGCTGCGGAATTCGGTGCGCCGTCAGAAATTCGACCTACACCGAACGACGTGGGGAGCATCCCACCGATACGCTCGATCTTCGGAAATGTCAACAAGATTCTCCGGCGCCGAACCCTGGAACGCGCAGCAGGCGATTCCGCACTTGACACATCCTTTCAGGCGGCAGCGCCCGGAGAGCCCTCAGGGGTCGAAGTGGGGATTTCGCCGGTTCCACCCTCGGCACGCGGCCAGCGGCGCGTTGGCTCGTCTGATATCGTGGCCGCGAATCCACCCGAGACGATGGGAGCCGCCTCGATGGCAGCAGCGATGCTCTCGAGCAACCCGGGCACGGCTCTGGCGTGATCGCGATGGCCACGCCGCGCCCCGCAGCGCTGCTCGTGGCGCTGCTCCTGATACTGGTCGCGTGCGGGGTAGGCGGGGATGCCGCGCGAACGCGCGTCATCGTGCTCGGGCTCGACGGCGTCGACCCGGACGTCGTCGACCTGCTGGTTTCCGAAGGCCAGCTGCCGAACTTCGCGAAGCTCCGCGAGGCGGGCGCCCATGCGCGACTGCTGAGCAGCGAACCGCTGCTGAGTCCGATCCTCTGGACCACGATCGCCACCGGCAAGACGCCCGACCAGCACGGGATCACGAGCTTCGTCGCGATCAACGAGAAGACGGGACAACGGCTCCCCGTGACGAGCCCGATGCGGCGCGCCAAGGCGCTCTGGAACCTGGCCTCCGATCACGGGCGCAGCGCCGCGGTGGTCGGGTGGTGGGCGACCTGGCCGGCCGAGGCCGTGAACGGAATCGTCGTGAGCGATCACACCGCGTATCACTTCCTATTTCCGGAGGGCCAGACCGGCGCGCGGGATTCCGTCGGGATCGTCCACCCGCCGGAGTTCCAGCCCGTGGTCGACCAACTGACCCGGCGACCGGAGTCGATCGGCGCGAGCGATCTCGAGCCGTTCGTGAGCGCGAGCGAAGCGGAGCTGCAGCGCGACTTCGACTTCGACGATCCGTTGGGCCACTTCAGGTGGGCGCTCGCGACCGCGCAGTCCTATCGCGACATCGGTCTCGAGATATGGCGCGAGCAGGCGCCCGATCTGCTGCTCGTCTACATCGAGGGCGTCGACTCGAGCTCGCACCTGTTCGGCCACCTGTTTCGCGTGGAGGGTCTGGCTGGAGAGCTGGCCGCGCAGCAGGAGCGCTTCGGCAACACCGTCGAGGGGATGTACCGCTACGCGGACCACATCGTGGGCGAGTACCTGGACGCGATGGACGACGACACCACGCTCGTCGTGCTCTCGGACCACGGCTTTCAGCTCGGGGCTCTCCACGACGACCCGAGCAAGACGCGCGACATGCGGCGCGTGAACGCGCACTTCCACGACCTCGAGGGCATCCTCTATCTCTACGGCCGGCACGTGCGACCGCAAGCCGCGATCGATCGACCGACGCTCGTAGACGTCGCGCCCACGGTGCTGGCGCTTTTGGGCATCGCTCCGGCGCTCGACATGCCCGGCCGCGCGCTTTCGGAAGCGCTGGACCTGCCGACACCGGAGCGGACGGTCGCGAGCTTCGAGGATGGCGCGTCGCTCGATGGAGAGCAGGTGCGCGACGCGCGCGTCGACGCGGCGATCCTCGAGCGGCTCGAGCAGCTCGGCTACCTCGACGCTGAGTCTCCGACGGCCGACCGCGACCACGCGGCGAGCCTGTTCGAGGCCGGGAAGTACGCAGAAGCGGCCGACGCCTACCGGCGCCTCGTCGAGGCCGAGCCCGCAGATGCGGCGCTGCGCGCGAGCTACGGCGGCGTGCTGGGCGCGCTGAAGCGCTACGACGAGGCGCTCGCGCAGCTCGATCGGGCCGCCGCGCTCGATCCGCTCAACGCCGAGACCTACTACAACCGCGGGCTCGTGTTCGAGCGGCGCGGAGACACCCAGGCCGCCATCGCGCAGCACCGCCACGCGCTGCGCTACCGGCCCGGCTATCCGCCGGCCGTCCAGGCACTCACCCGGCTCTCGGCCGCGGTCGACGAACAGGCGCCGCAGTCCCCCGCTGAACGGCTCGCCCAGCGGCTGGCCGAGCGCGCGAGCGAGGCCGCGCGGCGCGGCGACTACGCGGCCGCGATGGCGGAGCTCGACGAGGCGCGGCGCATCGCGCCCCACTACCCGCTCGTCTACCAGTACCGCTCGAACGTCGCGTTCCTCAACGGCGATACCGACGAAGCGATCCGCGCGCTGCAGCGGGCCATCGAGCTCGAGCCCGACAACGCGCTATTCCGCCTGAATCTCGAGCGGCTGCAGCGAAAATCCGGTAACTAGCGCTCGCGACCGCCGACGCCACTGCGCGATGCGGGTGGCGGAGCTCGGATTCCTTGATCGATGTGTCAATTCTTCGTGTTTCCAGATGATCAATGAGTACCAGAATAATGATTCAGGAAAGTCGTTGACTTGCAAATCAACTTCGGCGTAGATACGGGGTGGATCGATCCGCTCGGTGGCCGAGGGGTCGCCCCACGGAACACCCGACAGTCGGCGACGCGGGGGCAGGGAGATTGCGATGCTCCGACCGGCGATTCGAACCCGGAGTGCGCGGCGCCTGTCGAGGAGACGCTTCCTTCCCGCCCTGCTGCTCTCGATCGTCGCGGTGAGCGGATTCGCCCAGACGGCCGGCGACGAGGTGGTGGCCGGACCCCAGTTCCAGGTCACCAGCGCGACCGGATACGATTTCGAGACTCGGCCGGCCGTCGCCGCGGACGCGGATGGCAACTTCGTCGTCGTCTGGGGCAGCTATTACGAAGGTATCCAGGGGCGCCTGTTCGGCGCGGACGGTACGCCCGACGGACCCCAGTTCCCGATCACCGGAAGCACGACCGACTACGTGTTCGAGGGCCGCCCGGCCGTCGCCGCGGATGCAGACGGCGGCTTCGTCGTCGTCTGGCGCGACTACCAGTACTACCAGGACCCCGCCACGCCGTACGGCCACTGGGTCCGCGGGCGCCGATTCGACGCGGACGGCACGCCCTGGGGCCCCCAGTTCCTGGTCAGCGACCAACCGGCCGAGTATGGGATGTATGGAGATCCACCCTCCGTTGCCGCCGACGCAGGCGGCGACTTCGTCGTCGTCTGGGACGAGCTCTACGAGCCCATTCAGGCTCGCCTCTTTACGGCGGACGGCACGCCCGTCGGGCCCCCGTTCCGAGTCAGCGGCACCACCGCCGCGTCCGCCAGCGAGGACGAGCCGTCCGTCGCCGCAGACGCGGAGGGCAACTTCGTCGTCGTCTGGAGAGGCTCCGGGGGTATCGACCCCACCCCTTACGGGACGCTTAGCGGCCGCATACAGGGCCGCCGCTTCGACGCGGATGGCACGCCAAGCGGCGCCCCGTTTATGGTCAGCCAGTCGCCGATCCCCGCTGACCTGACCAACCCAAGCTCTCTCGCGGCGGGAGAACTCCACACCTGCGCGATCGACGAAGGCGGTGTGACCTGTTGGGGCGCAGGCGAGCCGGGAGCTAGCGGTCCCCTCAATTACGGTCAATCGACGCCTCCCGCCAGCCTGACCCACCCCAGCGTCATCGCAGCGGGCTACTTCCACACCTGCGCGATCGCCGACGGAGATGTGATCTGCTGGGGAGCCGGCCAGCCGGGAGGTAGTGGTCCGTTTGATCATGGACAATCAACCGTTCCCGCCGGCTTGGCCAACCCCAGCGTCCTCGCGGCGGGCGCGGTCCACACCTACGCGATCGACGACGGCGGTGTGATCTGCTGGGGGAACGATTACGTCGGTCAATCGACGGTTCCCCTCGGCCTGGCCAATCCCAGCGCCCTCGCGGCAGGGGAGGCACACACCTGCGCGATCGACGGCGCCGGCGTGATCTGCTGGGGAAATGATGACGCCGGTCAATCGACGCCCCCCGCCGGCCCGACCAACCCCAGCGTCCTAGCAGCGGGCGCGGCCCACACCTGCGCGATCGACGACGCCGGCGTGACCTGCTGGGGGGCAGGCGAGCCGGGAGGTAGTGGTGGTCTGTTTGATTACGGCCAATCGACAGTTCCCGCCGGCCTGACCAATCCCAGCGCCCTTGCGGCCGGAGGAACTCACACCTGCGCGATCGACGACACCGGCGTGACCTGCTGGGGGAACGATGGAGCCGGTCAATCGACGGTTCCCGCCGGCCCGACGAACCCCAGTGCGCTCGCGGCGGGAGGTCTCCACACCTGCGCGATCGACGACGCCGGCGTGACCTGCTGGGGAAGACTCGACCCTCTTGCTCCACCGGAGGATCAGCCGTTCGTCGCGGCGGATTCTGGCGGCGATTTTGTCGTCGTCTGGCGCGGTTCGGATTCTGGCCCGCCGCACTACTTCGAGATCCTCGGACGCCGCTTTGCTTCGGACGGCACGCCCGCCGGATCCACGTTTCAGGTCAGCAGCACCGCGGCCGGGTATCGGGGCGAGCGCGAGCCATCCGTCGCCGCGGACGCAGAAGGCAACTTCGTCGTCGTGTGGCGCGATTATCAGGAGTACCAGGACCGCGCCACGCCGCGCGGCCGTTTGATCCGTGGGCGCCGCTTCCGCGCGGACGGTGCGCCCAGGGGCCCCGAGTTCCAAGTCAGCGATCGAACAACCGAAGGGTATGCGTACGAGCGTTGGCCGTCTGTCGCCTCGGATGCCGACGGCGACTTCGTGGTCGTCTGGAGCGACTACCAATACGATGGCCCCGCTCAGGGTCTGCGCATCCAGGGCCGCCAATTCGACGTGCCAGACTCCGTCGTCTCAATCGAGATCGACGTCAAGCCCGGCAGCGACACCAATCCGATCAACGAGCGGGGACGCGGGCTGATTCCCGTGGCGATCCTCGGATCCGAGACCTTCGACGTCACGGACGTCGACGTGACGACGCTGGCCTTCGCACCGAGCGAGACCAAGCCCGCGCACGATCTCACGTATGCGGGAACGCTCGCCGATCACACGCGCGACGAAAACGGCGACGGGTTCATGGATCTGCTCACCCACTACCGCACCCAGCAGGTCGAGATCGGGATCGATGGCGCGACGCCGTGCCTCCGCGGCGCGCTGCTCGACGGCACCG
>JBFGGA010000034.1:0-22529 GCA_041579295.1 Myxococcota bacterium | reverse complement strand
TACGGGAAGGCGCCCACGCCGTACGGGAACGCCAGCTTCATCACGGGAATGCGGCGATACCTGAACCTGATTCACCCGTGGACGACCGGGTTTGCCAAGGTCCACAACGCGAAGGGGTCGCCTCCGGGGTGGACCCGAAAGGGGGGCAAAATCAGCCCCGAGCCCATCACACCCCAGGCGCAGGGCTACGACACAAGCCTCGGGGTGTCACCCTCTCGGTGAAGAAACGAAACTACAACCTGATTTTCAACAAGACGCTCGGCACGCTCACCACCAACACGACCACCCCGTACACACAGGTCTTGAAGGGTGTCACTCGGGTCGTGTCGATGGTCCGCCCGAGACTCGTTCACACCTACCGGGTGCCCTTGGATCCGAGCGTGGACCCGATCGCCAACACTCGGCAGCTTGCACGGCTGCACACGGTGAAGGTGTTCTTCCTGCCCGAGCCTGGGGGAATGCTGATGCTGGGCGCCGGGATCGCGACCCTGCTGGGTCTTTCCCGCACGCGGAGGCGCTGATCCGCGTTCTGGCGCTTCCGGATGCGCAACGGATCGACGACGCGCAAATACACGCTGGCGCTGGACAACGGCGCGACTTATTGGACGAAGCGCTTCGGCGTGGTTCCCGCCCAGCGCTTGAAGAGCCGCTCGAAGTGAAACGAGCTCAGCTCCGCGCTCGCCGCGATCTCGCGCAGCGGCGGATCGTCACGGTAGCTGTTTTCGATGAAATGGATGCTGGCTTCGATGCGCCGGAAGTCTCGCGAGTCCATGGCCCGGATTCTATGAGCGCGCCGCGCCGCCGCCACCCGAATCTTGCTGCTCGCACGCGCCCGCCACGGCTTCGCGACCCGCGGCTCGCGCGTGGCGATACTTGATGGCGCGAGCGACGCCGTTACCCTAGCTCCCCCCCAGGCAACGCTGCGGCTGCGGGCGCGCGGGCGCCCAAGAGGATTTCGATGACTGCGGAGCACACGCCGGCGGAGCTCGTCGAGCTCGCCCACAAGCACCTCTGGATCTACTTCTCGCAGCTCCGGAAGGACGGCGAGCTCGCGGTCATCGAACGCGGTGAAGGCTCCTACGTCTTCGACAACCGGGGCAAGCGCTACATCGACGGGTTGGCGGGCCTGTTCCTGACGAACGTCGGGCACGGCCGGACCGAGCTCGCCGAGGCCGCCTACGAGCAGATGTCGAACCTGCACTTCTTCCCGCTCTGGTCCCACGCCCACCCGAAGGCCATCGAGCTGGCCGCCAAGCTCGCGGAGCTGGCCCCGGGCGACCTCAACCGCGTCTTCTTCACGACCGGCGGCGGCGAGGCCGTGGAGGCCGCCTGGAAGCTCGCCAAGCAGTACTTCCGCGCGATCGGCCAGCCCGAGCGCAACAAGGTGATCGCGCGCGATCTCGCGTATCACGGAACGACGCTCGGCGCGCTCGCGATCACCGGCCTCGAAATCATCCGCGGCCCCTACGAGCCGCTTCCGCCCGGCGCGTTCCACGCGCGCAACACCGCGGCGTATCGCGCTCCGGAACGGGGTGCGGCGCTCGCCGAGGCGTGCGCGAACGACATCGAGCGCATCATCCTCGAGCAGCGGCCCGAAACCGTCGCCGCGGTATTCCTCGAGCCCGTGCAGAGCGCGGGCGGTTGCTTTCCTCCGCCGCCTGGCTACTTCCAGCGCGTGCGCGAGATCTGCGACCGCCACGGCGTGCTGCTGGTGTCCGACGAGGTGATCTGCGCCTTTGGGCGCCTCGGCCACATGTTCGCGTGCGAGCGCTACGGCTACCAGCCGGACATCATCACCTGTGCCAAGGGGTTGACTTCGGGCTACGTGCCGCTGGGTGCGACGATCGTCAGCGACCGCCTGACCGAGCCGTTCTTCGAGCAGGATCAGATCTTCCTGCACGGCATGACCTACGGCGGCCACCCCGTGGGTTGCGCGGTCGGCCTCGCGAACATCGCGATCCTCGAGCGGGAGAACCTGCCCGGGCGCGTGCTCGAGTACGAGGACGCCTTCCGCAAGGAGCTCGAGACGCTGCTCGACCTGCCGATCGTCGGCGACGTCCGCGGGGCGGGCTATTTCTACGGCATCGAGCTGGTGAAGGACAAGGCGACCCAGGGGCGCTTCTCGGCGCAGGAATCCAACCACCTGCTGCGCGATTTCCTGTCGCCGAGGCTCTTCGAGCTCGGTCTGATCTGCCGAGCGGAGGACAAGGGCGAGCCCGTCGTCCAGCTCTCTCCGCCGCTCGTCGCCGGTCCCGAGGAGTTCCGCGGGATGTCGCTGATCCTGCGCAAGGCGCTCAGCGAGGCCTGGGATCGCATGAGCTGAGCGGTGCTCGGGGCGCTCGCCGCGACTCGCTTGCCGGGCGGGTCTCGTCGGTTCGCGCCGGGTCGGGAAGCGCGAAACCGGTTGTCGGGGAAATCCGCATGGGTGAAACGAAGCCGTCTCGGGGTTGGGACTTCTGGCTGCCGATCGGCATCGCGGCCGTCGCGCTCGCGGGGGTGGCGGTCATGGTCGCGGTCAGCTGGCCGAAGGCGAACCGCGCTCCGGGCGCGGGGGGCGCCGCGCCGCCGCCCGCACGGCCGGCGTTCCCGGATCCGCGCGCCGTCGCCGACCAGCTGTACAACCGCGCGATGATGGCGCACGAGTCGGGCCAGGCCCAAGCGGCCGCGTTGCTCGCCGAGGCCACCGCCACCTACGAGCGGCTCGAGCCGCTCGACGCCGACGGCCTGTTCCACCTCGCCACGCTGCAGCTCGCGGCCGGCGACGATCGGGCGGCGCGCGTCAGCGCGAACCGCATCCTTCTCAATGCGCCCGATCACCTGCTCGGGTTGGCGGCCGCCGCGCAGGCGTCGGAGAAGAGCGCGCCGCAGGTGGCGCGGCGGCTCTGGCAACACTACCTCGACGTCTACGACGCGCAGCAGGGCAGGGAGCGGGAGTACGCGCACCACGAGCGGATGTTTCCCGTGACCAACGACAGGGCGCGCGCGTTCGTTGCGAGCTCGGCCGGCGCGGCGGTGCGCCCCTGAGTCGCTCGGATCGCGCGCCGCGATCGCGATCGGACCGGCGCGGTGGCGCGCTCCGAGCGCTCTCTGCGAAATTCCGCCGCTCCGGATCCATCGCGCTCCAACGCGCGTCATATCTTCGGGCGTCGAGAGGTGAGTCCGTCGCAGTGAAACGGTCGATGCGCAGCGCGCGAAGCAGGGCGTACGCGGTGGCCTCCGCCATCGCGCTGGCCGGCGGGGGGTGTTCGCCGGGTGCAATCGATCCGAGGCCCTCGATCGCGCTCGTCGTGATCGACACGCTGCGCGCGGATGCGGTCTCCGCCTACGGGGCCGTCGAAGGCACCACGCCCGCGTTCGACGCGCTGGCTGCGCGCGGGCTGCTCTACCGGCGCGCCTACGCGCCTTCGCCCTGGACGCTGCCCTCCCACGCGTCGCTGCTGACCGGCTTCGAAGTCGACCGGCACGGCGTCGGCATGGGCGGGACGATGGGGCTGAGCGCGCGGCTCACGACGCTCGCGGAGCGCCTGGACGACGCGGGCTATCAGACGGCGGGCTTCTCGGAGAACCCGCTCGTCAGCGGCCTGTTCGGTTTCGATCAGGGCTTCGGGTGGTTCTCCGCGCTCTCGCCCGCAGACGCGATCACCCAGGACCGGAACCCCGATGTGCTGCGCTTCGACGTCGTTCGCGAGATTGCGGCCTTCGCGGAGGAGCGCGATCGCCGGCGCCCGTTCTTCCTCTTCGTCAACCTGCTCGACCCGCACACCCCCTACCTGGACCGGGGGGAGAACCGCTTTCTCGATCCGGACCTGTCGGTGGGCGAGGCCTGGAACCTCGAGGCCCTGAAGGCGCTCGCGCATCGGATCTGCGACCGGCTGCCCTCCAGAGACGAGCTGAGGATGTTGCGCGCGTTGTACCTCGGCGACGTCGCGGAGGCCGACGCCAAGCTCGCGCGGATCGAGGCGATCGCGCGGGAGATGGCCGGCGAGGGCGCGTTGATCGTGGTGGCCACGTCCGATCACGGGGAGCACTTCGGAGAACATCGGCTGCTCGGCCACGAGTTCAGCGTCCGCGCGCCCGTCCTGAACATCCCGCTCGTCGTGCACGGGGCGCCCGACACGATCGCGGGTCGCATCGATCGGCCCGTGACGCTCGCCGACGTGGCCGCATCCGTCCTCGACTGGGCGCGCGTCGAGATCCCGCCGGAGGTCAGCGGGCGACCGCTGCCGACGCGCGGCTCGCAGGCCGATCGGCCCGTCGCCGATCTGCTCGCCGTCTTCAGCGACGAAGATCTGAAGGCGCCCGAGCACTGGAGCGAGGAGATCGAACCGATCGAGCGGGCCCGCGATGCGAAGCGCTCCGATTGCTGGCCGCGGGATCGGGTCTACGGGCGGATGGCGGCGCTGACGCGCTGGCCGTTCAAGTTGATCTGGTTCGAGAACTACCCGGCCGAGCTCTACGACCTGAGCTGGGATCCGGCCGAGCGCTCCGATCTGGCCGCGCTGCGCCCCGAGATCGGCGGGCCGCTGGCCTCAGAGGCGGAGCGCTTGATCGCCGAAATCGACGCGACGGATTCGCCCGGAGCGGCCGAGACGCCGTCCGCGGACGAGCTCGACGCGCTGCGCGGCCTCGGCTACGTCGAGTAGGTGCGGCTGCGCGCGCGGCTCTACCCCGCCGCTTCGCGCCGTGAATCCAGCACCAGGATCGCGTCGACCTCGACGGGAGCGCCCAGCGGCAGCGCCGCCACGCCGAGCGCCGCGCGCGCGGGGAAGGGCTCCTCGAAGTAGCGCGCCATGACCTCGTTGACGCACTGGAAGTGCCCGAGATCCGTCAGGTAGACGGTGAGCTTCGCGACGTCCGAGAGCGATCCTCCGGCCGCCTCCGCGACCGCCCGCAGGTTCTCGAAGACCCGCTCGATCTGTCGCTCGATCGGCCCTTCCACGACCTGCATGGTGGCGGGGTCGAGCGGGATCTGGCCGGAGAGGTAGACGGTCCCGTCCACCCGGATCGCCTGGGAGTAGCTCCCGATCGCCCTTGGCGCAGCGTCCGTTTGAATTCGCTGATGCGTCACGCGCAGAGTCTAGCGGCGCGGCGGCGCGCCGCTTGCGATGTTGTAAGCTGCGCGCCGGGAAGCGACGTTCGCGCCTCGAGGACGCGCATCGGGCCGGGAGGTAGGATGATTGACGCGAGCCCGCTCGGAATCCCGATGATCCTCTGGATGGCCGGCGCGCTCGCCATGTACATGGCGTGGGCGATCGGCGCGAACGACGTCGCGAACGCGATGGGGACCAGCGTCGGCTCCGGTGCGCTCACGATCCGCCGGGCGGTGATCGTGGCGGCGGTGCTCGAGTTCTCCGGCGCGCTGTTCGTGGGCGGCCACGTGACCGACACCGTCCGCAAGGGAATGCTGGACATGCAGCTCGTCCAGGCGGACCCGCAGCTCCTGCTCTACGGAATGCTCGGCTCGCTCGCGGCCGCCGCGACGCTGCTGGCGGTGGCGACCTCCTATGGGCTGCCGATCTCGACCACGCACGCGATCGTGGGGGCGATCGTCGGCTTCGGCGCGGTGGCGCTCGGCGTCGACGCGGTCAACTGGGGGAAGGTCGCCCAGATCGTGGCTTCCTGGGTGACCTCGCCGCTGATCGGCGCCGTGCTCTCGTTCCTGACCTTCAACCTCGTCCGCTACCTGATCCTCGACCGCGACCAACCCTTCGAGGCCGCCCGGCGGGTCGGCCCGTTCTTCTTCTTCTTCGTGACCTTCGTGATCGGCCTCGTCACGCTCTTCAAGGGCCTCAAGAATCTGAACCTGGACTTCGACCTCCCCGAGGCATTCGGGCTCTCCTGCGTGATCGGGATCGCGGGCGGGTGCCTGGGCTCGCTGGTCATTCGGCGCGTCAAGCGCGCGAGCGACGGGCTCGCGGACACGCGCTTCGGGGGGGTGGAGCGGATCTTCGTGGTGCTCCAGATCATGACCGCGTGTGCGGTCGCCTTCGCCCACGGCTCGAACGACGTCGCCAATTCGATCGGCCCGTTGGCGGCCGTCTCCGCGGTCGTCCGCGAGGCCGATCTCAGCCAGAAGGCGCCGGTCGAGATCTGGATGCTCGTGATCGGCGGGATCGGCATCGTGTTCGGGCTCGCGACCTGGGGCTACCGCGTGATGGAGACCGTGGGTCGCAAGATCACGGAGCTCACGCCCAGCCGCGGCTTCTCCGCGGAGCTCGCCGCTGCGCTGACGATCGTGCTGGCCTCACGACTCGGCATTCCGGTGTCGACCACGCACATTCTCGTCGGATCCGTGCTGGGCGTCGGGATCGCTCGCGGGATCGGCGCGCTCGACCTGCGCGTCGTGGGGCGGATCATGGTGTCGTGGGTGGCAACCCTTCCCATCGCTGCGGTGTTGTCGATATTCTTCTTCTACTTCTTCAAGGGGCTGCTCGCCTAGGAGGTTCGCCGCATGTCACTGATCGCGAATCTGTTCGGCCATTCGCCGATCCGCCCGATGCAGGAGCACATGCGGGCCGCCGTCGAATGCGCTCGGCAGATCCTGCCCCTCTTCGAGGAGATGGTGGCCGGCGACAAGGCCGCGATCGCGGCGCGGCGCCAGGAGATCGACCGCCTCGAGCACGAGGCCGATCGGATCAAGAACGAGATCCGCAGCCACCTGCCCAAGCGGATGTTCCTGGCCGTCGAGCGCAGGGACATGCTCGAGATTCTCGACTATCAGGATTCGATCGCCGACGTCGCGCAGGACATCGCCGAGCTCGCGGACATGCGCGGCATGGTCGTCCCGAAGGCGCTCGCCGCGGCGTTCCTCGATCTGGTTCGGCGCGTCCTGACGGCCTGTGAGCAGGCCGAGCGCGTGGTGAACGAGCTCGACGAGCTGGTGGAGACGGGCTTTCGCGGCCGCGAGGTGGCGCGCGTGGATCAGATGATCGCGGAGCTGTCGCGGATGGAGAGCGAGACCGACGAGCTCGAGGAGCGCGTTCAACGCCTGCTGTTCGGGATCGAGGACGAGCTCGGGATCTCGGCGATGTTCTGGTATCAGCTGATCGACAAGGCCGCCGGGATGGCCGACTACGCGGAGCGCGTCGGCAATCGGCTGCGCCTGCTCATCGCGAACTGATCCGAGCGAGCCGGCGGCCCCGCCGCTCGCCGCGCGAGCACCCGCCGGCGTACGACAGCGGGCGCGCCGCCCGCGGGGCGCCCGCTGCACCGGCCCCGCGGCGCGCGCGGGCAACACCCGCGCCTCGGGTGAACCCCAGGCATACTAGAATCCCGCCATGCTGATCGCCGAGGCGAAGCGCGCCGCGGATGCGCTGGGCCTGCGCGGCCGGAGCGTCCTGGCGGCCGTATCGGGCGGGCTCGACTCCGCGGCGCTCGCCCATGCACTTCTCGAAATCGCTCGAGAGAAATGCCTCAAGGTCTCGATTGGGCACGTGAATCACGGTCTTCGAGGCGACGAGTCGGAGGCCGATGAGCGCGCGGTCTTCGAGCTCGCCGAACGGCTCGGTGTCCCCGCCTACGGCCGCCGGGTCGAGCCCGCGCGGCTGCGCGCGGGCCGCTCGAGCCGCGAGCGCCCGACCCTCCAGGAGGCGGCGCGCACGCTCCGCTACGCGGCGCTGCGGGAGATGGCCGAGGAGGGTGGCTGCGCGCACGTGGCGACGGCCCACAACGCGAACGATCAGGCCGAAACCGTCCTGCTGCGCGTGTTTCGCGGCGCCGGGCCCGACGGGCTCGGCGGCATCCCCGAGCGCTCGCGCGACGGCGTCGTCGTGCGGCCGCTGCTGCGCGTGAGTCGGGAGGAGATCGAAGCCTACGCGCGGCAGCGCGGCATCCGCTGGCGCGAGGACCGCTCGAACCGCAGCCTCGCGTACGCGCGCAACCGGCTGCGGCTGCGCTGGTTGCCCGGACTCGCCGAAGACTTCAACGAACAGTTGCTCATGGCCGTCGGCAATCTTGCCGAAGCACAGAGACGGGATTCGGAGTGGATCGACGCGCTGGTCGAACGCGAGGCGGCGCTGCGATTCACACCCAGGGGTTGCTGGCTGCGGACCCGTGTCGAGGATTGGGAGGCGCTTCCCGAAGCGCTGGCGCGTCGGCTCGCGCGCTGGGGGTTGCGGCGCTGCGGCGGGGAGCGCGACGCGACGCGGGTGCACCTCGAGCGGATGGTCGCGTTCTTGCGCAGCGCGCAGTCGGGAACGACGCTCGAGCTGCCCGGCGGTACGCGGCTCGCGCGCGATCGCGACGGGTTTCGGCTCGGCCCGATCGAACCGGAGGGGCGCGGTAGGTGTCGATAGCGCGTGCTAATCTTTTAGTCACGCGGGGTTGCGGCTGTGCGCCGCGAGTGGGCGCGCGAGCCCCGGAGCCGGCCGCGGATCGGTTCCGTCGGGGTGGAGCGCGCGTCGAGCGGCGGGATCTCGCGAGTCTCGACTGGGGGTGTGGGTGAATCAACAGTTCTACAAGAACATGGCGCTCTGGATCGTCATCCTGGTGATGATCCTGCTGCTCGTCACCATGCTGCGGCAGACGCAGACCGAAACCCCCCCGCTGCCCTACAGCGAGTTTCTCGCGAAGATCGAGACCGGCGAGATCGAATCGGTCGTGATCGAAGAGGGGAACGTCACCGGCCGTTTCACCAACGGCGGCGAGTTCACGACGTTCGCGCCCGTGGTGACCGAAGATCTGCTCGGCCGGCTCCACGCCCAGAGCATCCAGATCGAGGCGCGCCCCAAGGAGGAGGGGAGCTTCTGGCGCCAGATCCTGATCATGTGGTTCCCGCTGGTGCTCTTCATCGGACTCTGGCTGTTCTTCATCCGCCAGATGCAGTCCGGCGGCGGCAAGGCGATGAGCTTCGGAAAGTCGAAGGCGCGCCTGCTCACCGAGAACCAGAACCGGGTGACCTTCGAGGACGTAGCGGGCATCGAGGAGTCCAAGGCCGAGCTGGAGGAGATCATCAACTTTCTCAAGGAGCCGAAGAAGTTCACCCGGCTCGGCGGTCGGATTCCAAAGGGCGTGTTGCTCGTCGGGCCGCCCGGCACCGGCAAGACGCTGCTCGCGCGCGCGGTCGCGGGCGAGGCGGGCGTGCCGTTCTTCTCGATCTCGGGCTCGGATTTCGTCGAGATGTTCGTGGGCGTCGGGGCTTCACGCGTCCGTGATCTCTTCGCACAGGGCAAGAAGAACGCGCCGTGCATCATCTTCATCGACGAGATCGACGCCGTGGGCCGGCATCGCGGCGCGGGACTCGGCGGCGGCCACGACGAGCGGGAGCAGACGCTCAACCAGCTGCTCGTCGAGATGGACGGCTTCGAGAGCAACGAGGGCGTGATCATGATCGCGGCCACCAACCGGCCCGACGTGCTCGACCCCGCGCTGCTGCGCCCGGGGCGCTTCGATCGCCGCGTCGTCGTGCCCAGGCCCGACCTCCGGGGCCGGCTCGCGATCCTGAAGATCCACACGCGGCGCGTGCCGCTGGACGATTCGGAAGATCTGCGCTCGATCGCGCGCGGCACGCCGGGCTTCGTTGGGGCCGACCTGCAGAACCTCGTCAACGAGGCCGCGCTGCTGGCCGCGCGCCGCGACGCGCAGTTCGTCCAGCACCGCGATTTCGAGGAGGCCAAGGACAAGGTCCTGATGGGCAGTGAGCGCAAGAGCCTGATCATGACCGACGAGGACAAGCGCGCCACCGCCTACCACGAGGCGGGGCACGCGCTCGTCGCGCTGCTGACGCCCGAGGCGGACCAGGTCCACAAGGTCACGATCATTCCGCGCGGCATGGCGCTCGGCGTGACGATGACGATGCCCGAGGAGGACCGCTTCAACCTGACCAGGGAGCAGATGGTCGCCCAGATCAAGCACGCGATGGGCGGGCGGGCCGCCGAGAAGCTGGTCCTCGACTACCTGTCGACGGGCGCGTCGAACGATCTCAAGCAGGCCACCGAGATGGCTCGGAACATGATCTGCCTGTACGGGATGAGCGACGTGATCGGGCCGGTCTCGCTCGGCGACGGCGATCACGACGTCTTCCTCGGCCGCGACTTCATCCAGCGCAGCAACTACAGCGAGTACACTGCCCGGTTGGTCGACCAAGAAGTCAAGGCGATGCTCGACGACCTCTACACAGAGGCCTACCAGATGCTGAGCGACAACCGCGCGACGCTCGACCGGATCGCTGAGGCCCTGCTCGAGCGGGAGACGCTGGACACCAGCGAGCTCGAGCTGCTCGTGGCCGGCA
The DNA here is from genome assembly GCA_041579295.1 of Myxococcota bacterium. Classification (GTDB taxonomy): domain Bacteria; phylum Myxococcota_A; class UBA9160; order UBA9160; family SMWR01; genus JACZVU01. The sequence goes on along the minus strand of JBFGGA010000034.1, from coordinate 12,301 downwards.
AGCCGCTCCCGCCGCTCCCGCTCCCGATCGCCGACGACAAGCCGGTCGAAGCCAAAGATTCCGCGAAGCCCGCCGGTCTGCCGGGCGACGCGATTCCCGACCCCGAACCCGTACCCGGTTAGGAGACGTCTTGACGCTGTCGGCGATCTTTCCGCGCGAGCGAGTCACGGTTGTCGGCGTTCTGAACGCGACCCCGGACTCCTTCTCCGATGGCGGGCGGTGGATCGACGAGCGGGGCGCGGTGGACGTGGAGGCCGCCGTCGCGTTCGCCGCGCAGATGGTCGAGGCGGGCGCCCAGCTGATCGACGTGGGCGGCGAGTCGACGCGGCCCGGGGCGCTGGAGACGCCGGCCCTGCTCGAGATCGAGCGCACCGCACCGATCGTCGAGGCCCTCGCCAAGCGCTTCCCGGTCGACATCTCGATCGACACCCGCAAGGCCGACGTCGCCGAGGCGGCGATCGGCGCGGGGGCTCGAGTCGTCAACGACGTGTCGGGTTTGACGTTCGATGCCGCGCTCGCGGGCGTCGCCGCGCGGGCCGGGGCGTGCCTGATCGTCGGCCACGCGCGCGGGACGCCCGAGACCATGCAGCGCGATCCGCATTACGACGACGTGTTGGCAGAGGTCGCGGCGGAGCTCGGCGCCTCGCTGGCCGTCGCGCGCGCGGCGGGCATTCCCGACGAACGGCTGGCCGTCGATCCCGGGATCGGCTTCGGCAAGCGCCTGGAGGACAACCTCGCGCTGCTCGCCAACGCGGGGCACCTGCGGGAGACCCTCGGATTGCCCGTCCTCGTGGGCCCGTCCCGCAAGCAATTCCTCGGCAGCTTGACGGGCGATCCCGTGGCGTGTCGCGACGCGGCTACCGCGGCGACCTGCGCGGTGGCTATCTTCGCCGGCGCTGACGCGGTGCGCGTGCACGACGTGGCCGGAGCCGTTCGCGCCGCGGCCGTCGCGGGCGCGCTGCGCGACGCGCGGCGGGGAGCGATCGCGTGATCGAGTATCTCTGGGAACTCTGGGGGGAACTCTGGGCGTACCTGTCCGCGAACTTCGACCCTATTCGTGACACGATCGACATCGTGCTGGTGGCCTTCGGGATCTACTGGCTGATGCTGTTGATGCGCGGCACCCGCGCGGTCCAGATCCTCGTGGGGCTGATCGTGCTGGTCGTGGCGAACGTGGCCGCGGACCTCTTCAACCTGCTCACGATGCGCGTCATCCTCGAAAAGCTGACCGAGCCCGCGGTGATCATCATCGTGATCCTCTTTCAGCACGACATTCGGCGCGCGCTCGCGCGCGTGGGCCGCGGTTTCTTCCCATCGGTTTCGGAACAGCAGGAATCACAGATGCTCGAAGAGGTGGTTCGCGCCGCCCAGGAGCTCGCGGAGCGGCGCGTCGGGGCGCTGATCGTGTTGGAGCGCGAGATCGGGCTGGACGACCAGATCGAAGCGGGGACCGCGCTCGATTCGAGCGTCACGAAAGAGCTATTGGTGTCGCTCTTCGTCCCCTACTCGCCGCTGCACGACGGCGCGGTGGTGATCCAGCGCGGACGCGTCTCCCACGCGGGCTGCATCCTCCCGCTCACGCTGCGCGAGAACCTGCCCGAGGGCGTGGGCACCCGACATCGCGCGGCGGTCGGGATCACCGAGGAGACGGACGCGGTGGTGGTCGTGGTTTCCGAGGAGACGGCCTCGATCTCGGTCGTGGTGGGCGGCGAGCTGGTGCGGAACCTGGATGCGGCGCGGTTGCGGGTCGTGCTTCGCGACGTGATGAGCGGGGCGCGCACACTCCGCGCGCCCGACGAGGCTGTGGGCGAGGCGCTCGAAGCTCAGGCGGATGGCCGTGAGGGCGAGGCGCAGGACGCCGCACTGCCCGCGCCGGAAGCCAAGGCGGCCGCGGCCCGCGGCGCCAACCGGGGACGAAAGGTCCGTTCGGCGGGATAGGATGCGCGCCTACCAGATTCGCTACGGCTTGCTCGCGCTCGCGATCTCGGCGGCGCTATGGGGGATGTCGCACGGATCGTCGAAGATCGACCGCGGCTTCGACATCCCGGTGGTGTTCGTCGGGATGCCCGAGGAGCTCGTGATCCTCCGCAAGAGCACCGACGAGATCAACATCCGCGTGCTGGGTCAGCGCGCGGCGCTGCGCGACATCGCGGCCAAGGACCTCGAGTACGAGGTCAACCTGGAGGGGGCGAAGCCCGGCAACGCGGTGTATCTCGTGGACGAGACGACGCTCGTGCTGCCCCAGGGCGCGCAGATCGTGAGCCGCTCGCCCGCGACGATCGAGCTCGAGTTCGAGCGGCGGGGTCGGAAATCCGTGCGGGTCAGCGCGGATCTCGAGGGCGCACCCGCGGAGGGCTTCGTGTTCACCGAGGTGGAGATCGATCCCCCCCGGGTCTGGCTCGAGGGGGCGCGCAGCAAGGTGCTTCGGCTCTCCGAGGTGATGACCGAAACCATCAACGTGGACGGGTTGAACGCGCCGCTGGAACGCGAGGTTCGGCTCTCGCTGGGTGTCGACCACGTCTGGGTCGAGGAGGGCCAGCCGGTCAAGCTGCGCATTCAGGTCGACCCGATTCCGCAACCCGCGGCCGAGGGGGGTGCCTAGCGATGAGCGAAAGACGGCTGTTTGGCACCGACGGGGTTCGCGGAACCGCCAACGTGCACCCGATGACGGCGGAGATGGCGCTGTCGCTCGGGCAGGCCATCGCGCGGATCTTTCGCGTGGACGGCAACAGGCACCACCGCATCATCATCGGCAAGGACACCCGGTTGTCGGGCTATCTGTTCGAAGACGCACTCGCCGCGGGAATCTGCTCGATGGGCGTGGACGTGATCCAGGTGGGTCCGATGCCCACGCCGGCGATGGCGTTTCTCACCGCGGACATGCGCTGCCAGGCTGGGGTGATGATCTCGGCGAGCCACAACCCGTACAAAGACAACGGAATCAAGTTCTTCTCGAGCGACGGCTTCAAATTGCCCGACGAAATCGAGCGCCGGATCGAGTCGCTGATCGATTCGGGCGAGCTCTCGGGCCTCCGCGCGCCGGCCGATGAGATCGGGCGCGCGCACCGCATCGAGGACGTCGCGGGGCGCTACGTCGTCTTCCTGAAGAACACCTTCCCGATGGAGCTCTCGCTCGACGGCATGCGCGTGGTCCTCGACTGCGCGAACGGAGCCGCCTACGCGGTCGGCCCGACGGCGCTGGAAGAGCTCGGCGCGGAGGTGTTTCCGATCGGGATCTCGCCCAACGGGCGCAACATCAACGAGGGTTGCGGTTCGCTCTTCCCCGGGAAGGTGGCCGAGCGGGTCCGGGAAGTCCGCGCGGACGTCGGCATCGCGCTCGACGGGGACGCCGATCGCATCGTGATGGTCGACGAGAAGGGCACGATTCTCGACGGCGATCAGCTGCTCGCGCTCTGCGCGCGCGACATGGTGGAGCGCGGCGTGTTGCGCGGCGGCCAGGTGGTCTCGACCGTGATGAGCAACCTCGGCCTCGAAAAAGCCCTCCAGGAGCTCGGCGTCGGGTTGCTCCGAACCCGGGTGGGCGACCGCTACGTGGTGGACGCGATGCGCGAGGGCGGCTTCAACCTCGGGGGCGAGCAGTCGGGTCACGTCATCTTTTTGGATCACAATACGAGCGGGGACGGGCTGATCACGGCGCTGCAGGTGCTCGCGGTGATGCGGCGCAAGGACCGCACGCTCTCCGAGCTGACGAGGGATTTCGTCCGCTATCCGCAGGTGCTCGTCAACGTGCGCGTCGCGGAGAAGAAGCCCATCAAGGAGCTACCGGAGTTCGTGCAGGAGGTCGAGCGAATCGAAAGCGCGATGAACGGCCGCGGGCGCGTGCTGGTTCGCTACAGCGGAACCGAGCCATTGGCGCGCATCATGGTCGAGGGTGACGACGAGAGGCGGATTCGCGCGTTCGCGGACGAGCTCGCCGGCGCGCTGCGCCGCGCCCTGGGAAGGTGATCCGATGCGACGCCTGGTTCTCGCGCTGGACGCGTTGATGGGGTTGCGCGAGGCCGCGCACTGCGGGGACATCGACGTGGCGGCCGCCGTGACGCTCGCGGAGCTCGCGGGCGTCGACGGGGTCCGCCTCGGCATCGACGAAGAGCTGAAGCCGGTCGCGGAGGCCGACGTGCTCAAAGCGCGCAGGGCGGCGCGGCGCTTCGAGCTGCGCATGGCGGCCAGCCCGGGGCTGTTGAAGGTCGCGCTCGAGGCGCGCCCGGATCGCGTGCTGCTCGCCGCGGGCGCGCGGGAAGGCGGCTGGGAGGGAGGGCCGCTGAATCTCCGCGCCGGCGATCAGCCGCTGACGCCCGTCCTGCACGGTCTCGCGGAGGCCGGCATTCCGGTATCGCTGCGCGTGTCCCCGAAGCTCGACGCCGTCAAGGCCGCCCACGCGCATCGCGCGAGCGGGGTCGAGCTCCACACCGCCGCGATCCTCGACCTGCCCGAGACCGAGCGCAACGCGGAGCTCGAGGCGTTGGCCGACGCGGTTCGGCTCGCCGCCAAGCTGCGGATGCGCATCGCGATCGGCGGCGGACTCGGCTACGCGACCGTTTCCGAGGTGCTCGACGCAGCGCCCGCGACGCAGTCCGTCGCGATCGGCCGCGCGGCGATCTCGCGGGCGCTGCTCGTCGGGATGGATCGCGCGATTCGGGATCTGAGGGCCATCGTCCAGTGATCGTCGGCGTGGGGATCGAGCTCGTCGAGAGGGAGCGCTTCGAATCCCTGCTGGAGCGCCACGGCGATCGCCTGCGCGCGAGATTGTTCACGGACGGCGAGCGGGACTACGCGGCGCGCCGGCGGCGGGGCGCGGAGAGCCTCGCGGTCCGTTTCGCTGCGAAGCTCGCGCTGCGGCGCGCGCTGCGCGCACGCGGCGTGGGTTGGCGCGACATCGAGGTCGTGCGGAGCCGCCGCGGGCCGCCGACGCTGCGCCTCGCGGGCGCAGCCGAGCGCGCGGCCCGTCAGCTAGGCGTTGCGAACATCGCCGTCACCCTGACCCACGACGCGCGCTGGTGCATCGGACAGGTCGTTCTGGAGTCGGCGCAATGACCCGGCGGGATCGCGGAGAGGGGCCCGAGGCTCGCGTGCGCGGCGCGCGGCTTTCGCGCTGCTGGCCGCTCGTCGGCGCGCAGGAGATGCGCGCACTCGATCGACACGCGATCGAGACGCTCGGCATTCCGGGCGAGACTTTGATGGAAAACGCGGGTCGCGCCGTCGCCGAGGTGTTGCGCCGCGAGCTGTCGAGCGGCGCCGCGGTGTGGATCGTCTGCGGGCGAGGCAACAACGGCGGCGACGGGTTGGTGGCGGCCCGGCACCTGCATCGACGCGGCGTCGACGTGCGCGTCGCGCTGCTCGGCGAGGCCGACGGTCTCGCCGCGGACGCGGCGGCCAATCTCGACCGCGCCTTGCGCGCGGGCGTCCGGCTCGCCGACCGCGATTGGCGGCCGCCCGCGCGCGGCGTGCTCGTCGACGCGATCTTCGGCACCGGGTTGTCGCGCGCGGTCGCGGGCGTCGAGGCCGAGTGGATCCGACGCATCAACGCGTGCCGGGCCGAGGCGCGAGGCCGGGTGCGGGTGGTCTCCGTCGATCTGCCCTCGGGCCTCTGCGCGGATACCGGCGCGGTGCTCGGCTGCTGCATCGAGGCGGATACCACCGTGGCGCTGGCGCTGCCCAAGCTGGGCCTCGCGCTCGAGCCCGGGCGCAGCCTGGCGGGGCGGATCTCGGTCGTCGACATCGGGATCGCCGCGCCCGACCCCGACCGGCGGCCGAGCGCGGAGCTCTGGACGCGCGCGCACGCGGGCTCGCGGCTGCCGGCGCGGCCCGCCGCGGGCCACAAGGGCAGCTTCGGCCACGCGCTGATCGCCGCGGGCTCCGAGGGCAAGACCGGCGCGGCGGCGCTCGCCGCCGAGGGGGCGGCGCGCGCGGGAGCCGGCCTGGTGACGATCGCCTGCCCGGCCGGGCTCAACGACATCCTCGAGATCAAGTGCACGGAGGCCATGACGGCGCCGGTGGCGGACACCCCCGAGCGCGCGTTCGCGTCCAGCGCCGTCGAGTCGATCCTCGCGCTCGCAGCGACCCGAGATGCGCTCGGGCTCGGGCCGGGGATCGGCCGCAGCGAGGAGACCCAGGTGCTCGTGCTCTCGCTCGCGAAGCGCCTCGAGATTCCGCTGGTCGTCGACGCGGACGGCCTCTTCCCGTTCGCGCGCGAGCCCGATCTGCTGCGCGAGCGCCGCGCGCCGACCATCCTGACCCCGCATCCGGGCGAGGCCGCGACGCTGCTCGGCGTCGACGCGGGCGAGATCAATCGCGATCGCCCGGCGCGCGCGCGTGAGCTCGCCGCGCGGCTCGGCTCGGTCGTCGCCCTCAAGGGCGCGGCGACCGTGACCGCGGCTCCCGATGGGCGGATCGCGGTCAACCCGACCGGCGGCCCCGCGCTCGCGGCGGGCGGCACGGGGGACGTGCTGCTCGGCATGGTGACCGGGCTGCTCGCGCAGGGCCTCGACCCGTTCGAGGCCGCGGCGCTCGCGGTGTTCATCCACGGCGCTGCGGCGGATCGCCTCAGCGAACGCGCCGGGCCGGTGGGTCATCTCGCGGGCGAGATCGCCGCCGAGGTTCCGGCCGCGACCGCGGAGCTGCGCGCGGATTCGAACCGCGCGACGCGCGCTGCGCCTCGGGTCGGCCTTGCGGTTTCATTCCCAGAGCCCTGACGCGACGCTCGCGGCCGCGGGGCTGCTCGCCAGCGCGCTGCCCGACGAGGGCCTCGTCGTGGTGCTGAGCGGCCCGCTCGGAGCCGGCAAGACGCTCTTCGCGAAGGGCGTCGCGCACGGGCTCGGCGTGGCCCGCGAAGACGTCACCAGCCCGACGTTCGCGATCTGCTCGGAGTACGCGCTCGCCGGCGGCCGAAAGCTGGCGCACCTGGACGGCTATCGGCTCGAGAGCGCGGGGGAGCTCGAGAGCGCGGGCTTTCTGGATCTGCTCGCGCCGGGTACGATCGTGCTGGTCGAATGGGGCGAGCGGTTCCGGGACGCGCTTCCCGCGGACCGGCTCGAGATCGAGATCTCCCGTCCCGGCGCGACCCCGACCCAACGGCGCCTCGAGGCGTCGGCCTCGGGAGCGGTGGCCGACCGGGCGCTGGCGCGCTGGGCTGCCGCATTGGCGCGCGAGCGCGGGCGGCGCCCGCATCTGGAACTGCTGACGGAAGCGAGCGAGTAGCGATGGCTTTGATCGTCCAGAAATACGGGGGCACCAGCGTCGGCGACGCCGAACGCATCCGCAACGTCGCCCGCCGCGTGGTCGACACCGCGAAGGGCGGCCATCGGGTGGCCGTCGTGGTCTCCGCGATGGCCGGCGAGACCGACCAGCTCGTCGCCCTCGCGCACGAGATCGGCGGCAGCGAGCCGCTCGCGCGCGAATACGACGCGCTGCTCTCGACGGGCGAGCAGAAGACCATCGCGCTGCTCGCGATGGCGATCTCGGAGCTCGGCCAGGCCGCGCAGTCGTTCAACGGTCGCCAGGCCGGGATCCTCACCGACGACGTCCACCTCCGCGCGCGCATCTCGAGCATCGACTCCGCGAGCATCCACCGGGCGCTCGACTCCGGGCTGGTGGCGGTGATCGCGGGCTTCCAGGGCTACGACGACGAGGGCAATATCACGACGCTGGGCCGCGGTGGCTCGGATACCACGGCGGTCGCGGTGGCGGCTGCGCTGGAAGCGGACGTCTGCGAGATCTACACCGACGTCGCGGGGATCTACACCGCGGATCCGAATCTGGTGCCGGGCGCGCACAAGCTCGAGCGGATCTCCTTCGACGAGATGATCGAGCTCGCGAGCCTCGGTGCGAAGGTGCTGCAGATCCGCTCGGCGCGGTTCGCGATGCGCTACGGCGTACCGCTTCACGTTCGTTCGTCATTCGATCACATGGAGGGAACCTGGGTGGTGCCTGAGGAGGAAGTCATGGAGCGGCTGGTCGTTTCCGGTGTCACCTACAACCGCAACGAGGCGAAGATCCGCATCCGCGGCGTGAAGGACCAGCCCGGCATCGCGTCGCGGGTCTTCTCGCCGCTCTCGGACGCGGGCATCATCGTCGACATGATCGTCCAGAACCTCTCGCAGGACGGCACGACCGACATGACCTTCACGGTCGAGCGCGGCAGCTACGAAAAATCGCTCGACGTGGCGCGCCTCGTGGCGAGCGAGATCGGAGCCGCCGCGGTGGAGGGCGACGAGCACATCGCCAAGGTGTCGATCGTCGGTCTCGGGATGAAGGACCACGCGGGCGTGGCCTCGAAGATGTTCCGGGTGCTGGCCGACGAGGGGATCAACATCCAGATGATCACCACCAGCGAGATCAAGATCTCGGTGGTCATCGACGAGAAGTACTCGGAGCTCGCGGTCAGGGCGCTGCACGACGCCTTCGTGGACGCGGGCGCCGGCGAGCCCGCCCCGGAGCACTGACCCACCCCCTCGCGAGGGCTTCCCGATGGAGCAGCGACAGGCCCTGGCGGGATTCGCGCTGAGCGCCGCGCTGTTCGCGCTGGCGCTGCCCACACGGACGGGCGCGCCGCAGCTGTGCGCCGCGCCCGTCGAGGCGATGGCCGTCGAGGGGCACACGGTGGCGGTTCGCTGCGACGGCCTCGGCGCGCAAGCCGGGGCGGTTCGCGGGCCCGCGCGGAGGCTCTTCGGCCTGCCGATCGAGCTCAACTGCGCGGGCGCGCGCACGCTCGAGACGCTCGAGGGGATCGGCAGCGTGCGCGCGCAGCGGATCGTCGAGGAGCGCGCGCGCCGCCCCTTCGAGCGCGTCGACGACCTGCTGCGGGTTCGCGGGATCGGGCCCAAGACCCTGGAAGGCGTGCGCCTCGCGGTGGCCGCGAACGCAGCCTGCCGCTTCGGAGCTGTGCGAGAATCTCCGCGGGGCAGAGGAGGGCGGACTTGAAGGTACAGGCGGGCGCCGAGCAGATCCGCAGGTTCCTCAAGGAGGAGCTGTGGTCCGAGGAACCGGCGTCGCGCTGGATCGTCCAGCGCGCGGTGAGCCTGCTCCAGTTCGCGATCATGACCGCCGAGGGCTTCGTGCGCGATCGCCTGCTGCTCCACGCGAGCGCGCTCACCTACTTCACGGTGATCTCGCTGCTCCCCGTGTTCGCGATCGCGGTCTCGATCGCGGCGGCGATCGGGATCGACAGCAACTTCGCCGAGGGGCTGGTGGAGAAGCTCGCGGCGGGTGCGCCGGAGCTGCAGGAGCGCATCGTCGCGCAGATCGAGTCCGCGGACTTCAAGGCGCTCGGCGGGATCGGCGCCGCGATCGTATTCGTGCTCACCGTGCTCGGGCTGAGCAACGTGGAAGGCGCCTTCAACTCGATCTGGGGTGTGAAGAAGCACCGGAGCTGGGGCCGCCGCTTTCCCGACTACCTCGCGATGCTCGTCGTGCTTCCGCTACTCGCGACCGGCCTCTCGCTCGCGACCGGCCTGCAGAGCGAACGGCTCGTGCAGTACCTGCTCCAGTACGAGCTGTTCGCGAACGTCTACGAGATGGGACTGCGCTACCTGCCCTGGCTCACGCTGACGGGCTCGTTCGCGCTGCTGTTCTGGTTCCTGCCCAACACGACCGTGCGCTTCTCTTCCGCGGCGCTCGGCGGCGCGATCGCGGCGATGCTCGTGCTGGTCGCGCAGGACCTCTACCTGAGCTTCAGCATCGGCGCCGCGCGCGCCGACGCGCTGTTCGGCGCGTTCGCGCAGCTGCCGCTGCTCTTCATCTGGATCTACGTGTTCTGGGCGATCGTGCTCTTCGGCGCGGAGCTCGCCTTTGCGCACCAGAACCTGGCCTCCTACCGGCGCGAGCTGCGCGGCTCGTCGACGGTCCCCGCCGAGCGCGAGGCGATCGCGCTGCGCGCCGCGCTGCTGATCGCGCGCGCGTTCGACGAGTCGCTGCCGCCCGAGACCGCGGACAGCCTCGCGTCGCGCCTCGGGGCGCCGATCCGCGTGGTGCGCGAGGTGCTCGGCAAGCTGGAGAGCGCGGGCATCCTGTCGCGCCGCGGTGACGCCGCGATCGAAGAGGCGATTCAGCTCGGGCAGCCGTCGTCCCGGATTCGCGTCATCGATGTCCTGAACGCGCTGCGCGGCCAGCGCGAAGCGGTTCGCGCGGGCGAGGACGCCGACCTCGTGGAGCGACTGCTCGCCGACCTCGAGGCGGCGGAGGGCAGCGGGCAAGGGGCGCAAACCCTCGCCGAGCTGCTCGCACAGACCCCGTCGCTTGACCCTCCCGCCGCGCAGAGTTAGCGTCGCGCACCTTCCAGCGCAGGTGAGCGGATGCGCGTCTACCTCGATCACAACGCCACCTCGCCGCTTCGCGACGAGGTCGTCCAGGCCATGACGCGCGCGCTGCGCGAGGTGTACGGCAACCCCTCGAGCGTTCACGAGGAGGGGCGCGCCGCGCGCGCCGCGGTCGAGCGCGCGCGCGAAGCCGTCGCGTCGCTCGTCGGTGCGGCGGCGGACGGCGTGCTGTTCACCGCCGGCGCCACCGAGGCCAACAACACGCTGCTGCTCGGAATGGCGCGCGCCCACGCGGGCGAAAACCGGCACGTCGTGAGCTCCAGCGTCGAGCACCCGTCCGTGGAGGCGCCGCTCGAGCGGCTCGAGCGCGAGGGCTGGCGCGTGACGCGGGTCGGAGTCGACGCCGACGGCCTGCTCGACGAGGCGCAGTACGCCGAGGCGATCGAGGCGGGCCCCGCGCTGGTCTCGATCCTCTGGGCGAACAACGAGACGGGCGTCGTGCAGCCGATGGAGCGCATCGCGGCGCGCGCGCGCGCGCGCGGGATCCCGGTCCACGCGGACGCCACGCAGGCGGTCGGCAAGCTTCCGGTCGACCTTCGCGAGGTGCCGGTGGACTTCCTCTCGCTCTCGGCCCACAAGTTCAACGGGCCGAAGGGCGTGGGATGCCTGGTCGCGCGCGCCGGGGCGAGCGTCGAGCCGCTGCTGCACGGCGGCGCGCAGGAGCGCGGCCGGCGCGGCGGGACGGAGAACGTCGCGGGGATCGTCGGCCTCGGCGTGGCCTGCGAGCTCGCGCAGCGCGAGCTGGCCGCGCGGATGCGCGACTACGCGGCGCTGCGCGATCAGCTCTGGGAGGGGCTTCGCGCGAAGATCCCGCATCTGCGTCGCAACGGCTCGGCCGACCGCGTGCTGCCGAACACCCTGAACGCGGAGTTCGAGGGTGCGGCGGGCGACGTGTTGCTGCAGGCGCTCGACGTCGAGGGGATCGCGGTCTCGTCGGGAGCTGCATGCCATTCGGGCTCGATCGAGCCCTCACGGGTGCTGGTCGCGATGGGTCGCTCGCTCGCCTCCGCGCACGGCTCGATCCGCTTCAGCGTCGGCCACGGCAACGACGCCGCGCAGATCGACCACGCGCTGCGCGTGCTGCCGGATCTGGTGGAGGCCGCGCGCCGGGCGGTTGGCGCATGAGCGCGAATCGGCCGGTAGGCGATGCGCGCGAGCCGGAATCGTTCGGCGGGGGCGGACGCATCAGCGCGAGTGGGCCCGCGGGCGGGTCCAACCCGCAGCCGCGCGCCGGGCGCGCGCGCGTGGTGGCCGCGCTCTCGGGCGGGGTGGATTCGTCGGTGGCGGCGGCGCTGCTCGTCGAGGCGGGTCGCGAGGTGATCGGCGTGACGCTCAACCTCGCGGGCGGGGCGTCGCGCTGCTGCTCGCTCGCCGATGCCGACGACGCGCGGCGCGTCGCGGACGCGCTCGGCATCCGCTTCTACGTCGCGAACTACGCGGAGCGCTTTCGCGCCGAGGTGATCGGCCCGTTCGCGGACGCCTATCTCTCGGGGCGCACGCCGATTCCCTGCGTGGCCTGCAACTCGCGCTTCAAGTTCGACTACCTGCTCGAGCGCGCACGGGTCTTCGGCGCCGACCGGGTGGCGACCGGACACTACGCGCGCGTGGACGTCGATCCAGAGAGTGGCGGCCTGCGGCTGCGGCGCGCGCGCGATCGGCAGAAGGACCAGACCTACTTCCTGTTCGAGCTCGGCCAGGCGCAGCTCGCGGCGCTGGAGTTTCCGCTCGGCGAGCTCGAGAAGGGCGAGGTACGCGCGCGGGCGCGCGCGCTCGGGCTCGCGACCGCCGACAAGCCCGAGAGCCAGGAGATCTGCTTCGTGCCCGACGGCGACTACGCGCGCGCGGTCGAGCGCATCCGCCCCGAGGCGTTGCCCGGCGAAGGCGAGATCGTCGACCGCGCGGGGCGGCGGCTCGGCCGGCATCCGGGCATCCACCACTTCACGGTGGGCCAGCGCCGCGGGCTCGGCCTC
>JBFGGA010000033.1:0-22871 GCA_041579295.1 Myxococcota bacterium | reverse complement strand
GCGACGAGCACCAGCTCGGCGAGAGGCCGTTTCACGGTCGGGAGGATCTCGCGCAACGCACCGATGGAAGCGCGGATCCGCTGGACCGAGACACCGGAATCGATCAGTCGTTTCGCGGCTTTGAGGGCCACCAGGTCCTCAAAGGTGTATCTGCTATGCCCCCCTGGAGTCTTTGCGCTGGGTTCGACGAGGCCCGTCTGCGCCCAATACTGCAGGCGCCGCCGCGAGATCTTCAGCAGATCCACGACGTCGCGCGTCCGAAAGCGATCTCTGACGGCACTCATCCAGGCGTTCTCGAACCTGCCCAAAGCCCCCCCTGTCCTCGATTGCCCCAAAACGTAGAATTGCGCCGCGCCGAAAGTCAACCCAAAACGTGCAGAAATTGTCGTACTCCAGGGTAAAACCGCCTGTAACTAGGGGTGTTTGCGGGGAGCCGCGGCGGATTCGCGGCGGCTTCGGGCGTGGGGTAGCTTGGGCTTCATGGCGGAACCCGGGGACAGCGGGCGGGACTGGAGCGGTGAATCGGACCCGGATCCGATCCTGGTCGAGGACGGCTCCAACCGCCGCCCCTTCATGCGCGGCATCATGGTCCACTCGCTGATGTCGCGCGGCATCGCCTTCGATCGCGCCTACCAGACCGCCAACCGCGTCCGCGAGCGCCTCCGGGGCCGCGCGGTGGTCCCCAAGGGTGAGCTCGCGAAGGCGGTCGCGGAGCTCCTCGGACCACCGGGCGAGGCCGTCGGGCCGCGGCCGCCGCTCGGCGGCGAGATCACCATCACCGGGCGGGGCCGCGGCGCGCCGTTCTCGAAGGGGATCCTCTCGCAGTCGCTGCTCGCCGCGGCGATCGAGCCCAACGACGCGTTCGAGGTGGCCCGCGACATCGAGCGCGACCTCGTCAGCCGGGGCGCGCGCGAGGTCGATCGCCGCGAGCTGCGCGGCCTGGCCTACGAGGCGCTCAGCCGGCGCATGGGCGACGAGCCCGCGCGGCGCTATCTGGTCTGGCGCAAGTACCAGGACCCCGAACGGCCGGTGATCATCCTGCTCGGCGGCGCGGCCGGCGTGGGCAAGACCTCGCTCGCGCTGGAGGTCGCCCACCGGCTCGGGATCGGCCGGGTGCTGTCCACCGACTCGATCCGCCAGATCATGCGCCTGATGCTCTCGAAGTCGCTCGCGCCGGCGATTCACGGCTCGTCGTACGACGCCCACGAGCTGCTTCCGGCCGACGACCGGGGCGTCGACCGGGTCATCGGCGGGTTTCGCGAGCAGGCCGCGACGGTCTCGGTCGGGCTTCGGGCCTCGATCGAGCGCGCGGTGAACGAGAACGCGAGCCTGGTGGTCGACGGCGTGTCGATCGTTCCGGGCCTGATCGATCTGGGCGCGTTCTCCGACACCGCGGACGTGATCTTCCTCGTGGTCGCCACGCTCGACGAGGACGCGTTCCGCAACCGCTTCGAGACGCGGGCCGCCGAGGCGAAGGACCGCCCGATGCACCGCTACCTCGAGAACCTCGGCTCGATCCTCAAGATCCAGGATCACTTCCTCGAGCTCGCGGAGCGCTTCGAGGTGCCGATCGTGGACAACATCTCGTTCGACCGCTCGGTGCTGCTGATCATTCGGCACGTGACCGACACGCTGAGCCAGCGCCACGGCTTCGAGCCCCAAGAGATCCTCTGATTCCGCGCGGCGGCCGCGCAGGGAGGGGACGTGCCGCGAACCACCCATCGAGAAGTCACCGGAAGCGATTGGCGGGTCTGGCCCGAGGAGCTTCGCCGCTCGGGCTGGTCGCAGCTCTTCGGGTTGCCGCCCTCGGCCCCGCTGCGCCTGCACGTCGACATCGGGTGCGGCGACGGCGCGTTCCTCAGCGAGCTCGCGCGCCGGGATCCCGACCGGGTGGTGGTGGGTGTCGAGCGCTCGTTCAAACGCGTCCTCAAGCTCGCCCGGCGGCTCTCGCACTCCGACCTGCGCAACGTGCGCCTGCTCGGCGTCGAGGCCGCCTGGGCGGTTCGCGAGGCGTTCGAGGACGGGAGCGTCGAGACCTTCTGGATCAACTTTCCCGACCCCTGGCCGAAGCGGCGCCACCGGCGCAGGCGCCTGATCGAGCCGGGCTTCGTCGCGGCGCTGTCGCGCCGCTTGATGGCCGGCGGCTCGCTGCGCGTCGCGACCGACGATCCAGACTACGCGGCGGCGATCCGCGCGGCGCTCGAGGGGGAGCCGCGGCTCGAAAACGCGCTGGCGCCCGCTGCGCACGCGCACGAGCGCCCCGGCGTGCCGCCCACCACCTACGAGCGCGCCTGGCTCGCGCAGCGCCGCCGCTGCTTCTTCTTCGAGCACCGGCGCGCCAAGACCGTCGCGGCGCGCTCCGCCGATCGCTGCGCGGCGCGCGGCGGGCCCGGGGCCTCGCAGGAGGTCGGCCGATCGCAGCCTCCGACCGCGCCGGTCCGATCCGGCCAAGCCCTCGCGGCCGTTCGGTCCGCTCGCCCGTCCGCGGTCGCTTCGCGATGAGCGACTCGAGCGCCCACGCTCCGCGCGCGATGGCGGATCTCCCGAACCTCAAGGGCTGCCCGCTCGAACGCCTGCGCGAGCGCTTCGTCGCCGAAGGTCTTCCCGCCTACCGCGCCGACCAGGTGGCGGGGTGGATCTACCGGCGCGGCGTCGAGGACTTCTCGGAGATGAGCGATCTCGACCGCACGCTTCGCGAGCGGCTGCGTGCGAGCTGGCGGGTGCGCTGTCTGGAGGTCGAGCGCCTCGACCGCTCGGTCGACGGCACGCTCAAGGCGATCCTGTTGGCCCCCGACGGCGCGCGCGTCGAAGCGGTGCTGATCCCCGAGGCCGAGCGCACGACCCTCTGCGTGTCGACCCAGGTGGGCTGCGCGATGGCGTGCACGTTCTGCGCCACCGGGGCGCTCGGCTTCGCGCGCAACCTGACCACCGCCGAGATCGTCGAGCAGGTCTGTCGCATGCGCGCGCTGCTCGATCCTCCGCGCAGGATCACGAACATCGTGTTCATGGGCATGGGGGAGCCCCTGCTGAACTTGGCGGCCGTGTCCGAGGCGATCTCGATCCTCGTGCACCCCAAGGCCTTCGCGATGGCGCCGCGGCGGGTGACGGTGTCGACGGTCGGCGTGCTGCCGAAGCTCGAAGCGCTGCTCGCGATCGCGCCGATCAACCTCGCGGTGTCGCTGCACGCGACCACCGACGCCGTGCGCGATCGGCTCGTGCCCCTCAACCGCCGCTACCCGCTCGGAGCGCTGTTCGAACGGCTCCGAAGTCTGGACGACGTCAACCCGCGGCGGCCCGTCTTCTTCGAGTACACGCTGATCGAGGGCGTGAACGATTCCCCGGACGATGCGCGGCGCCTGCCCGCGCTGCTCCGGGGCATCCCCGCCAAGCTGAACTTGATCCCGATGAACCCCCATCCGGACTCCAGCTTCCGACCCCCCCCGGAGGCCGCGATCGACGCGTTCCTGCGCAGCGTCGCGGGCGCGGGGCTCACCGTGACGCTGCGGCGCAGCCGCGGCGAGGACATCGGCGCCGCCTGCGGCCAGCTCGCTCTGCGCCGCGCCGGGGCCGCGGCCGCCTGAGCGGGCGATCAAGCGCGCCCGACGCCGCGCCGATGACGCAGCAGCGGGTGTGTGGATTTCGGGGGGCGTGAATCGACCGACCGGCCGCGCGCCGCGTCGGCTTGCGGAGATCAATCGGCCTCGTGCTCTACGCGATCGGTGACATCCACGGCGAGAAGCAGGCGCTCGAAGAGCTGATCGAGTCCCTCCCGCTGCGCGAGGAGGATCGCCTGATCTTCGTGGGCGACTACGTGGACCGCGGCTACGACTCGCGCGGCGTGGTCGACTACCTGATCCAGCTCGCCAAGCAGCGCGACTGCATCTTCCTGATCGGCAACCACGAATCGATGTTTCTGGACTTCCTCGGCTGGGAGGATCCGATGTACTTCGCGGGCGACGCGTTTCTGATGAACGGCGGCGATCGCACGCTGATCAGCTACGACTACTTCGATTCGGACCTCGAGCCCTCGCTGTTCAAGATCCCGAAGGCGCACGAAGCCTTCTTCCGCAAGCTCAAGCTCCACCACCGCGAGGGCGACTACCTCTTCGTCCACGCCGGCCTGAGCAACTCCGCGCTCAACGAGTCCGACATCGACTACGCGCTGCGCTGTACCGACGTCGAGGACTTCCTCTGGAACCGGACGACCGGCGATCTCCCCCACAAGCTCGGCGTGACGATCATCTACGGCCACACGCCCGCGAGCGATCTGCAGGTGCGCTGGAACTCCCCGTTCAGCATCGGCATCGACACCGGCGCCGTCTACGGCGGCAAGCTCACCGCGATCCGCCTGCCCGACGAAACCCTCTTCCAGGTCTGAGGCTCGCGCTCGCCCGTTGGCGCGGCGTTCCCGCGCGGGGGCCGTGAAGCGCCTCCCGATCTGGCCGCGAAGGCGGTCGCGCCCACAAACCCGCGCGCCGAGGCTGCTCGGAGGGCGCCACGGGGATCCACCGCGCGGTTCTCGGACGGCGGCATCGGAGCCTCTGGCGGCCTCGCCTTTCGGATTCTATATTTCGCCATATGGCGAAATGACCAGGTGAGCGCCCCGATGCGGGAATTCGTCGACGTCGCAAGAGCCCTCTCCGACCCCAACCGCGTGCGCATCCTGCTCGCCCTGAGGGGTCGGGAGCTGTGCGTCTGTCAGCTCGTCGAGCTCCTCGATCTGGCCGATTCGACGACCTCCAAGCACGTGGCGGTGCTCCGCCAGGCCTATCTCGTCGACCACCGCAAGGAAGGGCGTTGGGCCTACTATCGGCGAGCTGGCCGGGACGCTCCAAAGCGCGTCCGGGACGCCCTGCGTTGGCTCGACGCTGCGCTCGGCGAAGATCGCGTGCTGCGCGACGACTCGAAGCGTCTGAAACAGATCCTGAAGATACCCGTCGAAGAGCTATGCAGAGCCGCGAGCCGAGACTGAAGGTGCTCTTCCTCTGCACGGGGAACGCCTGCCGAAGCCAGATGGCGGAAGGCTGGGCGCGCGCGCTCGAGGGCGCGATCATCGAGCCCTTCTCCGCCGGTGTCGAAGCCCGAGGCTTGGATCCCCGTGCGGTCCAGGTCATGACCGAGGCGGGCGTCGACATCTCGAGTCAGCGCTCCAAGCGCGTCGCGGATCTCGGCGACATCGCCTTCGACTGCGTGGTCACCGTCTGCGACGACGCGCGCGAGGCGTGCCCGGTGTTCTCCGGCGCGGCGAAGAAGCTTCACCGGAGATTCGACGATCCGCCCCTTCTCGCGACGCACGCGGCGACGGAAGAAGAGGCCCTCTCCCACTACCGCAGGGTGCGGGACGAGATCCGCGCGTTCGTCGCGGGCCTCCCGGGCTCCCTCGGAGCTGCGTGAGGACCGAATCATGGCGAGCGAAGCGCGCATCACCCGGGAGCCGAAGGGGCTCGGCTTGTTCGAGCGCTACCTCACACTCTGGGTGCTGCTGTGCATCGCAGCCGGCATCGCGCTGGGGGAGATCGCTCCGGGAGTCGCGCGAGCCCTGGATGGCATGGCACTCCGCGTCAACGGCGCGCCCGTCGTCTCGATTCCGATCGCGATCTGTCTCTTCTGCATGATGTACCCGATCATGGTGAAGATCGACTTCGCAGAGGTGCTCAAGGCCGGGCGCAGCGCGAAGCCGGTCGGGCTCACGCTCTTCGTGAACTGGGCCATCAAGCCGTTCACGATGTACGCGATCAGCCTGCTCTTCCTAGGCGCCCTGTTCCTGAATTTCATCGGTCCGGATGCGGTGGACCGCGTGAAGATGCCGCTCGGGCTCGATCTTCCGGTGGGCGGCAGCTACGGAGCGGGCACCGTGGTGCTCGACGCCGGCGTGAAGCTGCTCGAGGTGCCGCTCTGGCGCAGCTATCTCGCGGGCTGCATCCTGCTCGGAATCGCGCCGTGCACCGCGATGGTGCTCGTCTGGGGCTACCTCGCGCGCGGCAACGACGGCCACACGCTCGTGATGGTCGCGATCAACTCGCTCACCATGCTGCTGCTCTACGGTCCGCTCGGCGGGTTTCTACTCGGGGTGGGCCGGCTTCCCGTCCCCTGGCAGGCGCTACTCCTGTCCATCTCGATCTACGTGGCGCTTCCGCTCGTGGCCGGATACGCGTCGCGCCGTGCAGTCGTCGCGGCCAAGGGCGAGGCGTGGTTTCGGGAGCGCTTCCTCCACCTGCTCACTCCCGTCACCATCACGGCGCTGCTCGTCACGTTGATCCTCTTGTTCTCCTTCAAGGGAGACGTCATCCTCGCGAATCCGCTCACGATTCTCTGGATCGCGATCCCGCTCTTCCTCCAGACGGTACTCATCTTCACGCTCGCTTACGCGCTGGCGCGTTGGCTCCGCCTCTCGTATCGCGACGCCGCCCCATCGGCCCTGATCGGTGCGTCCAACCACTTCGAGGTGGCGATCGCCACCGCGGTGATGCTCTTCGGGCTCTCCTCGGGAGCGGCGCTCGCCACGGTCGTGGGCGTGCTCATCGAGGTGCCCGTCATGCTGATGCTGGTGCGCGTGTGCGCGCGCACGTGCGACTGGTTCCCGCCGCACGACTCCTCGACAGCGGCCGCTTCCGAGAACCCGTAGCGCGAGCGCGGAGCTCGCGAGCGGCGGGAGGGAACGAGCGAGCCATCTCGCGCCGGCCCCACGCGAATCCGCTGCGCGAGCCCTTCCGTGACGAGCGTCACGATTCGCAATGGGGCCCACCTCAGCGACGGGAACTTGTGCAGCGCGAATGCAGCCCGCATGACTGGCGTGACGCAGGCGCCGACGATCCGACGGAAAAGCCGCCTCGGATCCATCAGCAGGTCGCGCGTAACCGATGCTCTCACGGCGGAAGCCGACCGGCGGTTTCTCAAGCGGCCAACGCGCCGGGTCGATTCTATCGACGAGCACCCGGTTGGCGTTGGGGGGCCGCCATCCGATCGCGGGAGGGCATTCGATGCGACGTCTCGTCTTCTTGGTCGGTCTGGTCGGCCTTTGCGGGTACGCGCTGCCCGCGCGCGCCGGCGCGCTGGATTTCGACGACCGGCCGCCCAGCAACGATCCGAGCGCCACGCTCTCGGAGGAGTACGCACACCTGGGGGTGCACTTCATTTCCACCGACGACGGCGCCATCTGGGGGGGCATGTCGGCGGGCGACGCCGGCGGATGGCAGATCGACGGAACCTCGGGGCCGGCCTTCCTGGGCTTCGACGGTGAGAGCTACGACGTGATGCTGAGCTTCGACGCCCCCGTCACGAACTTCCAGCTCGACGCGAGCCGGGCCCAGGGAGTGGCGTTTCCATTCGTGGACTCGCTGCTCGTCGCCGGCTTTCTCAACGGCACGTTCACGAAGGCGGTCGAAATCTACCTGGGCGACGTCGACCAGTGGCAGACCGTCGCGCTCGACGGCGAGTTCGATCTGGTCTTCGTCCACGGCTCCGGCATCCGCGGCATGCGCTTTGGCATCGACAACCTGAGCTGGGACGGTGGCGCGGCCTCGATCGCGCCCGCCGAGATCGACATTCGACCCGGCAGCGATGAGAATCCCGTCAACCCGGAGAGCCGCGGCGTGATCCCCGTGCTGATCTACGGCTCCGCCGCACTCGACGTCGAGGCGATCGACCCGAGCGCGATCGGCTTCGGTCCGGATGCTGCGGGCATCGCTCATCGGCGCAGCGGTCCGCACTACTTCGACGCCGACGGAGACGGCTGGCTCGACATGCTCACGCATCACCGCACGCGCGAAACGGGATTGAGCGACCAGGACTTCGAGGCTTGTCTGTTCGCCAGCTCCTACGACGGTTCGGAGCTCGAGGGCTGCGATGGCGTGACGCCCGTCCCGCGTTGACCGGGATCGCCGGGGCGTTGCCGGGGTCCCTGACCGCGAGCGACCCGGCGTGCGCGCCGCGCGTTCAGCCGCGCAGCCGCCGACGCCGCGGCTGCAGCGCCGCGGCGACGTGGCGGGCATCGGCCGGGCTGCGCGTCACGACCAGCACGATCTCGCCGCACGCCACCGCCGCCACGATCGCGGGGATCGCCGCGCGGTCGATCCGCTCGGCCACGCCGGCCGGATCGCCGGCGGTGCGCAGCACGACGATGCTGGCCCCCGCATCGACCGCCCGCAGTCGCGGCGCGAGATCGCTCGCGAGGTGCTCGAGGGCAGCGGGCGCCACCTCTCGATCCGGCGGTGCGCGGTATGCGCCCGCTTGCTTGACGAGCCCGAGGTGGCGGAGATCGCGGGACAGCGTCGTCTGCGAGCACTCCAGCCCATCGGCAGCCAGCAGCGCCTGGAGCTGCTCCTGACTGTCGATCTGGTTGTGGGCGACGATCTCGAGAATCCGCCGCCGGCGCTCGGCCCGGCTCGCCATGGACCCGATTGTTGCACGCCGCGGGCGGCTCGACGACGCGTTCGCCCGCGCGGCGCTCAGAAGGTGGATGTACTCGATGGGGTCGCGACGGCGCCGACGCTCCACGCGGCTAGCGGCTCTGTTCCACGACGATCGACGTGTCGACACCTTCTGGCGTCACGATCTGCGCGGAGCCGTCGGGCCAGGTGATGCGCAGCGCGTCGATCCGGTCGGTCTCGCCGAGCCCGAAGGTCACCGGCAGCTCGACCTGCGAGAGGTAGCTGCGCGTCGGCATCACGAAGCGGCGCTGCGTTCTGCCGCCCGCCGAGAGCTCGAGGCGCGCGCCGATCGCGCTGCGGTTGCCCGGTGGGCCCACCAACCGCACCCGCAGCCAGTGATGGCCGAGCTGCTGGTCGTTGCGGATCAGCCGGGCGGGCCCCCCGGTCTGGGTGAGCGCCACGTCGAGGTCCCCGTCGGCGTCCACGTCCGCGTAGGCGGCGCCGCGCCCGACGATCGGGCGCCCGAGGTCCCCGAGCCGCGCTTCCGGGACCGCGGCGAAGCAGCCGCGCTGCGCGGTCGAGCAGTTCCAGAACAGCTGCGCGGCCTGGCGATAGGTCTGGCTCGACTGGATCTGGTTGATCTCGTCCTCGAGGTGGCCGTTGGCCTGGAGCAGATCGAGCCGCCCGTCGAGGTCGTAGTCGAAGAAGAACAGCCCGAAACTCAGCTTGAGGCGGCTCGGCGATCCGATGCCGAGCGCGTCCGCGACGTCCACGAAGTGCCAGGGGTCCCGCTGCTGTACGTAGTACGCGGAGTTCTCGTTGGCGAAGTTCGCCACCCCGATGGCCAGCGCGCCCCGGTCCTCCGCGTCGGCCACGTCGATTCCCATGGCACCCGTCGCCATGCCGTTGTTGTCGAAGCCGAAGCCGCTGTGGGCGCCGAGCTCGCGGAAGGTGCCGTCGCCTTCGTTGCGGAACGCGAAGTTCTGCACGGTGTCGTTGGCGACGAAGACGTCGAGGTCTCCGTCGCGATCGACGTCCGCGAAGGTCAGCGCGAGGGCCTTGCCCATCGGGCGGCCCGTGGCGGGGTTGTCGACCTGGATTCCCGCGGCCTTCGACACGTCGCGGAAGGTCCCGCCGCCCTGGTTCTGGTAGAGGTAGGAGTGGGTTCCCTCGTAGAGCTTCGGAGGACCGTAGGCGCGATCGACGCCGTTGAGCGTGAAGTTGAGCTCGAGGTCGATCTCCCGCGACCAGACCACGTAGTTGCAGACGAACAGGTCGAGGTCGCCGTCTCGGTCGTAGTCGAAGAAGCCGGCGCTCGTGCTCCACGCGTCCGGGGCACCGGCCACGCCGGCGCGCTGCGTCGTCTCTTCGAAGCGGTCGCCGAGGTTGCGGAACAGGTGGTTCTCGCCCAGCGCGCTCACGAACAGGTCGGGGCGGCCGTCGCCGTCGTAGTCCCCCACGGCGACGCCCTGCCCGTAGAAGCTCAGCGCGAGGCCCGCGTCGGCGGTGACGTCCTCGAAGCGGCCGCGGCCGTCGTTGCGGTAGAGCGCGGGCGTCGCGGCGGGGCCCGCGTGGCCGGGCCAGTGGCGGCCGTTGACCAGCAGCAGATCCTGATCGCCGTCTCCGTCGTAGTCGAAGAACGCCAGCCCCGATCCCATCGTCTCGGGCAGCAGCTTCTCGCCGGCGGCCCCGCTCGTGTGCACGAAGCCGATGCCCGCGTCGTGCGTGGCGTCGCTGAAGCGCACCGCGGGCAGCTCGGGCTGGTGCTGGTCGAGGCGCCGCGGCGCCTCGACGGGTGCGCGGTCGACGACCGGGGTCGCTTCCGGCTCGCGCCGGGCGAAGTACAGCGCGGCGGCGACCAGCACCACCCCGATTCCCAGCACCGCGAGCGACCAGCGAAACGCGTGGCCGATGATCGCGTCGTCGGCGGGAACCAGCTCCTCTTCTCGTTCGCGGAGCTCGTCGGGATCGCGCTCAGTCGGCATGTCGGCTCACCCGTAGCGGCGCGGGCTCGGGGCCGTGGGCCCCCGCGCGTTGGAGGTCGTAGATCACCACCGCTTCGCTCGCGCGATTGGCGGCCGGATACTTGCGCCGCGCGAGCGCGACGGCGTGGTCCAGCGCGTTGTCGTCGGGCTTGTGGTAGGCGTGCAGCGCCGCGTGCTTGCGCTCGTTCTCCGGCTCTCCGAGATCGGTGTAGACGAGCTTGAGGCCCCAGTGGGCGTTCAGGTTCTCGGGGTCGTAGGAGAGTGCCTGCAGATACTCGTCGCGCGCCGCGCGCATGTCGGCGCTTCGGGCCTCGCCCCGCTGCTGCAGGCCGCGCTGGTAGAGCGCGCCGGCCAGCGCGTTGCGCACCCGGTAATCCTTCGAGAAATCGAAATCGCGGCCCTCCGCCTGCGGAAAGCCGCCCGCGACGATCCGCTCCAGGTTCTCGATCGCGCGATCGAAGTCGCCGTTGGCGGCCGCCACCTCGGCGCCGAACCAGAGCACCGACCACTGGTTGGCCGGCGGCTGGAAGCGCGCGGCGCGTTCCAGCGCGCGCGGCGCGTCGGTCTGCACGCGCCCTTCCTTGATGTAGGTGCGCGCGAGGTTGAGCGGCCCGTCGGGGCGCCCGAGGCGCTCGACCGCTGCGAATGCGTGCGCGGCCTGGCGCAGCTCGCCGAGCCGACCCTTGCGCAGCAGGCCGATTCCGTAGTCGTTCCAGCGCTCCCACGCCTCGACGCCGGGCTCGGGATTCAGCACCGGCTGCTGCGATCTCGCGATCGGAAATTCGATGCGGTCGGCCGCGAGCGCGACGATGGGCAGGTCGTTGTAGTAGCTCGGATCGCCCGCGACGAGGCGCATGTACTCGGTGTCGAACTTGCGGTACTGGAGCTTCGCCGAAATCACCAGCGAGCCGTGAGCGTCCGGCGGGACCTCGAGCCGGTAGTGGACGACGTCGGCCGCACCCGGCGGAATCTGGTTGTTGTAGAGGGCGACGAAGATGTCCTGCGCGTTGCGCCGGTCGATGCGGTTTCCGTCGCGGTCGATCACGAAGGCGTTGACGAAGTGCGACCAGGGATCGACCGCGTTGCCGGCCGGGTCGCGGCCGCCGCTCCTGCCGATCACGCGCCCGCCGCTCGTCGCGGTCAGCTCCAGCCACACCTCGTTGGAATCGGCGGTTCCCTCGGTGAACAGGTGGCCCATCTTCAGCGTGCGGATGACCGCCTCGATCAGGTACGTCTCGCCGGGCTCGAGCGCGGGAACCTCGGGCCGCAGCGGCGCGATCAGCGCGTCGTCGATCCTTCCGCCGGGCTTCAGCCCGAACAGATCGACCCGCATCACCCCCTCGAGGAAGGTCTCGTGCTCGCGGATCGCGCGATCGGCGTCGGGCAGGCTGGCGCGGAGCAGGTGTGGCAGCGCCGTGTTGGCGGACGGGAACTGGTGGTGGAGCGTCTTGCGCCGCTTGGAGTCGTCGCGAACCCGCGCGCCGAAGTTGGGCGCGTCGCTCACCTCGACAAGCGGCATGTGGCAGCTCTGGCAGTTGGGCTTCGCCTGCGGCGGGTAGTAGAAGCTCGCAATCCCGTAGCCCGAGACGCCGCTCAACCAGAACGAGTCGAAGTGATTCTGCCCGCGCAGCCACTTGTAGGCGTTGAGCTCGGGCGGCAGGTGCACCTTGTGGCAGGTTCCACAGAACTCGGTCGAGCGATGCAGCGGCTTGAGGAACGTCGCCTTGTGGAACTCGGGCTTGGCCTTGACGAGCTGGCGGTTGGCCCAGCGCAGCGCGGGCTGCTCGCTGAATGCGAACGGATAGTGGACCGGCTCGTCGATCGTGTAGTCGGAGTTTCCGCGCACGCTGTTGATGTGCACGATGCTGTGGCAGACCGTGCAGGTGATGCCGGCCTGCGCGGTCGGATCGCTCGCGAGGTCGAATTCCGGATCGTCGAAGCGGGGGTCGTCGAAGGCCCCCGCGAAGAAGGGCACGGGGTCGTGGCAGCCCGCGCAAAAGCGCGACGCCCGCACGTTCCCGTCGCGCTGCATCACCGCGTGGCGGGTCTCCTTCACGGTGAAGAGATACGCGGGATTGTTGAACGAGCTCAGGCGATGCGCACTGTGGAGCCAGTCTTCGTGGATGTCGCTGTGGCACTCGCCGCAGTAGGCGTCGTTCTGCAGCACGCGCGCGGGGATGAAGTTGCCGGTCGAGGTCCGCGCGAGCGAGGGGAAGAAGTACTGCTCTCCCGAGTCCGGACCCGCCGCATTCCAGGCGCGAGGATCCTGGGCGTGCAGCACGAGCATCACGCCCGCGAAGGCCGCCGCCACCAACGCCCAGGCCAGGCCGCGCCGCCAGCGGATGCGCCGACCGGCGAGGCGGTGGAGCACGAACAGCCAGACGACGAACAGCGGCGCCAACACGTGGATCCAGTAGGCGACCGAGCGCGCGGCGGGATCGTTGACCTCGAAGCGCAGGCCCCCGAGGTCGACGCGGGTGAGCACGATTCCGCTCGCGAAGACGACGTTGACCGCGGTAAACAGCGCGAGCCCCGCCCGGATCGCGCGGCGGTTGGGGCGGTTGCGGGCGTTTGCGATGTGGATGGCGCCGAACACCAGCGCCGGGCCGACGAGTGCGAGCCCGAGCAGCAGGTGGAGCCCGAACATCAGCAGGTAGAACCAGTTCTGGTACGCGGCGCCGAGCCCGCTCACGCCGGCCAGGTAGACCGAGTTGACGCTGAGCAGCGCGAACAGCGCGAACACGAGCGCGAGCAGCCGGCTCAGCCGGGGCCCCACCACGGGGACGTAGCGGCGACGGCGCGCCTGGTTGCGCTCCAAACCCGCGGGCATCCTCGAGCCCTCCCGACCGGTCGGCTCCGCGCCCTGGCGGCACGGGCATCCGGCTCGGCGATGGGCCGAGTCCGCTGGCTCCGGGCCGCGAAGCAAGCCCCTTATACTCGACGGATGCGACTAATGCACTCGATATTTTTTTCGAATTTAGAATATTCTCTAATTATTCACCATTCGACTGCGGTTTTCCCCACCCAGATCTGACAGGCAGAACTGATGCTCACCCGAGCTCGGCGATTCAGCTCGCCTCCGCGCCGCGAAGCCGCGCGATCGCGCGCGAGACGTGCTGCGGCGAGCGGGTGCGGCGCGCCAGCGCGGCGTAGAGGGCCGGCACCGCGAAGAGCGTGAGCGCGGCCGAGAGCGCCACCCCGAACACCACGACGATGCCGATCGGCTGGCGCGTCTCGGCACCCGGGCCCCCGGCGAGCAGCAGCGGCAGCGCGCCGAAGCTGGTGCACGCGCTCGTCATCAAGATCGGGCGGAGCCGGATCGTCGACGCCTCGATCAGCGCCTGCTCGAAGTCGCGGCCGCGATCGCGGAGCTGATTCGCGAACTCCACGATCAGCACCCCGTTCTTGGCCGCGAGGCCGATCAACAGGATCGCTCCGATCTGGCTGAACACGTTGATGCTCGCGCCGCAGACGAACAACCCGAGCAGCGCGCCGGTCAGCGCGAGGGGGACCGTGACCATGATGACGACGGGATGCACGAAGCTCTCGAACTGCGCGGCCAACACCAGGAAGACGATGATCAACGCGAGCGCGAAGGTGAAGACCAGGCTCCCGCCCGATTCGAACAGCTCGCGCGACTCTCCGTCCCAATCGAGGTGCGCGCTCGCCGGCAGCAGCGCCTGCGCCTTCGCCTCCACCGCGCGCGCGGCTTCCCCGAGGCCCACGCCGTCCGCGAGCGAGGCATCGACGGTGATCGAGCGCATGCGATCGAAGCGGTTCAGCTGTTCGGGCCCGGCCCGCTCGCTGAGCGTCACCAGATTGGAGAGCGGCACCAGGCGATCGGTGCCCGCCGCGCGCACGTAGAGGTCGGTCAGGTCGTCCGGGCTGCGCCGGTCCGCGGCCTCGCCCTGGACGATCACGTTGTATTCGCGGCCGCGGTCGATGTAGGTGGTGACGATGCGCGAGCCGAGCATCGTCTCGAGCGTGCGGCCCACCGCCGCCAGCGGCACGCCGAGCGTGGCCGCCCGATCGCGGTCCACGCGAACCGTCATCTTCGGCTTGCGCTCCTGGTAGTCGCTGTCCGGATTTGCGACTTCCGGGAGCTCGGCCATCGCCGCGAGCAGGGTGTCGCGCCAGCCGGCGAGCTGCTCGTAGTCCGGGCCGCCGAGCACGATCTTGAGCGGTCGCCCGTCGCTCCGGATGCCCAGGCTCTGGGGCATGAAGACCGCGACGCGCACGCCCGGCAGCGCGCCGAGCGTCTCTCGCAGCCGGGACGACACCTCCATCGCGTGTTCGTCGCGTTCGTCCCAGGGATCGAGCAGCACGATCAGGCGCGCGCTGTTCACGTCGCCCGTCGACTCGAAGTTCTCCGGAAGGCGCAACAGGAAGCGCATCAAGGGCCCTTCTTCGACTTCGCGCATCAACAGGCGCTCGACCTCCCGCGCGTAGCGGTCGGTGTACTGGAAGGACGCGCCTTCCGGGCCCCGCATGGTCACCATGAAGACGCCGCGGTCCTCCAGCGGCGCGTACTCCGTCGGGAGCAGCTGGAACAGCCATATGGCGACGACCGAGACGGCGCCCGCGATGCCGAGCGTCTGCCAACGACAGCGCACGGCGCGCGCGAGCAGCGCGCGGTAGCGGTCGGCCAGCCGGCGGAAGAACGCGTCCACCGCGCGCGCGAGCCCCGCGCGGCCTTCGTGTCCTCCGAAGATCTTGGAGCTCATCATCGGCGAGAGCGTCAGCGCGACCAGGCTCGAGAACATCACCGCCACCGCGAGCGTGATGCCGAACTCGCTGAACAGCCGGCCGATGTCGCCCCGAATGAACGAGAGCGGCACGAAGACCGCCACGAGCACCAGCGTGGTCGCGACGACCGCGAAGCCGATCTCCCGGGAGCCCTCGAGCGCGGCCAGCAGCGGCTGTTGGCCCGCTTCGATCCGCCGGTAGATGTTCTCGAGCACCACGATGGCGTCGTCGACGACGAGTCCGATCGCGAGGACCAGCCCGAGCAGCGTGAGGGTGTTGATCGTGTAGCCGAGCGCCGCCATGACCATGAAGGTCGCGACGATCGAGACCGGCACGACGACCGCGGGCACCAGCGTCGCGCGCAGGCTGCCCAGGAAGAGGTAGATCACGACGAGCACCAGACTGATCGCGAAGGTCAACGCCTTGACCACCTCTCGCATCGAGGCCTCGATGAACTCGGCGCGGTCGTAGTTGAGCTCGATCCGCATGTCCTCGGGCAGATCCGTCGCCACCCGCTCCATCTCGGCGCGGACGCCGCGCGAGACCTCGACGGTGTTGGCCTGCGAGAGCTGCTCGATGGCCAGCGACACCGCCGGGATGCCGTTGGCTCGCGCCACGTTGCGCTCGTTCTCGGCGCCGAGCCGCACTTCCGCCACCTGCTCGAGGCGCACGAGCTGCCCGTCGGCGCCGCGGCCCACCACCAGGCGCCGGAAGTCCTCGGCCGTCGCGTAGCCCGTGTCGGTTCGCAGCGAGAACTCGCGCTGCGACGACTCCAGCCGCCCCGCCGGCAGCTCCACGTTTTCCGACCGCAGCGCGTTCTCGATGTCGATCACGGTGAGCCCGTGCGCGGCGAGCGTCTCTCGATCCAGCCAGATCCGCATCGCGTAGCGGCGCTCGCCCGAGATGCGCACGCGCGCGACGCCCGGCACCGTCGCGAAGCGATCCGTCAGGAAGCGGTCCGCGTAGTCCGTGATCTCGAGCCCCGACATGCGGTCGGAGGTCAGGTTCAGGTACATCACCGCGTACGTGTCGCTGTCGACCTTGGCGATCTCCGGGGGATCGGCCTCTTCGGGGAGCTCGCCCGCAAGCCTGGACACGCGGTCGCGTATGTCGTTCGCGGCTTCGTCGACGCCGCGCTCCAGGCCGAACTCGACGCGAATCGACGAGAGCTCGTCGCGGCTCGAGGAAGTCAGCTTCTCGATGCCCTCGAGGCCCGCGATGCGGTCTTCGATCACCTGCGTGATCTTGGTCTCGACCACCTCCGCCGAGGCGCCGCGGTAGCGGGTCTCGATCGAGACCACCGGAGGATCGATGTCGGGATACTGGCGCACCGGCAGGTCGAGGAGCGCCGCGAGCCCGAGGATGACGAGGAGCAGCGATAGGACGCTGGCGAAGACCGGCCGGCGAATCGACAGATCCGAGAGGATCAAGGCTCGCCCTCCGCGGCGACGTCGATGACGCCCGCGATCTCGATGGTGATCCCGGGTTGGACCTTCTGGGTGCCTTCGGCGACGACGCGCTCGCCGGCCTCGAGCCCATCGACGATCTCCACCTGACCGGCGCGGCGCCGGCCCGTGCGCACCTCGCGCTTTTTGACCGCGCGATCGGCCCCGACCACCCAGACGTACTGGCGGCTCTGCTCGGGCACGATGGCCTGCTCGGGAACCATCAGCGTGCTCACGTCTTCGCGCAGCAGCGCGACGGCGAGGAACATGCCCGGGCGCAGGAGCGCCTCTTCGTTGGGGAACAGCGCGCGCACGGTGATCGTCCGACTCACCGGGTCGACGCGGGTGTCGATGGTCTCCACCTCGCCGACGAAGCGGCGCTCCGGCCAGGCAGCGCTCTGGGCCTCCACGCGCAGTCCCTCGTCGAGCAGCGAGAGCGCGGTCTCGGGCACGTCGAAGTCGAGCTTGATGGTGTCGGTGTCGTCGAGCGTGGTGATGATGGTCGACGGTGTCACCAGGCTGCCGAGGCTCACGCGCCGCAGCCCGAGCCGGCCCGAGAAGGGCGCGCGGATCCTGCATTCGGCCAGGCGCGACTCGGCCGCGGCGAGCGCGGCGCGGTCGGCGTCTCGGCGCGCGTTGCGCTGATCGAGCTCCGAGGCCGACACGGCCTTGGTCTTGAACAGCTCCTGCGCGCGGCGCGCCTGGGTTTCGGATTCCACCAACGCCGCCTTCGCGGCGGCGACTTCCGCGTTGGCCTCGCTGTCCTCGAGCTCGACCAGCACCGCGCCGGCCTCGACGCGCTGGCCTTCGGTGAAGTGGATCGCGGTGATCACCTCGGAAATCTGCGGTCGAATCTCGACGGATTCGTTGGCGCGCGCGGTGCCCGGCGCCCGGACGGTGAGCGGAAAGTCGAGCCGCTTCACATCGGCGACGATGACGCGCGGCGCCTCATCCGCGAGAGCCGCCGAGGGGAGCACCAGCGCGGCGAGCGCTGCGCAGACGACCTTCCCGATCACGACCAGAGACTAACCCAGCCCGACGCAAACCCCAGCCGCTCCGCCATTTCGGCGCCGCGAGGCGTTGCGCGGTGCGCAGCGGGAGGGTTGCGACGGCGTCGCGCCAGCCGCGCGCGGATGCGGCGTCGTCGGCGCGATTCGAGAGCACCGATGTTCGCTCATGGGGGTGCTTTTTCGGGTCGGGGGGCTCCGTCCGAAGGCCTCTCGATTCGGAGACAAGTCGAACGTTCGGAGCGTCCGGCGGGAGGTCTGGCCTGGGTATGCGTATACTCCCCGGCCTATGGGCGCCGCCGAATCCCTGGGTGCGCTGAAGCGGTCGGTCGTGAAGGTGATGACCGTCTCCGACGCGCCCGATTACGAGCAGCCGTGGCAGACGCTGGGCGCCTCGCCTTCCACGGGATCCGGGGCGATCGTGGAGACGCCGCAGGGTCCGCGCATCCTCACCAACGCGCACGTGGTCGAGGACGCCACCTTCGTCGAGGTGCGCCGGGAAGACCACGAGCACAAGACGGTCGCGGAGGTGGTGGGCTACGGCGAGGCCTGCGACCTGGCGCTGCTCTCCGTCGACGAGCCGGAGTTCTTCGCGGACGCGAAGCCGATCCCGATCGGTTCGCTTCCCTCGCCGGGCGATCCCGTGAGCGTGCTCGGATTCCCGATCGGTGGCGAGCAGCTCTCGGTCACGGAGGGCGTCGTCTCGCGCGTCGAGCTCACCGTGTACGTGCAGAACGAGCGGAATCTGCTCTCGCTGCAGATCGACGCCGCGATCA
Organism: Myxococcota bacterium; assembly: GCA_041579295.1. Taxonomy (GTDB): domain Bacteria; phylum Myxococcota_A; class UBA9160; order UBA9160; family SMWR01; genus JACZVU01. Next base: position 4,543 of record JBFGGA010000033.1, on the reverse strand, counting down.
ACCCGGGCAACAGCGGCGGCCCCGTGATGCTCGACCGCAAGCTCGTCGGCATCGCCTTCCAGGCCCTGGAGGAGGCCGAGAACATCGGGTACGTGATCTCCGCCCCGGTCGTCGAGCACTTCCTGCGGGACATCGAGTCGCCGCCCTACGACGGCTTTCCCGATCTCGGGCTGACCGTGCAGGATCTCGAGTCGAGCGCGCATCGCAAGTACCTCGGTTTGCCGCGCTCGCGGCGCGGCGTGCTCGTCACGCGGGTCCACTATCGAAGCTCGTGCTGGAAGGTGCTCGAGCCGGGGGACGTGCTGCTGAAGGTGGACGGCGAGCCGATCGCGTCGGACGGCACCGTGCAGCTCGAGGGCGGGTCGCGGATCGGCTTCCAGTACGTGCCCTCGATGCGCTTCGTCGGGGACGAAATCCCGCTGGAGATCTACCGCGAGGGAAAGCGCTCGACCCAGCGCGTGACGCTCCAGCCCTACCGGCCGCTCGTGCCCGCGCGCACCGCGAGCGGCCGACCCACGTGGTTCGTCTACGCGGGGCTGCTCTTCGTGCCGCTCACGCGCGCCTGGCTGGAGACCTGGGGCGACACCTGGCGCTCGCGCGCGCCCGCGACGCTCGTGTCGCTCTACGATCACCGCGTGCGCACGTCGCACACGCAGGAGGTCGTGATCCTCCAGAAGGTGCTCGCCGACAAGGTCAACCGCGGCTACCACGAGCTCGAGAGCGTGCAGGTCCGCACCGTGCAGGGGCGGCGCGTGCGGAAGCTGTCCGACCTGGTGCGCATCGTGGATGCGACGGAGGACGAGTTCGTCGTGTTCGAGACCGCGAACCGGCAGCGGATCGTGCTCGACCGGAGCGTGGCGACCGAGCGCGCGGAAACGATCCTGCGCCGCTACGGGGTGCCCGCGGACCGATCCACCGATCTCAAGCCGCCGCGCCGCCGGGCGAGCCGAACGAGCAAGGTCGTTCCCATCACCGAGGTCCGCCCGCTCGTGGGATCCGGCTCGGGGTCCGGCGGATAGGACGCGCCGACGAGAGGCCTCGCAGCACGCGGGCGCACACGCGGTCCTCGCGCGCGCCTGCCGGTGCGTGGGCGAAGCCCGAGCTCGCACGCGAAATGCCTCTCCGCGGCGAGAGATCAGCGGCGGTCGACGCGGAAGACGATCGTCAGCGGGTGATCCGCGAGGCAACGCGCGCCGCTCGGCATCGCATCGAACGGCGCCGCGTTCTCGATCACCGAGGTCGCGAGCCCGCTCAATCGGTTGCTCGGGCTCTGGACGATGAAGACGTCCTCGACGTTGCCGTCCGAGTCCAGCGAGACCCGGGAGATCACCTGGCGAAAGCGGATGCCAAAGCCCCGATCCCAGACTTCCACGAGCCGCGCGTGCACCGTCTCGAGATACGCGCGTGAGGCCGCCGCCTCGATGCACCCGCGCTGGGCCTCGGAGGCGCGGCCCGTCGGTTCCATCGGGTCGTAGCCGCCGATCTTGATGTACGGCGCCGGGTGGTGGCACCCCGCGGCGATCCAAAGGCCGAGCGCGATTCGAAGCAGGGTCTTCATGCCGAACACCCGTGTGCGCATTCGCTTCCAGCGGTGCTCACTTTCAGCGCCGAAGCGCAATCGCCCCACGCGGGATGCTACCACGAATGGCCGGGTGGAGTGCGCTTCACATCGATACTCGGCGGAGTCGCCGCGCATGCCGTCCCGGAGCCCATCTGCGCCGCGCGAGGATCGCCAGCGCGAGAGTCGGCGAGGCGCTGGTCGGCAGGATCGCGACGCCGGATTGGACGCGATTTGGCGCGGGTTCGATCAGAATCGATACTGCACGCCCGCGATCAGACTCAAGTAGTCGAGTCCATCGAGGCCGCCTGTCTGCAGCACGTACGACGACGAGATCTGTAGTGCGATCGCCTCGGTCAGGTAGCAGTCGATTCCACCGCCGAAGCGCGCAGCGAAGTCGGTGTCGCTGGTTTCTCGCCTGCCCGCTTCGATTCCGCGTGACGGCGCGCTCGGACGATCGGAAATCGGGCCGATCGAGTTGAAAATTCGGTGTACCACATTGCCATGCCTCGCTTTGTCCGGGCCTCGCGTCGGGCCTGGGCCTCGAAACCGGCGGGCTTCGCGCGACAGCGCTCGGGGCGGACGAGGCGGCGCGAACGGCCGCTGGATCCGGGTCTGCGGGCAGTGATATGTTCGTCGGGTGCGACGGTTTCGAGAAGAAACGACCGCGAGGTGCGGTCCGTCCCCGAAAGCGCTGGCTTCGCGTTGAGCCTGCGGCATCTCGTCGTGCGCTCGCTGGCTCTGCTGGCGATCGGCGCGCTCGCGCTCCAGGGCTGCCGGGGGGAGTCGGCGCCACCGAACATCGTGTTGATCCTGGTCGATCAGCTCCGCGCCGATCGCGTCGGCGTGTACGGAAGCCCGCTGGGCCTCACGCCGCGCCTCGATCGCATGGCCCGCGAGGGCTTCTACTTCCTGCGCGCACGGTCGCCGGCGCCCTGGACCTATCCCGCCGTGGTGTCTTTACACACCGGGCTGTATCCGCGCGCCCACGGCGCGTCGCGCCTGAAGACGGATGACCACGGCTGGTGGATCAGCAAGGTCTCGCAGGAGGTGACCACGCTCGCCGAGCACCTCGAGGCGCGCGGCTACGCGACGGCCGGGTTCATCGCCAACCCGTATCTCAAACCCGAGAGCAACTTCCCCCAGGGCTTCGACCACTACGAGCACGACTTCGTCGACCTGTGGGCGCTCGATCCCGCGAACGACAACGACCACTGGTGGAAGGGCTCTTCCTACGCGAACACCCTGAACCCTCGCGTGCTTCGATTCGCCAACCAGTCCCTTGAGCAGCCGCAATTCATCTACGTCCACTACATCGACGTGCACGGACCCTGGGACGATGCGCCGTTTCTCGCCGACCCTTGCCCCGCCATCGCGGAATGCAGCGAGGCAAACCGCATGGCGCCGGGAATGATCTACTTCCGCTCCATCCACTACATCGATCGGAAGATCGGGGACCTCTACGAAGCGCTCGACGCGCGATTCGACGGGAATCTGCTGTTCGTGGTGACTTCGGATCACGGTCGAACCATGCAGCAGGGCGATCTCTCGAATCGGTTCAAGGTCGACAAGGCCTCGCTTCACGACTACAACCTGTGGGTTCCGCTGATCTTCGCACCGACGCGGTTCTTCGGCCATCGCGGCTCGACGGCCGACAACGTCTCGCTGGTCGACGTGTTGCCGACGCTGCTCGATCTCGCGTTTGCAGATGCTGCGGAGGTCGAGACTCACGGCATCTCGCTCGTCCCGAGCATGCGAGGAGAACCGCTGCCCGATCGCACGCTGCTCGCCGAGAGCGACGATCACGCGGTGGGCTACCGGGCCGAGGCCGCGATCCGCGGCGACTCGAAATTCATCAGCGTCCTGATCCCGGAGAGGGCGTACTTCGAGTACGACCTTCGCGCGGACCCGCTCGAGCTCGCCGACCCGCTGGACGCGCTGTCGGCGATTCAGAAGGAGCGCCTGCTGGACCTGGAGCTTCGGCTCGAAGCCATTGCGAAGCAGTCCGTGCCATCGACCCCGGCGACGCTCGACGAACGCACGGTGGAGCAGCTCCGCGCGCTCGGATACACGGACTGAAGAGCCAGGGGCTGCGCGCCTAGCTCTGGCGCGGGGCGATGCGCGGCACCGTGAGGCGCGCGCCGGCCTGCAGCGCGCCGAAGTCGAGCGTGGGGTTGTACTGGCGCAGCAGCCACACCGGCACGCGGTAGCGCCGCTCGGCGAGCTCCCAGAGCGTGTCGCCGCGCCTCAGCTCGTGGGTGTCGGTGCCGACCACCTCGTAGTTGGCGAAGAACTCCTCTTGTAGCGTGTGGTGGTACTCGAGTCGCCGCTGCTCGAAGGCCTCGGGCGACACCACCGAGAAGTCGAGCTTGGTGACGCGGCCGATGCCGACCGGCACTCCGTAGCGCAGGCCGTTGAGGCGGCGCAGGCGGCTGGTCGGCACCTCGAGCCAATCCGCGTAGTGGCCGAGCGTCTCGTTGGCCTGGACGGTGATGCTGCCGTCGGCCGAAATGGAGTAGTCCGACGGATCCGGCGCGGGGATCACCACCGACGCGATCTCGATCGCGGCCTCGGGCTCGGGAATCGCCACCGCCGCCGCCTCGAGCGGGGTCTCGGGCTCGGAAACCGCCAGCGAGGCGATCTCGATCGCAGGTGCCGGCTCGGGAGCCGCCACGCTCGCCTCGATCGGCGTCTCGGGCTCGGGAGCCGCCAGCGAGGCGATCGCGATCGCAGGCTCCGGCTCGGGAGCCGCCACTGCCGCCGCCTCGCTCGCGGTCTCGGGCTCGGCGATCGCCACCGCGGGGGCCTCGCTCTCGGCCCGCGGCTCGGGAGCCGCCGCCGACGCGATTTCGCTCGCACTCTCGGGCGCCGCGCTCGCGCTCGCTTCGCTCGCGGCCGGCGGCGCCGCGGCGGCGCGCTCGCGCGGTTCCGGCGCAGGCGGCGTGGCGCGCTCGAGCGTCTTCGGCGCGGGCGGCGCGGCCGACG
>JBFGGA010000032.1:0-23163 GCA_041579295.1 Myxococcota bacterium | reverse complement strand
GGCGACCGCTACGGGCTCACGCTCTCGAACGTCTTCCACGCGGGCGACGGGAACCTCCACCCGAACATCTCGTTCGACCGCCGGGATCCCGACGTGCTCGAGCGCGTGATGGCGGCGGGCTCGGAGATCCTGGAGTGCTGCGTGCGCGCGGGTGGCGTGATCACGGGCGAGCACGGCGTCGGAAACGAGAAGCGCGAGTTCCTGCACCTCGTCTTCGACGAGGCGGACATGGACGCGATGAAGCGACTGCGCGACTGCTTCGACCCGGACGGCGTCTGCAATCCGGGCAAGATCTTCCCGACGACGCGCTTTTGCGTCGAGTCGAACCCGAAGGCGCGCGGCTACGACCGGGTCCCGCTCGGCTGATGGGCGCGCCGGATCACCTCGAAGCGCTGCGCGAGGCCGCCGGCGACGATGGCGTGCTCGCGCACGAGCCCGTGGAGCTCGACGGCCTGGCCGCTTCGCTCACGCTGAGTCCGGCGGACGGCGATGGGCTGTCCCGAACGCTCGCGGCGCTGCGGCACCACGGCCTCGCGGTCGCGGTGCGCGGCGGCGGCAGCTCGTTCGGGGTGGGCAATCCGCCCGCGCGCCTCGACGCGTACCTCTCCACCGCGCGCCTCGCGGGGATCGAGGAGCTCGACGCGGGCGAAGGCGTCTGCCGCGTGCGCGGCGGCACCCGCGTGCGCGAGGTGCGCGAAGCCCTGGCCGCGAGCGGCTGGGAGCTGCCCCTCGATCCGCCCGGCCGCGATTCCACGGTCGGCGGCTGTCTCGCCGCGGCGTCGGTCGGGCCGCGCTCGCTCGGCCTCGGGCTGCCGCGCGACTGCGTGCTGGGACTGACGGTGGCGCTCAGCTCGGGAGAGCGCGTGCGCTGCGGCGGGCGCGTCGTGAAGAACGTCACGGGCTACGACCTCAACAAGCTCTACACGGGCTCGTTCGGAACGCTCGGCGTGATCGAAGCGGCGTGGTTGCGGCTGCGCGCCGCCCCCGAGCGATCGGCGAGCGGCGAGATCCGCGCGGCGGAGCTATCGGCGATCTGTGGAGCGGCGCTCGCGGCTGCGCGCCGCGATTCGGCGCGCGCCGTCGCGATCGCTTCGGACGAAGAGGCCGGCTGGCGGGCCGTCGTCGAGTTCGCGGGCGATGCCCCGACGGTCGAGCGCGACCTCGCGGCGCTCCGCGCGCAGGGCGGCGCGAGCGACGCCGCGCAAGACGCGATCGCGCGGGTCCGCGAGCTGCAGGCGCGGGCGCCCACGCCGTTCGGCCTGCGCTTCCGGATCGGTGCGCTGCCCTCGCGGATCGAGCCAGCGATCGGCGAGCTGCGCGCGCGCGGCGCGTCGCTGCTCGCGTATCCGGGGCTCCGGCTCGTCTACGCGAGCTTCTCGCTCGACGCGGCGCCGGCCGAGCGCGAGGTGGACGCGATCTTTCGCGAGGTCGAAGCCATCGCAGAGCGCGCGGGCGGCGGCTACGTGTGCGAGGCCGCGCCGCCCGCCGCCAAGGCCGGTCGCGACATGTTCGGCGCGCTCGGCTCGAGCGCGCCGATCGTCCGGGCGCTCAAGCGGCGCTTCGATCCGACCGGCGTGCTCAACCCGGGCCGCTTCGCGGGCGGCCACTGAGCGCCGCGCCGCGCGCGCGCGCGGGAGGCGCCGCTGGGCGACGGGCGGACGGGTCGATGGGCAACACGGGTGGACAAGCAGAGGGGCGAAGCGCGAACGGTTCGCTGGGCGAGGCGCGAGCGAGCCGCTCGGCAGAGCGCGAACGAGATGACGGGTGAGGCGTGAACGGGTCGACGGGCGAATGCTGAACGAGAACTGGAGCGCGGTCTACGAACGCACGCTCGACTGCGTGCACTGCGGCCTGTGCCTGGCGAGCTGCCCCACCTATCGGGAGACCGGCCGCGAGACCTCGTCGCCGCGCGGGCGCATCTACATGCTGCGCGCCGTCGCCGAACAGCGCGCGCCGCTGAACGAGGTGATCTCGGGCGAGGCCCACCTCTGCCTCGGGTGTCGCGCCTGCGAGACCGCCTGCCCCTCGGGCGTGGCGTTCGGCTCGATGCTCGAGCTCGCGCGCGCGGAGATCGCTCGCTCCGGCGTGCGCGGAGGCGCGGCGCTCCGCTTGCAGCGCTGGGTGCTGCGCGAGTTCGTCGCCAACCCGCGGCGCCTGTCGCTCGCCGCGTCGCTGCTGCGCGGCGTCCAGCGCCTGCGCGTCGATCGGCTCGCCGCGTCGCTGCTGCCGAAGGCGTGGCGCGAGATCTGCGCGCTGGCCCCGGTCGTGCCGCCCGCGCGCGAGCGCGGGCCGCTGCCGGCCTTCACGCCCGCGCTCGGGCAGCGGCGCGGCCGCGTGGCGCTTTTCGTCGGCTGCGTGATGCCCGAGCTGTTCGGCGCGGTGAACGCGGCCACGCTGCGCGTGCTCGCGCAAAACGGCTTCGACGTGGTCGTTCCGGGCGCGCAGGCCTGCTGCGGCGCGCTGCACGCCCACACGGGCGACCTCGACTTCGCGCGCGATCTCGCCCGCCGCAACCTCGAGGCGTTCGCGCGCGCCGACTTCGAGGCGCTGATCGTCAACTCGGCCGGCTGCGGGGCCGTGCTGCGCGAGCTCGAGGCGTGGCTTCCGGGCGAGGGCGCCGCGCTCGCCGGCAAGGTGCGCGACGTCTCGGAGTTTCTCGACGCGCTCGGGCTGCGCGCGCCCCACAACAGGATTGACGCGAGCGTGTGTTACGACGACCCGTGCCACCTGGTGCACGGCCAGCGCGTCGGCGCGGCGCCGCGCCGCCTGCTCGAGCGGATTCCGGGCCTCGAGCTCCGGGCCCACGACGACCCGGCGGCGTGCTGCGGCGCCGCGGGGATCTACAACCTGACCCACCGCGCGATGTCGCGCGCGGTCCTCGAGCGGAAGATCCACGCGCTTCGCGCCGCCGATCCCGACTACGTGGCGAGCGGAAACCCCGGTTGCCTGATCCAATTGCGCGCCGGCATGGTGGCCGCCGGCATGCGCGCGTCGGCCATCCATCCGATCGAGCTCCTCGATCGCGCCTACGCGCAGGCGACGACCGCGCGCTGAGCGTCGCCGATCCGGGAATGCGTCGGAGGCCTCGCGCGCGGCGGAGCTCGACACGACGCGCGCGCCGTTTCGCGCGGGGCGAAGGTCAGCGATAGAGGAAGGCGTCGGGAGTCTCGCGCGGCGGGTTGATACGCGGGAACGCGCCGAGACTCAGGTCCGAGAGGGATCCCTGCAGCACCAGCGAGAACGGGAGGATGGATTCGCGCGAGCGGACCATTCCGTAGCGCTCGCGCATTCCCCGATAGCTGAAGGTGGATTCCGCCCTCGGTCGGGTGTCGATCTCGTCCGCCAGCCCGACGCGCGCGCGCTCGAACACCACGTCGCGATTCGCGTCGGCGACCACCGGGTCGTCAGGGTCGAGCAGCGAGTTGCGAAACGAGGTCTCCTCGAGCTTGGCGATCATCCGCGCGAAGCGGGCCTCCGATAGCTCCTGGTAGGCCTCGAGCGGCGGATCTTCTTCGTCGCCGCTGGGGCCGATGAACAGCAGCTTCACGCTGCGCCCGCCGATCAGCACGACGCCGCTGGGATGCAGCTCTGCGTTGACGGGATCACCGTCGAGCAGCTCCGGGTCGAGCCCCAGGCCGCGCGGCCCCGCGAACCCGGGGTTCTCGACGAGAAATCCGCGCGTGATCCGGATCCGCTGCGGGGTGGCGTCGAGGATCTCGGAGCGAACGGCCTCGCCCGCGCGCATGCCGGCCCGGGTGTCGGGGAATTCTTGGACGACCTGCCGGTACATCGCGACGCGCGTGCCCCGGCGCTCCTCGCGGCTCGCAAACGCCATCGCCTGCTCGGCGGCGCGCTCGCGCAAGCGGCCGAGCGCGTCGACGTCGAAGTCGATGTCCTGCAACGCGAGGTTGTAGGCCGCGATCCAGTTCTCGCGCTTGCGCTCGAACGCCAGCAGCCAGCCGCGCACGTCGCCGATGCGCTCGCCGTCGGGGTGGAGCTCGAGGTAGCGGCGCCCGTAGACGGCAGCCAGGCGCGCCGTCGGCATCGAGCGCATCCACGGCAGCTGCAGCAGCCGCAGCGGGAACGCGGCCACGGTCTGCCCGATCGAAGGCAGGTCGATCAGCCATTCGAGCGGCTCCGGCAGGCGCCGGTCGGCGGGTCCGCGCGACCACGGGCCGAACAGCACCCAGCGGGCCTTGTTCACGCGGTCTGCGCGGCGGGCCTCGCTGAACGCCAGATAGGGATTGGTTGCCGGGTCGTTGATCAGCGCGCGCGCGTGCCGCGCCATGCTCGAGCGCTGCGGCTCGCGTTGCGCGACTTCTTCCAGCGCCTGCCACATCTGCAGCTCGGCGCCGCGTTCGCCGATCGCGATGGCCCGGCCGAAGCGCGCCTCGTCCGCGAAGGGTCCGTCGGGGTCCGACTCGAGGATCGCGTTCGCCGCGCCCTCGACGTCGCCGTCCGGCTGCAGCATCGCGACCGCGAGCTCTCGCGCGGCGGGCGTCAGCGGCGTCGCCTCCCGGGCGACCTCGAGGCTTCGGCTGTGCTGCTCGCGCTCGTGCACGAGCCTGCGATCGGCCTCGCCGCGCAGCGCGAGCGCGCGCCGGTCCTCGGGCTTGAGCTCCAGCGCGCGGTCCGCGTAGACGAGCGCGAGCCGCGCGCGGTTCACCTCGAGCGCGCGCAGCGCGCCGCGCAGCGCGCGCTGGTAGAGCGTCTCCGCGAGCTCGCTGTCGCCCTCCTCGATCAGCGGCTCGAGCGCGGCGACCTCGGGGGCGTCGGGATGGCGCGCGACGAACTCCTTCCAGTGCGCGAGCGCCTGCCGGCGCTGCAGCGGCAGCGGCTCCTGGTTGTAGAGCTGGATCGCGTAGTGGACCGCGGAACGCGCGAGGCGGTACGGCGCGAGGCTCAGCGTCATGATCGACTTGCCGATCGGCTCGATGAGCGCGTTGAAGGCGCGCCCGAAGCTGATCAGCCAGGCGTCGCGAATCCGCGCGGAGGCGAGCTCGAGCGGGTCGTTCTGCTCGGTCTGCGAGAGCCGCTCGCGCAGCGCCGGGTCGAGGTCATCGCTCTCGAGCAGCGCGCGCGTGGCCTCGCGGTAGGCGCGCGCGGAGTCCGCGGTCGCGTTGACGAGGTCCGTCGCGACCGGGACGAGCCCGGTCGGCGGATCTTCCGCGGCGACGAGCACCGTGTCGATCGCGCGCAGCCGCCGGAGCAGGCGCTCGGCGCGCTCGGCGTCGGAGACCAGAGCCGCCGCAGCCAGCTCGGCGGCCGCGTAGTCGGCCACGTCGGGGATGCGGGTCGAGAAGTGCACGTCCGAATCGATCGTGCGCCCGATCGGCCGCGCGCCGGGCGATCGACAGCCCGCCAGCCACGCGATGGCCAGCAGGCCGATCAGCCCCGCGATGCATCTCCGCTCAGGGCGTGAAGCGATCACGATCGATCCGAATCGAGAAGGCCAGGAACGCCTCCAGGCGGCGGGACGCCTCGAGCTTCTCGGGCGTTCCGTCGCGGCTGGCCACCATCTCGTAGAGCCGCGACGCGCCCTCGACGAGCTCCTGGAAGCGCACCGGGTCGAAGAGCAGGCTCTCGGGCGGGTTGGCGCTCGAGTACTCGACGGCGAGCTCGGCATAGAGGTCCGCGAGCTCGAGCAGGTGGCGGTTGAAGCTCTTGCTGCTCGCGTGTCGGTTGATCACGCGCTGCAGCTCGCCGATCGCGCGCACGTCGCCGCTTGCGTCCGTCTTGCGGATGCCCACGAAGTAGTGGGCGCGCGCCACGTCCGCGCGCTCGATCTCTTCGCGCACGATCGCGCTGTGGTGGCTGCCCTCGGCGATCGCGGCGAGGCCGTCGAGCAGCGCGACGCGCGCCTCGAACTCCGCGAGCACCGAGTCCGGGTCGAGCTCGACGAGCCGGCCCGCGATCGCGGTGTCGCTGTGGAGATCCGCGCCGCCCGTGGGCTCGAGCTCCTCGGTCATCTGTGCGGCCTCGTGGAGCTGGTCGCAGATGTCGGCGCTGCGCAGCGCCTCGAACATCAGCTCCTGGTCGAGATCTGCCGCGAGCCGGTAGTTCTCGGCCGCGAGATCGAAGGCCCGCAGGCGCTCGAGCGAGCGCCCCTTCGCGAACGCGATCACGCCGTCCATGTGGCCCGCGCGCAGCGCGTCGGGGTGCAGCTCCTCGAGGTTCTCGAGGCGCAGCAGCGAGCTGCGATAGACGTTGCGCCCGGTGAAGTCGCGCGCGGGCTCGAAGCGGTAGGTGTCGTCGTCGATGTGCGCGCGCAGCACGGCGATCACCTCGAGCACGTTCTGCGTGGGCCGGTAGACGGGATCGACCTGCGGTGCCGAAGCGCACGCCGCGCCCGTTGCGAGCGCTGCGCACGCGAGCATCGCCTTGCCAAAGAATCGCCGAGGGTGCATTTCGACCGCCAAGCATACCAGCCCGGAAGCACACCCGGGCATCCGTGACCGCAGATGGGTTCGCCCAGCTGGAACCGCGAGGTTCCAGCGCCGCAAGCGAACGCGCAGCGTTCGCCAGCTAGCTTCGCTTGGCGGCTGCCTTGCGCTGCTGGGCGACCGCGTTGAGCATCTTCTCGGTCGCGATCACCGCCGCGGCGAGCTGGTCCGAATCGACGCCGAGCGTGGTGAGGTGGTCGCCCGTGTCGTCCTCGGTCTGCCAGGTGATCACCGTCTCGACGAGCGCCGTGGTGCGGCCGCCCGGCGGGATCCTCACCCGGAAGTCCGCCAGGCGCGGCACCTCCAGCGAGAGCTTCTTGGCGGCCTTGCGAATCGCGTTCATGAACGCGTCGTAGCCGCCGCTGCCCTTCGCCTTCGCGGAGGACTTGCGGTTTCGGTACGCGAGCACGATCTCCGCGTGCGGGGTCTCGTCCGTCCCGACCACGACGCGGTAGGACTCGACGCGCACCCGCTGGTCGGCGGGCGACTTGAGCACGTCCGCGATGATGTAGGGGAGGTCGTCGGTGCTGATCCGGTCCTTGCGCTCGCCGATCTCGACGATGCGCTGCAGCACGAGCGCCTTCTCCTCGGCTCCGAGCGCGATGCCGAGCGCCTTCAGGTTGTGCTCGAGCGAGGCCTTGCCGGCCAGCTTGCCGAGCGCGTAGCGCCGCCTCTCGCCGAAGCGCGCCGGCAGCAGCCGGCTCGCGTAGAGCTCTCCCTTCGCGTCGCCGTCCGCGTGGATGCCCGCGGTCTGGGTGTAGACGTCGCGGCCGACGATCGGCGTGTTGTCGGCGACGTCCTTGCCGCTGAAGGTCTCGACGAGGCGCGACAGCGAGGCGAGGCGGGCTTCCTGGACGCCGGTCCTGAACTCCGTGTGGTCGTGGATCGCGGCGACGACCTCCGCGAGGCGCGCATTCCCGGTGCGTTCGCCGAGCCCGTTCACGCTGGTGTGGACGCCGCGGGCGCCCGCGCGAACGCTCGCGAGCACGTTCGCGGAGGCGAGCCCGTAGTCGTTGTGGGCGTGGAACTCGAATGCGGTGTCCGGCCAGTTCGACACCATGAGGTCGACGTAGCGGGTCACGTCCTGCGGCGACAGGATGCCGAGCGTGTCGGCCAGGTAGATGCGCCGCACGCCGAGCTCGCGCAGCAGCTTCACCATCGAGAACACGTAGTCGAACGAGTCGCGGACTCCGTTCGACCAGTCCTCCAGGTAGGCGTTGACGGCGAGGCGCTTGCGCTTGGCGGCGCGAATGGTCTGGGCGACGGCGCTGCGGTGCGCTTCGGGCGTCATGCCGAGCTGCACGCGGCAGTGGCGCTCGGATCCTTTGGTGAGCAGGTTCAGCACCTTGCCGCCGGTGCCCGCGATCCAGTTGACCGACGCGCTTCCGTCGCAGTAGCCGAGGATCTCCACGCGCGGCAGCATGCGCTTCTTGCGCGCCCAGTCGACCACGAGGCGCGCCGCCTCGCGCTCGCCCTCGGAGACCCGGGTCGAGGCGATCTCGATGCGGTCCACCCCCACCTCGGTGAGCAGCAGCCGGGCCAGCTGGAGCTTCTCCGCGGGAAAGTACGAGACGTCGGGCGTCTGCTCGCCATCGCGGAGCGTGGTGTCCATCACCGCGATGCGGTTTGCGTCCGTGCGCTTCACGGGGGCTCTCCCAAGCGAACCGCAAGACTTTCGCGCGGCGCCCCGCGCTGTCAACCAGCGCCGCTTTGCCGACGCAACCCGCCAGCGACTAAGCTCGCCGCGTGACCGAACCCCCCAGATCCCTGCCGGTCCGCGAGCGCGACCGCGGCCAGCGCCTCGACCGCTTTCTGGCCGAGCACCTGAGCCTCTCGCGATCGCAGGTGCGCCGGCTGCTCGCGCGCGGCGCGGTGAGCGTCGGCGGGCGCAGCGTGGACGAGCACGCCAAGGGCTGGAGCCTGCAGCCTGGACCCGTCGTCGAGGTGGCCCCGTTCGCGCGGCCCGAGGAGCAGCGCGCGCGGCCCGCCCCCGAGCTCGCGCTGCGGGTGCTCGCGCGCGGCGGCGGCTGGCTCGCGGTCGACAAGCCCGCCGGCACCCCGGTCCACCCGCTGCGCGAGGACGAGGGGGACACGCTGCTCAACGCGGCGATCGCGCGCTTTCCCGAGATCCACGGCGTGGGCGAGGGCGGCCTGCGCAGCGGGGTCGTCCACCGCCTCGACGTCGAGACCTCGGGCGTGCTGCTGCTCGCCACCCGGGAGGACGTCTGGCAGCGCCTGCGCGCGGCCTTTCGCGAGCAGCGCGTCGAGAAGCGCTACCGCGCGCTCGTACACGGCGCGCTGGCAGGCGAGGGGTCGCTCGAGCTCGGGCTGGTCACGGCGCGCCACCGGCCCGCCCGGGTGCGCGTGCTCTCGGACGCGGAGCTCGCGCGCTCGCGCGGCGCCCACGTCGGCGCGCTGCGCTGGCGCTCGCTCGAGGTCTTCGGCCGCGCGACGCTCGTCGAAGTCGCGCCGAAGACCGGCTTCCTGCACCAGATCCGCGTCTCGCTGGCCCACCTCGGCTTTCCGGTGATCGGCGATCGCGCCTACGGGCCGGCTTCGGATCCGATCCCGGTGGCGCGTCAGATGCTTCACGCGGCCGGCGCGCGCTGCGAGGAGATCGAGGCGAGCAGCCCGGATCCCGACGACTTCCGGGATGCGCTCGAACGCTGCGCGGCGCTCGGCGCGCGAGCCTGATCCCGCTCAGCGCTTGCGCAGCAGCGTCAGGCCGTCCGCGATCGGGAGCATCGCGCATTCGACGCGCGGGTCGGCGCAGACGAGGTCGTTGAACTTCCGGATCGCCAGGGTGTCCGCGTCGTTGGCCGCCGGATCGATCACGGCGCCCATCCAGAGCACGTTGTCGACGAGGATGGCGCCGCCACTTCTGATTCGTGGGAGCAGGGCCTCGAAATAGTCGACGTAGGCCGACTTGTCGGCGTCGATGAAGGCGAGGTCGAACGCGGGCTCGCGCGGAAGCGCCGCGAGGGTCTCCATCGCGGGGGCGATGCGCAGCTCGATCTTGTGCGCGACGCCCGCCTTCTCCCAGTAGCGGCGCGCAATGCCCGTCCACTGCTCGCTCACGTCGCAGCAGAGCAGCTCGCCGTCGTCGGGGAGTCCGCGCGCGAGGCAGAGCGCCGAGTAGCCCGTGAACGTCCCGATCTCGATCGCGCGCCGCGCGCCGAGCAGGCGCGCGAGCAGCGTCATGAACGCGCCCTGCTCGGGTGCGATCTGCATGATCGAGATGTCCCCGAGCGAACGCGTCTCGTCGATCAGCGCGCGCTGGATCTCGTCGGGCGGCGTTCCGTGCTCGACCAGGTACGCGTGCAGCGCGGCGTCCATGCGCAGGGATTTCGGCGCTTCACCCATCGGATCTCCTCTTCGCTCAGTCCTCGGCCGCGCCGCCCTCGCGCTTCGTCTGAAGCTCCGTCGCGCGCGCCTTCGCGTCCTCGGCCTCGCGGATCATGCCCTTGGCCTGGTAGAGGATCGAGAGGTTGGTGTGGCTCAGCGGATCGTCGGGCTCGAGCGCCGCGATCTTCAGGCCCGCCTGGATCGCGCCGTCGAGGTCTCCCTTGCGCTTGAGCGTCATCGACAGGCCGTTCCACGCGAGCGCGAGATCGGGCTGCGCTTCGACCGCTCGTCGGTAGCAGTCGATCGCTTCGTCGATGCGATCCTCGGCGAAGTGTCGGAAGCCTTCCTGGCAGAGCGCGCGGGCGTCGGGCATGGACGGATTGTAATCCAATTTCCCGCGTCAGCGCGGGTCGAGTCGCTTCTCGGCTCGTCGCAGGAAGGTGTGGATCTCGTGGCCGGTCTCCACGTCGCCGGCCGCCTCGGCGAGGCCGATCGCCCGGGCGAAGATCTCCGCCGCTTCGATGGGACTGTCGGATTCGAGCAAGGAGCGTCCGAGGTCGCGATGGGCGGCGGCGTCTTCGGGATCGAGTTCGACCGCGCGTCGGAGTGGCTCGACGGCTTCGGCCGTCCTGCCGATTGCCATCAGGCTGCGTCCGAGTCCGACCCAGCTCGTCGAATCGTCCGGATCGCGCTCGACGCATTCGCGGAATCGAGCGATCTCGCGCTGGAGGATCTTTGGGTCGTGGCCGCGCAATGGGGGGAGGGTACCGAAGCCGCGTCGCCGCGGCTCGCGTTTCTCGTCGGCGCGCTTGGCCATTCGATCAAAGCAGATTACGCTTCTCGCGGGCCCGACGCATGATCCGCGGCGACGCGGGTCGGCGTCCGCCGCTCGATCCTCTGGCGAGGTCACGGCGATGCGAAAAGTCAAGCTCTTGTTGCTCGCAGCGCTGATCGGCGTCGTGCTGTTCTGGCTGCTCGCGCGCAGCGAAGGGCCGGTGATCGAGGACGGCAGCACGCTCATCCTCCCGATCCAGGGGCGTTACGTCGAGGCGCCGGATCCCCCGCTGTTGGCGCAGCTGCTCACGGACGCGGACATGTCGTTCGCGGCACTGCTCTCCGAGATGGCGAAGGCGGAGCGCGACGACCGGATCGCGCGGGTGGTGCTGCGCGTTCGAAACCTCGAGATCGGCTGGGGGCAGGCGCAGGAGCTGCGCGATGCGATTCGCCGGCTCCGGGACGCGGGACGCCGCCCGATCGCCTACCTCGAGGCCGTCGGCTTCGGGGTCAACATCGAGTACTACGTGGCGAGCGCCGCGGACGAGGTCAAGATCGCGCCCGCGGGCTTCGGCGGCGTCGTCGGTCTCGCGGGCGAGTATCTCTTCCTCGGGCAGATGTGGAAGAAGTTCGGCATCGAATTCGATGTCGCACGCGCGGGCCGCTACAAGAGCGCCGTCGAGACGCTCGCGGGCGACGAGATGTCGGACGAATATCGCGAGGTCGCCAACTCGCTGCTCGACTCCCTCAACCACCAGTTCGTCGCGGGCATCGCGGAGAGTCGGGGCCTGACTCCCGCGCGCGTGCGGAAGATCATCGATCGCGCGCCGATGACGCCCCGCGAGCTGCTCCACCACGGCCTGGTGGACGAGATCGCGTTCTTCGACGAGCTGCTCGAGTCGCTCGACGGGCCGAGCGTCGAGGCGCGCGACTACGCGCGGGTCGACACCGCGAGCCTGGGGTTCGAGCCCGTCGCCCAGATCGCGCTGATCTACGGCAGCGGCAACGTCGTCGTCGGCGAGCGCGGGGGGTCCACGGCGCGGCCCGTGATGGCGTCGGACGTCGTGGCCGACGCCCTCGAAGCGGCCGCGGACGACCCCGCGATCGACGCGATCATCTTCCGCATCGACAGCCCCGGCGGCTCGGTGCTCGCGGCGGACATCATCTGGCGCGCGCTCGAGGTCGCCAAGCAGAGCGAGAAGCCGCTGATCGCCTCGTTCTCGAACGTGGCGGCGTCGGGCGGCTACTACGTCGCCGCCGGCGCGGACGCGATCCTCGCGCCGCCCGGCAGCGTGACGGGCTCGATCGGCGTCTTCGCGCTCAGGCCGGTGCTGCAGGGGCTGTTCGAGAAGCTCGAGGTGCACGTCGAGAGCATGACGCGAGCCGCGCACGCCGACCTGCTGATCGCCTCGAAGCCGCTGTCGCCCGAGACCGCCGCGGTGCTGGATCGCGAGATCGAGGCGATCTATCGGTTGTTCGTCGAGCGGGTCGCCGCCGGGCGCGAGCTCGAGCTGCGGCAGGTCGACGGAATCGCCCAGGGGCGCGTCTGGACCGGCGAGCAGGCGCTGCAGCGCGGTCTGATCGACGAGCTCGGCGGGCTGAGCGAGGCGGTCGCGCGCGTCAAGCGGGCGCTCGGGCTCGACGCGGATGCGGACGTCGCGCTGCTGCCCTATCCCGAGATCGACACGCTCGCCGCGCAGCTGACCGACGCCCTCAGGCGGTTGTCCCTCGAGGTCGTGCCGGATTCGCCGGTGAAGGGGCTCGCCGAGCGCGTGGAGGCCTGGTTCGAAGCGACTCCGGTGGGGGCGCCGGTGCTCCTCCCGCCGTTCGTATTCGACATTCGGTAGTGTCGTATCGGAGAGGGAGGTTTTCCCATGCGGCTCGAAAAAAGCTTTGAGGTCGATCGGCCGACGGATTTCGCCTCGCGCGTCGCGGCGAAGGACGAAACCCTCGTCAGCCTGTTTCGCGACGCGAAGACCGAGATCGTCGAGCGCGAGGGCAATCGGCGAACGACCCGCACGCACTACCACGCGCTCGGGAAGCAGGGCGTCGCGACCTTTCACTTCCACTTCCTTCCCGACGGTCGGATCACCTTCGAGAAGATCTGCGACGGAAAGGTATGGCAGGAGCTCACGGGCTCGGTGGCGTTCGAGAAGCGGGGCGGCGGAACACAGGTGACGCTGAAGATGACGGGAAGGACCAAGCCCCTCGTCCCCGAGTTCGCGATCCGCGCGCCGATGCGCGACCAGATCGACCAGATGGCCTCGTCGCTGCGCGCGTGCATCGAGGCCGCCGAGGCGCCCGGAACCGGCTGAGGGGGTCGCGGTGAACGCGGGAATCGCATGGCGGAGGGCGGGGATCCGATGGCCAGGTTGAGCGCGGAAGACGGAGTCGCCCTGCATGCCGAATCCCACGGCGAGGGGATTCCCGTGATCTTCTCGAACGGCCTGTGCACGACCTGCGAGAACTTCCGCCCGCAGGTGGAGGCCTTCGTCGCCGCGGGCGTGCAGCTGATCCTCTGGGACTACCGCGGGCACGGCCGCTCGGAGTCGCCCGGCGATCCGGCGTCCTACGGCTTCGATCGCGTGCTCGGCGACCTTTCGCGCGTGCTCGAGTGGGCGGCGCCGGGCCGGCGCGCCGTGTTGGGTGGGATCTCCTTCGGAGGCCTCGCGTCGCTGCACTTCGCGCACGAGAACCCGGAGCGGGTTCGGGGCCTGATCCTGATCGCCACCGGACCCGGCTTCAAGAAGCCCGAGGCCCAGAAGCGCTGGGCGGAGATGACCGAGCGGTCGGCGTCCCTGATCGAAAGAGAGGGCGCGGCGGCCTTCGCGAAGGGCCGAGCCGCTCCGAGCCTGGTCGGCCTGCGCCCGGACGCTCCCGCCGCGGTGGCCGCGGCGCGCGCGATCGCGCGTCAGGATCCCGTCGGCCTCGTGCACTTCAAACGCGAGATCGCCGCCCGCGTTCCGCCGATCATCGACGAGCTCTCGCGGATCGACTGCCCCGCGCTGGTCTGCGTGGGAGAGAAGGACGACGCCTTTCTGCGCGCCGCGGAAGTCATGACCGCCCGCCTGCCCAGGGTGGAGCGCGAGACGATTCCGGGTGCGGGCCACATCGTCAACATCGACGCGACCGAGGCCTTCAACGAGATCGCGCTGCGCTTCGTCGCGAAGCTCGCCGCGCAGAGCGCCGGCTGAAGACTCACTCGCTCGCGCCGCGGGCCTCCATCTTCCGCAGCGTCTTCATACCGCCCGGGACGTGAAACGCGCGCAGGCCCTCCTTGCGCATCAGCTCGGCGAGGTGCGCGCTCTTGAGGCCGATCTCGCAGTAGAGCACGTAGGTCTTGCCGCGGTCGAAGCTCGCGTAGCTCTGGAGGGCGCGGGCGAAATCCAGGTGCAGCGCATCGGGCCAATGCCAGCCGCGGTATTCGGGTTGGCTGCGCAGGTCGATCAGCGTGGCGCCCGCGGGAATGCGATCGACCTCGAGATCGGGCATCCCGAGCGTCTCGAGGTCCAGCTCGCGCAGCGCGAAGACCTTCCGCGCGGCGACCGCCGCCTCGACGATCGACGGGTCGAGCGCGGCCTCCTCGGCTTCGACGGCTTCGAGGGTTGCCGCCGTCGCGGGGCGGGTCGGGACCATCGCGCAGTACTCGCGGACGATCTTGGAGACGTCGTAGGTCCCGATCAGACGCGCGGTGTCGATGATCGCTTCCTTGTTCGAGCCGATCAGCGGCCGCAGGATCGTCTCGCGGGTGGCCCGCGAGATCACCGCGAGGTTGGGTAGCGTCTGCGAGGAGACCTGGCCGACGGCCTCACCCGTCACGATCGCCGAAGCGCGGCGCTCGCGGGCGACGAGCTCGGCGGCTCGCAGCATCGCCCGCTTCAACAGGACCTGCCAATAGCGCGCGCGGGTTTGCGCGCGCAGCGCTTCGCTCACGGCGCCGAAGTCGATCGCGTGAAGGCGCGGCTGGTCGCCGTAGGACCAGCGATCGGCGAGCACCTTGGCGACGCGCAGGACGCCCTGCTGGTGGGAGTTGCCGCCCAGGTTGCAGAACGCGTAGTCGATCCGGACGCCGCGCCGGAGCAGCGACCAGGCGGCGACCGCGGAGTCGAAGCCGCCGGACAGCAGCGCGATCGCGCGCCCGCCGGCGCCGAGCGGGATGCCGCCGTGGCAGGTGAGGCGCTCGCGAAACAGGTAGGCGTCGCGCTCGAGCAGCTCGATGTACACGGTCTCGTCCGGGTCGCTCAGGTCGACGCCCGCCGCGCGGGGCAGCAGGCGCGCCCCCAACGCGCGCTCGATGTCCGCGGGGCGCAGCGCGATCCTCGAGCGCTCTCCGACCCGGCGCGCGCGAACCGCGAATCGCCTGCCGGCGACGCGCTCGCCGAACAGCGCTTCGGCCGCATCGACGAGGCTCTCCAATTCGTCCGCCGGGCGCCGTTCGACGAGCGAGATCGATTGCACCCCGAAGACACGGGTGAGCACCGACGCGCGGGCCGCGTCCGGGAGCTCGACGAAGATCCGGTTGTGGGTGACGCGAATGCGCGGCTCGAGGCCCTCGGCGAGGAGGGCGTCGCGCAGGTTCGCGACCAGCCGCTGCACGAACTGCGAGCGCGTCGCGCGGGCCTTGGTTCCGATGTCTCCGGAGTATCGGAGGAGTGCCAGCTGGGGTTGCGTCGGATCCGCCACGACCGATCAGTTGCAGAAGCGGTAGAGCAAGCCGCCGAAGAGCAGCAGGATCCAGAGCGCGATCTTCGGCAGCAGCGATGCGGCCGAGGCCTGGACCTCTTCGCCCTCTTCGCCCGCCTCGCCGACCTCCGCGCCGATCAGGGCCGCCAACGCCTCGCGCCGCGGGTCGCGCGCGCCGCGCGAGATCGGGTTGCCGCAGTGGACGCAGCGCCGCGTCCCCGCCGGAGCGGTGACGTTACACTGATGGCAGTAGACCTCGTAGGGATTCTGGGGGTCGGGGGTGCGCATCGGAGTGATGGTATCGAATCCACCTCCGGATTGCGGTGCGCGCGATCGCGCGAACCGAGGGCGCGGGCGCGGCCGGCGCGCGTCGCGCGCGGCCTGCGGCGTTCGGGGCCGCCGTCGGCGCGGCTCGCGGGCGTAAAGGGCGGCCTTGGAAGTGCCGATTGACCGGGCGAGATGCGCGACGCCTCGTTGCTACAGCTCGCCGTCGATGGTCATCGCGGGCGCTATCGCGTGCAGCTGCTCGCAGCCCCGGCGCCGTGCGCTCGCGGCATCGCCCACGGTGATCCCGCGCGTCCGCGCGTCCTCGAGTGGTCGCTGATCCGCCGGGTGATGGCCGCCGAGGTCGGAGAGCCCGAGGGCGTCCGGACCATCATCTTCGACCTCGTGGTGGATGGCGGTTCGGGAGCGCGGAGCAGCGCCTACGAGATTCGCAGGTTGGATGCGGAACCGGGCGGCGAGGCGATGAAATGGGCCGCGGCGATCGAAGGGGCGCTCGCCCCGGAATGCTGCGCCCCGTCGGTCAAGACCCTCGCCGCCGAGGGCACCCCGAGCCGCTGGTACCAGAATCTCGAGGAGTTCGAAGCCGCCGCGCTCGAATCGCTCGACGCCTCCGCGCTCGGGTCAGTCGACGCCTGATCCGCGATCCCGGCGGGTCGGCGATCGGTCGCGCCGGGCGGCGGCCCCGATCGGCCCGACGCCTGAGCGCGAGCGGATGGATCGCGTCACCGAAACCTGCTAATTGAACGTGTCCACTTCCAAATTGCCCCGCCGCGCCGCGTTGCGGCCGGGCCCGAGGAGAAGAAGCAAGTGAGTGCAAAACCGCGCTGCCGCGTTGCGATCCTGGGCGCCACTGGGGTCGCCGGCCAGCAATTCCTGGTTTCCCTCGACGAGCACCCCTGGTTCGAAGTCGCCGCGCTCGCAGCCAGCGAGCGCAGCGCCGGCAAGTCCTATCTCGAAGCGCTCACGCGCCCCGGCGGCAGCGTCGGCTGGGCGTGCGAGGCGCCGATGCCGCAGGCATTCGCGCGGATGCCCGTTGTGGACGCCGCGCAGCTGGACGTCTCCGGAGTCGACCTGGTGTTCTCGGCCGTCGAAAGCGATGCGGCTCGCGGCCTCGAAGAGAGGTACGCGCCGCTCGTGCCGGTGGTGTCGACGTCGTCGGCCTTCCGCTACGAGGACGACGTTCCGATCATCGTACCGGGTGTCAACCACGACCACGCGGGCATCATCAAGCGCCAGCAGAAGGAGCGCGGTTGGAAGGGCTTCGTGACGCCGATCCCCAACTGCACCACGACGGGGCTCGTCGTGGCGCTCGCGCCGCTCGCGCGCACCTTCGGTGTGCGCAGCGCGATCGTCACCTCGCTGCAGGCGCTCTCCGGCGCGGGGCGCAGCCCGGGGATCATCGCGATGGACGTCCTCGACAACATCCTCCCCTACATTCCGAAGGAGGAGGAGAAGGTCCAGAACGAGACCTCGAAGATTCTCGGGACGCTCGAAGGCGACCGGATCGTTCCGCTCGACGTTCCCGTCTCGGCGACCTGCACCCGGGTGAACGTCCGGGACGGCCACACGCTCTGCGTGACCGCGAGCCTGGGGCGCCCGGCCGAGCTCGGCGAGGTGGCGGACGCGCTGCGCGCCTTCGGGCGGGATTTCGTGGAGCTCGGGCTGCCCTCGACCCCCCCGGAGATCATCCGGGTGACCGAGGAGCCCGATCGGCCCCAGCCCAGGATCGACCGCATGGTCCACGACGGCATGACGACCGTGGTCGGCCGCATCCGCCGCGATTCGGTGCTGGAGAACGGGGTGAAGTGGGTGCTCCTGTCCCACAACACCAAGCTCGGAGCCGCCAAGGGCGCGATCTCGGTCGCCGAGTACCTGGTCCACACGGGCATGGTCTAGCGGGGGCCGGCAACGGCCGCTCGAGACCCCGGCCGGCCGGTTCGATTTTGCAACCCGATGCGAGGCTTGCGGGCGTCGAATAATGGCCCAAAATCCCGTTGGGGGAGCTTTAGGGGGTTGGGCCTCCAGATCTTCCGGCGCGCTTCGGCTTCGGTTCTTGGAGGTCGCCGTCGGGGGGCTGCGCCCGAGTTGGCATCTCCGGTGCAAGTAGACGGCCTGCGCGGCGCCGGAGTCGCATGGAGTGCCTAGATTCCGAAGGAGGAAGGGGATGAAGCGGCGATTTGGCGCGATCGCGATCGCGATCGGTGCGATTGCGCTCGGATCCGCGGGTTGTGCATCGCAGCAGGCGGGGAGCGCTGACGATGCGGGTGACATGGGCGCCGGTACCGGGACCGAGTTCGACGATGGCTCGCTCGGACAGGGAACGCCGGTCTCGACCTCGACGATTTCCGATCTCGAGACGGTCTATTTCGACTTCGACAAGAGCGCGATTCGAGAAGACAGCGCGGCGACCCTGCGGAAGAACGCGAGCATCATCAAGGCGAACGCGGACTGGGGCCAGATCATCATCGAGGGCAACACCGACGAGCGCGGCAGCGAGGAGTACAACCTCGCGCTGGGCGAGCGCCGAGCCATGGCGGTGAAGCGCTACCTGGTGGATCTCGGCGTTCCGAGTGCGCGCCTGCGAACCGTGAGCTTCGGCGAAGCGAAGCCCGCGGTTCCGGGCCACGACGAGACCGCCTGGCGCTACAACCGGCGCACGGACTTCAGCAACTAGGCGGACCTTCGGGTCCGGCCTCGATCAACGCCGGCGGCGCGCCCCCGAGTCAGCGCGCCGCCGGCGTTCGTCCGAATCTCCGGAATCGGGACGCGGTGCGCGGCCCTTCGCCGGGTTATCGTCGGTGGAATGGGCGAATTCGCCAAATGGGATTCCGGGCTGCTCGCGCCTCTCCGCGTGGAGAGGCGGTCCGCGGCGGAGCTCGGAATCGACCTGGGCCCGCTGTCGCGCTTCGTCGATGCGACGGGGGCGCTCGCGGTCGTCGATCTCGAGACCACGGGCCTCTCCGACGACCCCGCGGCGGAGATCCTCGAGTTCGGCGCCGTGCTGTTCGAGCCCGGCGCGCGATCGGTCACGACGCTCGAGAGCCTGCTGCGGCCGCGCCTCCCGCTGCCGCTGACCATCTCGCACCTCACGGGCCTCAGCGACGCAGACGTGGCGGGTGCGCCGACGATTGGCGAGGTTTCGAAGCCGATCGAATCGGCGCTCGACGGGCGGACGCTGATCGCCCACAACGCCGATTTCGAGCGGTCCTTCCTGACGCGCTTCGTCTCGAGCGCACTCGGCGAATGCCGCTACCTCGACACCCAGGACTTCCTCGCGATCTCGCATCCGGACGCGCCCGATCTGCGGCTCGAGACCTTCGCGCGCTCGCTGTTGCAGCGCCAGGAGCGCCACCGGGCCCTGAGCGACGCGCTCGATACGGCGCGCGTGATGTCGGCCGTGGCCTCCGCTGCGGGAGGGCGCCGCTACGCGGTGGCGAAGCGCGCGCTCGAGGACTACGCGCCCGAGTCCCCGTGGCTGCCGCTGTTCTGCGGCGCTGCGCCGCTCGCGGCCGAGGACTCCGACGACCCGTTCGCGGAGATCCTCCCCACGCATGAAGTGCCGGTTGCGTTCGACGAAGCCGCGATCGTCGCCGCGCTCTCCGACGGCGATCGGGGGCGCCGGTACTTCCCGAACTACCGGGTGCGCGAGCAGCAGCTCGAGCTCGCCCGCCAGTTCGTGCGCAACTTCGCGGCCGGCGGTCGGCTGTTGATCGAGGGCGGCACCGGAGTCGGGAAATCGCTCGCGTACCTGGCGGCCGCGATTCCGTTCGCGATGGAGCGCGCCGCGGCGGGGATGCGCGAGCCGGTGGTGATCTCGACGCGCACGCGGCTGCTGCAGGATCAGCTGCTCAGCAAGGACATCCCCGCGGCGGCGGCGATGTTCGGCTACCCGGACCTACGGGCGCTCTCGATCAAGGGCCGCGCGAACTACGTCTGCGCGCGACGCGCCGCGGTGGTATTCGCGGAGGGGCGCGAGCCGCAGATGTTCGCCGCGGACCGGCTCGCCTACGCGGCGCTGTCGGCTTGCGCGGGCATCCGCCGGCACGGCGAGGTGGGGACGCTGCCCGCGGGCCTGCTCCACCGGTTTGCGCCGCTGCGAGATCTGGCGCGCCGCGCGGTGGCCGCGCGCGCCGAGCAGTGCAGCCGAGAGCAGTGCGCCGCGCAGCGCGATTGCCCGTTCGGCCGGCGGCGCGCCGCGCTCGCCAAGGCCCACATCGCCGTCGCCAACCACGATCTGCTGCTGCGCTGGCCGCCGGACTATCCGACCTACGCGGACGCGATCGTCGACGAGGCCCAGGAGCTGGCCGGCGTGGCCGACGAGGTCTACGCGCTCGAGGTGAAGCCGCTCGAGGTCCTCGAGGAGATCGACGATCTCTTCGGCCGGCCGTCGGCGCGCCGGCGCGGCGCGGGGCTGCTCGGTCGCGCGAGCGTGCGCGAGATGGAGCGGGACGCGCGCGCCTGGCGGCGCGGGATCCAGCAGGATTTCATCGCGCTGGGGCGCTGTCTCGCCGAGCGCGCGAGCGAGTTCGGCGAGGTCCAGCTCCCCGCCGACCCGGGGCGCGTCCATCCCGAGGCCGTCGAGCTCTCGCAGACGCTCGCGGACCGCCTGGTCGCGGCCGCCGATGCTGCAGACAGCGTCGCGCAAGACCGCAAGATCGACGACGACGATCGCCTGGCGGTCGAGCGCGTCACATCGGACCTGCGCGCGGCGGCCGAAGTCCTGCGCGGCGCATTCTCGCCGAGCGACGGCGATGCGGTCGCGGCCTTCGAGCAGCTCGAGCCGCCTTTCGATCGCTGGCGCCTCGTGGTGCGCTCCGTCTCCCCGGCCGACGCGTTCCACCAGCGCTTCGCGGAGCGACTGGATACGCTGGCCTGCGTATCCGCGAGCCTCTTCATCTCCGACGACCCCTTCGCGGCGCTCGGAGAGCTCGAGATCGATCGGCACGGGGAGCCGCCCGTGACCCGAGTCTCGGTCGAAAGCCCGTTCCCCTATGCGAAGCACATGCGTGTCGCGGCGCTGCAGAGCGACGGCGATCTGGTGGAAGAGACCGTCGCGGTGCTCGCCGACCTCACGCGCCTGCTCGGTGGGCGCACGCTCGGTCTGTTCACGAGCCTGCGGCGAATGCGCGAGGTCAGCGATCTGCTCGCCGAGCGGCTCCGCGGCGAGGGGTACGAGATCCTGATGCCGCGCCGGGCGTCGGACGATCCAGCTGCCCTGGTCGAGCGCTTCGCGCGAGCCGGGGGCGGGATGGTCCTGCTGGGCGCCCGCGCGTTCTGGCAGGGCCTCGACATCCCCGGCACCGCACTGCAGGCCGTCGTGATCGAGAAGCTTCCCTTCGAGGTTCCGACGGAGCTGCGCAAGCGACGCGAGGCGCGCCTGCGCACAGCCGGCGAGAACGCCTTCGAGCGCTATACGATGGGAAAGATGCTGCTGAACCTGAAGCAGATGTCCGGCCGCCTGATCCGCTCCGAAGAAGACCGCGGTCTGATCGCCATCGTCGAGGGGCGCACCGACCGCCCCTACTTCCGCAGACTGCGCGAGGCCTTTCCCGCTGAGGTCCCCGTGAACGTCGCCCGTCGCGAGGATCTCCCGGATCTGCTCGCGGAGGTCGGCATCCAACTCGCGCAGCGCGCTACCCTGCGGAGCCGCGATCGGGAGGATGTCGATGCCCGCTGACTTCGGGCCCGGACAATGGGCGGTGATCCTCGGAGGCTCGAGCGGCTTCGGGCTCGCCACCGCGCGGGTGCTCGCAGAGCGCGGCATGAACCTGTGCATCGTGCATCGCGATCGGCGCGCCCAGCTCGCGCAGATCGAGCCGGAGTTCGAGAAGCTGCGCGGCTTTGGCGTCTCCATCCAGACGCACAACACCGACGCGCTCGCGGCCGCCAAGCGCGCTGCGGTGCTCGATGCGCTCGCGGGCGCGGTCGGCGAGGGGCGCGTGCGCGTGCTGCTCCACTCGATCGCGTTCGGAAATCTCACGCCGCTGGCTCCGCCGCGCGCGCGCGCCGCGCGCGAAGCCACGCAGCAGCTCGCGACGGCGCTCGGCCTGGAGGCCGACCGCGTGCAGGAGGCGCTCGACGCGTGGTTCGCCGAGGGCGCCGCCGCCGCGCAGCCGTTGGCGAGCCCGCCGCGGTACTCGGAGAAGAATCTTCTCGACGAAGAGGATTTCTCGCGAACCATCTTCAACATGGGCACCAGCCTGCTCGGCTGGGTGCAGGAGATCTTCGCGCGAGATCTCTTCGCGCGAGACGCGCGCGTCTTCGGCCTGACGAGCGAGGGCAACGAGGTATCGTGGCGGGGCTATGCGGCCGTCGCGGCCGCGAAGGTCGCGCTCGAATCGCTCGCCCGCGCGGTCGCGGTCGAATACGCGCCCTACGGGATCCGCTGCAACGTGATCCAGCCCGGAATCACCGAGACGCCCGCGCTGGCCGCGATCCCGGGCAGCGATCAGATGAAGGCGCAAGCGCGCATGCGCAACCCGTACCACAGGCTGACGACACCTGATGATGTCGCCAACGTGATCTACCTGCTCTCGCTCGACGAGGCGGCCTGGGTGAACGGAGCCGTGATTCGCGTCGACGGCGGCGAGCACATCTCGGGAGTATTCGAATGACGGCCGAAGCAAGCGACGGTCCGCGCGAAGCACGCGTTGCACTCGTGACGGGCGGCGGTACCGGAATCGGCGCGGCTTGTTGCCGGGCGCTCGCCGCCGAGGGCTTCCGGGTGGGGGTGCACTACCGCTCGAGCGAGGAGGCCGCGCTGAAGCTGGCCGCCGAGCTGAGCGATTCGTTCGCGGTACGCGCCGACCTCGGCCGCGAGGCCGACCTCGATTCATTGGTCGCGGACCTCAAGGAGAAGGCCGGTCGCATCGACGTCCTGGTCAACAACGCCGGCTTCAACGTCAACGCTCCGATGCTCTCGATGAAGCTCGACGACTACGACGCCGTGGCTGGCATGGCGCGCGGCACCTGGTACCTCACGAAGCTGGTGCTGCGCCGCTTCATGCTCCGGAAGAATTCGGGACGCATCATCAACGTCAGCAGCGTGGTGGGGCACACCGGCAACCCGGGCCAGATCCCGTACACGATGATCAAGGCCGGTCTGGACGCGTTCAGCAAATCGCTCGCCCAGGAGCTCGCCGGGCGCGACATCCTGATCAACTCGGTCGCTCCGGGCTTCATCGACACCGACATGACGCGCGAGCTCGCTGAGGAGACGCGCGAGCGCATCCTCGAGCGAATCCCCCAGGGCCGGATGGGCCGCGCCGACGAGGTCGCCGACGTCGTCGCCTTCCT
This sequence comes from Myxococcota bacterium, assembly GCA_041579295.1. Taxonomy (GTDB): domain Bacteria; phylum Myxococcota_A; class UBA9160; order UBA9160; family SMWR01; genus JACZVU01. The sequence continues at coordinate 337 of JBFGGA010000032.1, read as the reverse complement.
CGCGACGCGGGCCAGCTACGTCAACGGAACCGTGATCCACGTCAACGGCGGCATGTTCGGCGGCTGACCGCCTCCGCGCCGACCCCCATCCGCGACGCACCCCGAGCGATTGGTCGACACGCACCGCTTGCTCAGAGCGCCGACCCCTCCTGTTTCAACTGGTCGTGTAGCGCGTCCAATGCGCGGATCCTGCTGAGGGGGAGCCGGGGGGGAGGGGCATTCGCTCCAACCCCATGTCGCTCATACCCCTCCCCCCCGACTCCCCAGAGAATTGGTTGCTACGCGGAGAGCAGTGCGATCGCGTGGAGCGTCCTCTCAGAAGGAAACGGTCCTTGGG
>JBFGGA010000031.1:0-23562 GCA_041579295.1 Myxococcota bacterium | reverse complement strand
GGCTCGACCACGGCGCGCAGCGCTTCGCGACCCGGACTGGCGATCGGGGTCGGAGGCAGCGCCGGGATCACATAGGTGTTGAAGGGATTCGCGGCGTCGCGCAGGTGCACGCGCCGCAGGTTGCCGTCGAAATTCTCGATGCCGTAGATCACCGTGGGGTCGGTCTCGAGCCGCATGCCGCGCTCCAGGCGGTTGCGAAACACCGAGGCGATCAGCGGCCGCTCCTCGGCCACGGCGGTCTCCTTCTCGACGATCGAAGCGAGCGTCACGACTTCGAGCATCGAGAGCCCCTGAGCGCGCGCGAGCGGCTCGAGATCGCGCCAGACCTCGAGGAACTGGGTGACGAGAACCTTGGCGATCTCGCGAGCCGAGAGGCCGCGCGGCAGGCGGTAGGTCTCGGGAAACAGGTAGCCCTCGAGCGAGGCGCCCTCGACGCCGAGCGCTGGCGCGCTCGCGGGGTCGCTCGCGAAGGCCGCGAACTCGGCGGCGCTCGCGAGCCCTGCGGCCTCGAGTCGCGCGGCGATCTGCGCGGCCGTGAGTCCCTCTGGAATCGCGACCTCGTGGGTCACGACCCGCCCCTCGACGATCCGCATCAGGATCTCGGCGGGCGCGAGCGCGGCCGAGAACTCGTACTCGCCGACCTGGAGCGCGCCCTCGAGCTCGCGCGACCGAGCGAGCCACTCGAACGCGAGTGCGCTGCGGATCAGCCCGCGCGACTCGAGGTCGCGCGCCACCGCGCCCAGGCTCGCCCCGGGCCGCACGTCGAAGATCGCCGGCGGCGCGGACGCCAGCGCGGGCGACAGCGCCCAACGCAGACCCAGCGCCGCCGTCGCGACGCCGACGAGCGCGAGCGAGGCGAGCGCCGCGCCGAGCGCGACAGCCCGGCGGCTCACCCGCACGGCTTGCGCGCGGCCGATGCGCGCTCGAGAAAGGTCCGCAGCAGCAGCGTCGCCGCGACCGCGTCCACCGCTTCGCGCCGCCGCTTGCGGCCGCCCCTCGACTCGGCGAGCGAGCGCTCCGCGGCGCGGCTCGTCCAGCGCTCGTCGAGCAGATCCACCGGCACGCCGGCCGCGGCGCCGAGCGCGTCGGCGAAGCGGCGCGCGGCCTCGGAGTCCGCACTCGGCCTGCCGTCGAGGTGGACCGGCAGCCCGACCACGACGCGGACGATCCCCCGCGCTTCGATCAGCGCGCGCAGCGCGGCCACGTCCCGCGCGCGACCGCGACTCGCGATGAACCCGGCCGGAAACGCGATGCTCGCGCCCGGGTCGGAGACCGCGAGACCGATCCGCTTCGCGCCGAGATCCACACCGAGGATGGGGCCGTCGTCGGACATCGGTTCCAAGCTAGCAGTCCGCGCGCCAGCGCCGGCGCGGCGCGCCGCCCAGCGGCGCCCCGCAGAGTTCGGAAGCACGGCTGCATCTCCCCGATCCCAGAAGGTTTTTCTGGCCCCATCGGCGACGCGGGCGCGCGCACGCGCGGTCCGCGCGCGCGAAGAAATTCGCCCACAACCGCGCGCGCGGGGGTATAGTTCGTCGTCCGTCCGACGCGGCCGGCCGCGCGCCGGCCCCGCGGCGCGCAGAGGGTGACCGCCCGGTGCCGCGGAAGGCCGCGGGCGGGCACGCGACGCAGCGAGCGGGGGTCGGGCACTGGCTCGACGCCGCGAGCAGCCGGTATGGTTGGGACAGCGAAGCAGCCAAGCGCCCGTGGGACCGCCCACTCTGCGAGCGGTTTCGGTTTCGAGAGCGGCAACTCGACCCCCCGGGCCGTGCCGAAGTAGGACCTGAATGGATCGACGAGTCGACGAGGCGTCGACTCGAACCGACAACTCCCGCGAAGGAAACCCGACATGCGACGGCTCACGGTACGCTCGACGATTGCGGCGCTCGCCGCGCTTCTGCTCTTCGCCATTCCCGCGCAGGCCGATGAGATCGATCCCGAGCCCGCGATGGAAGCCGAGCCCGAGCCCGAAACGGAAGACGAGCCGGAGTCCGAGATGGAAGACGAACCGGAGCCCGAGCCCCAACGCGAACGCAGCCGGCACGACGACTACGCGCGCAACGGCGCGTACCTGATCGGCAACATGGCGGGCGCCTGGTACACGGAGCTGAAACAGGATACGAAGGATGCCCTCGAGGCCCTCGGGTATTCGCTCGGCCTCGACCTCGAGAGCCCGCTCGGCCTCGGCGTCCGCGGCGGCTATCGGTTCCACCCCCACCTGGCGGCCGAGGCCCAGCTGGGGTGGTTCGCAAAAGCGACCATCGAGGCGGCCAACGAAGACGACCCGGCCTCGGATCTCGTGAAGATCAAAACCCTGACCGTCACGGGGAATCTGAAGGCCTATCTGCTCACGGGTCGGATCCAGCCGTATCTATTGGCCGGAGCCGGACTGATGCGCAGCGACGTCGACGACAAGCTCGCATTCGACATCTACGACTCGGAGAGCGCCTTTGCGGCGCGTTTCGGCGGAGGCCTCGACCTGTACCTCAACCGGAATCTGGCCATTCTGATGGAGGGGAACTACGTGCTCCCGACCGGCGCGCTCGACGGCCTGGACCACGTCCTGTGGGCCGTGGGGCTCCAGTACCGCTTCTGAGCGCGAGGCCCGGACCCCGCCGCGACGCGGCGCAGCGCCATTCTCGGCCGCGAGAGGGCGATTGCCCCGCGCCTCGCACCCGAAGCACCGGCCCGCCGAGATCGGCCTCGAATCGCGACTTTTCCCTTTTTTTCGCCACCTGTGATTGACGCTCCGCGCTCGCGGAGGGTATCGTGAGGGCGGCGTCCGGCCCCCCTGCCGCGGCGCCGCATCGCTCCGCGGCCCTCCAGCCGCGGTCCCTGGCGGAGCGCGCAGACTGCGGTCCCGATCGAGCCGATCGTGGAAGTGCCTGAAAAAAAAGCAGGAATGGATACGGATTTCGGATGGGCGGGGATTCTCGCCACCGCGGGCGGGGTGGGTTACGCGCCGATCGCGCCGGGGACCTTCGGATCTGCGCTCGGCGTCGGTCTCTTCGTCGCCCTCTCGGGGCTCCACCCGCTGCTCTTCGCGCTGACCGCGGCGGCCCTGCTCGCGCTCGGCACCTGGGCGGCCGACGGCGCGGAGCGCTTCTTCGCGCGCAAGGACGACCGCCGGATCGTGATCGACGAGGTCGTCGGTCAGCTGATCGCACTCGCGCCGCTGCTCGGCTTCGCGGGCCGCGGCGGCGCCCGCTCGCTCGCGCTGCTCGGCGCGGGCTTCCTGCTCTTCCGGCTCTTCGACATCTGGAAGCCCGGACCCGTCGCCTGGGCGGAGCGCCGCTTTCGCGGCGGCGCCGGCGTGATGTTGGACGACGTGGTGGCGGGCGCTTTGGCGGCGCTGGCGATCACCCCGCTCGCGATCTTCTGCAGCGACCCGGCGGCGAGCCCGTGAAGGCGGAGATCCTGACCATCGGCGACGAGGTGATGCGCGGCGAGATCGTCGACACCAACAAGTCGTTTCTCGCGAGCCGGCTGCTCGACCTCGACATCGAGACCCACTACCAGACGTCGGTGCGCGACGATCCGCCCGCGATGCGCGACGCGTTCCGGCGCGCCGCGACGCGCAGCGAGATTGCGCTCGTCAGTGGGGGGCTCGGACCCACGCGCGACGATCTGACCGCAGCCGTGCTCGCCGAGAGCTTCGGCCGCAAGCTCGTGCTCGACGAAGCCGCGCTCGAGACGATCCGCCGCTTCTTTCACGCGCGCGGCCGCGAGATGACCGAGAACAACCGCAGCCAGGCGCGCTTTCCCGAGGGCGCCGAGGTCCTGCCCAATCCGCTCGGAACGGCGCCCGGGTTTGCGATCACCGAGGGCGCGACGCGCTTCTTCTGCCTGCCGGGCGTCTCGAGCGAGATGATTCGCATGATGGACGAGCAGGTCGTGCCGCGCATCGAGGCGGCCCGCGGCGCAGGCCTCGCGGTCCGGGCGCGGCTGATCCGAACCTTCGGGATGGGCGAGTCGACCCTCGACGACGAGCTGAAGGACATCGCGGCGTCGGGCGACGTGAGCCTGGGATTCCGGACCTCGTTTCCCGACAACTTCCTGCGACCGGTCGCGCGAGCTGGCAGCGCCGAACGGGCCGAGGCCGCGCTCGAGCGGGTCTGCGACGCCATCAAGCAGCGCCTCGGGCCACTCGTCTACGGCGAGGACGAGCAGACGCTGGAGGCCGTGGTCGGCCAGCTGCTCGTCGAGCGCGGCATGACGGTCGCCGTCGCGGAATCCTGCACGGGAGGACTCATCGCCAAGCGCCTCACCGACGTCCCGGGCTCGTCGGCGTACTTCGCGGGCGGCGTGGTCGCGTATTCGGACGCCGCAAAAGCCGCACTGCTCGGCGTTCCGAGCGCGCTGCTGGAAGCGCACGGCGCGGTCTCGGACCCCGCGGTGCGCGCGATGGCCGAGGGCGTGCGCGAGCGCTTCGGCGTGGACATCGGCCTCGCGACGACGGGCATCGCGGGCCCGACCGGCGCGACCGTCGACAAGCCCCTGGGCCTGGTCCACATCGCGCTCGCCCGCGAGGGCGCGACCTACGCCGAGTCGTTCCTGTTTCCACTCGACCGCGCGCGCCACCGGCTGTTGACCTCCCAGGTTGCGCTCGACTGGGTGCGGCGGACGCTGCTGGGCGTGGAGCTCGTCGGCCCGAAGTGGGCACTGCTGCGATCGGAGCGCGCGGGCGAAGGGGGCCGTCGGTGAGGCGACCGCCGCTCGAGGAGTGCCGCTGTGGCTGAGGCAGACGCCGCGGTGCGCGCCTTCTTCGCGATCGATCTCGACGAGCGCGCGCGCCGCGCCGCCGTGGCGGTCGCCGATCGGCTGCGCGCTGCTGCCCACGGCGACGCGGTTCGCTGGGTGCGCGGCGAGACCCTCCACGTGACGCTGCGCTTTCTCGGCGAGCTCGAGCTCGCTCGCGTCGCCCGCCTCGCCCGTTGCGTGCGCGAGCAGACCGCGGCGCTCGATCCGTTCCGCCTGGAGCTCGGGGGCGCGCGGCTCTTTCCCTCGCGGCGCCGCCCGGTGGCCGTGGTGCTCGACGTCGGGCCCGTGGAGCCCCTCGAGGCGCTCGCCGGCGCGGTCGAGCGCGGCGTCGTGGCGGCGGGCTTCGGCCCGGAGTCGCGGCGCTTCAACGCGCACCTGACGCTCGGGCGGGTGCGCGGAAGGCGCTTTCCACGTGTGACCGGGGAAGTCACAGCCGGCGGCGAGAATTGCCCCGTGACCGAAGTGGTGCTGTTTCAGAGCGAGCTGCAACCCCAGGGAGCGCACTACACCCCGATCGAACGCGCGCCGCTCGGCGGCGAACCATCACCCCTCTCGACCCAAACGGATCCATCGATCTACAACCCGAAATTTGGAGGATGAGCAAGATGGCAGGAAATACGAAGAATCGGCGGAGCGGGACGAAATCGCAGTCGGACTCGAAGGTCAGTTCGATCGGATCCGCGAACCCGGAGGGCCAGCGGGACCGCGCGATCGCGCTCGCGGTCTCGACCATCGAGAAGCAATTCGGCAAGGGGTCCATCCTCAAGATGGGCGAGGAAGGCGTCGACCGGGAGGTCGAGACCTTCTCCTCCGGATCGCCGAGTCTCGACCTCGCGCTCGGCGTCGGCGGATACCCGGCCGGACGGGTCGTCGAGATCTATGGGCCGGAATCGAGCGGCAAGACGACGCTCGCGCTCCACGCCGTCGCGGAGATCCAGAAGAACGGCGGCGTGGCCGCGTTCATCGACGCCGAACACGCGCTCGACATCGGCTACGCGCGCAAGCTCGGCGTCCAGGTGGACGACCTGCTGGTCTCGCAGCCCGACACCGGCGAGCAGGCCCTCGAGATCGTCGACGTGTTGCTGCGCTCGGGCGCGATCGACCTCGTCATCGTCGACTCGGTCGCGGCGCTCGTTCCGCGGGCGGAGATCGAGGGTGAAATGGGAGACCACCACGTGGGCCTTCAGGCCAGGCTGATGAGCCAGGCTCTGCGCAAGCTCACGGGCACGGTTTCGAAGTCGCGGGCGACCGTGATCTTCATCAACCAGATCCGGATGAAGATCGGCGTGATGTTCGGCAACCCGGAAACCACCTCCGGGGGCAACGCGCTCAAGTTCTACTCCTCGGTGCGCCTCGACATCCGGCGCATCGCAGCCCTCAAGGACGGGGACTCGGTCGTCGGCAACCGCACGCGCGTGAAGGTCGTGAAGAACAAGGTCGCGCCGCCGTTCCGCCAGGCCGAGTTCGACATCCTCTACAACGAGGGGATCTCCATCGAGGGCGATCTCATCGACCTCGGCGTCGACGAGGGCCTCGTGGAGAAGAGCGGCGCCTGGTACTCGTACAGCAACGAGCGCATCGGCCAGGGGCGCGAGAACGCGCGTCAGTTCCTCAAGGACAACCCCGACGTGCGCGAGCGACTGGCCGACGCGGTGTACGCCGCCAAGGGGCTCAAGCGCCTCGCGCGCTCGGGCGCGGCGTCTGCGGGCGAAGCCGGAGAGTCCTAGAGCGGATCCAGCCGGGGGCGCGCCGCCGCGCCGCGGCCGTTCGAAATGCCGCCGAGGCTCGGGCCTCCACCGAGGGTGGTGATTTCGATGCGCTGCAGCGGTGTGTCGAGCGGAAAACGCGGCACTTCGATCGTCATGGCTTCACCGGAGAAGCCGCGGGTGTCGAGCCGCGTCGTGCCATCCCGCTCGATGCGCAGCGCGTAGGCGGCAGCCGGGTCGGCTCCCGCCTCGAAGATCGCAGACTCGAGCTCGCCCGCGTAGCCGCGCAGCGCCGTTCTCAGCTCCGTCGGCTGGACGCGGCGCGCGCCTCGGCAGGCCGCGACGCGATCGGCGGTGTCGAGGATCGACCACGCACCCGTCTCGAGATCCGTGCCCACGACGTGGCAACCGCCGTCGACGAAGCGCAGATCCAGGCTCGTGCGGCTGTCGGCCGCGATCCGATACTGGGGCCGCCCGAAGCGGCCGCGCGGGCCACAGACCTCGCCCGGTAGCGGGAGCGTGTAGCTCGTCGCGTCTTCGCGGTAGACGCGCAGATCGTCCTGCGGCAGGCCCGTCTCCGGGTTCGGCCGCCGCTGGAGCACGAAGGAGCGGCCCCGCCAGCGAGAGTCGCCCTCGTCGTTGAGCTCCTCGGGGACGAGCACCGGCCGATCCGCCGCCGCGCGCGGCAGCTGCGACGCGTCTGCGCGGCCGATCGCGCGCGACGCGGGGCCGCTCGCGGACCAGATTCGCTCGAACGCCCCCGTCGAGGAGACCGACGGCGAGACGGCCTGGTAGGAATCCTCGGAGGGCTCCCAGAGCACCAGGTCGCTGGGGCCCGTCCAGGCCAGGCGCCGCGCGGAGGGCAGCGAATCGCGGCGGATCACCTCGGCGAGCCGCGTGCGGCCCCCCCGCAGCTCCACGACGTGAACCTCGGACGCTCGCTCGCCTGCGATCTCGAATGCCGCTCGGCGCCCGTCGGGCGAGAGCGCGAGATCGAGCGCCGGGCCTGCGCAGTTCGCCCCGAACCCGAAGGTCGAACGCGCGGAGAGCAGGCGCTCGAGCTGGTGGGTCTCGTCGGGGCCGGGCGCTTCGCGCCGATCGGGGTACAGCGCACGCCACATCGCCATGTAGGCGGTCGCCTCGCCGCGCTCGGCGGGCACCGGGCTGCAGGAGTCGCGTCGATCGTTCGCGTCGAGTGCCGGCTGCAGGGCGACGCGGACCCCGCGGGAGTCCGAGACGCGCTGTGGGCGCGGGCAGCGATAGCCCTCGCTGATCACCGCGACGACGCGCGCCTCCGTGCGAAAGGCGGGCCACGCCGAGATGCCCGGCTCGATCAGTGAGCCGACCGAAAAGCGACCGCGCGCATCGGTCGTCGCCTCGCGGTGTCCGAGCACCTCGCGATCGGGCAGGATGTCGTCGTAGTGGCCGTCGAACCGCACCACCACGATCGCCCCGGCCACGGGCTCGCCGCTCTCGCGGTCGACGACCGCGCCCGAAACGCCGGGCGCCACGCGGACGGGTAGAATCACGCAGGAAATCTGCAGCAGGGCGAGAATCGCCGCGCATCCCAACGCGGCCGCGCTCGACGGCCGGCGACCCGCCGCGATCCAGCTGCACGCCCCGCGGTCGCGTCGATCGATCGCCCCCATGCGCATCTCCCCTCGCTATCGATCCCGGCGAATACGCGATTCGCGGGACCCCTCCGCTTCGACCGGCGAGGATTGAAACCTGAGTACCGACGTCACCTTCCGGCCCGCGCCGCGCGGCGTTCTCGGGCCGGAGCCGGCGCGCGGGGTTCCCGGGCCGGAGCCGGCGCGCGGGGTTCCCGGACCGGAGCCGGCGCGCGGCGTCCCGCGAACGGGATCTGCGAGCGCACTCAAGGCGGGGTGTAAAAAGGACGATTAGACGCGCCGTGAGGTCGCACGAGCGGCCTGGGGGGGAGTGAGCGTGGAGCTCAATGAAATCCTCAAGATCGCGCTCAAGGGTGGCGCCTCGGACATCCACCTGAAGCCGGGCCTGCCCCCGATGTTCCGGGTGGACGGCGCACTGGTGCCGCTCAAGAACGGCGAGCGGATCCCTCCGGACGAGCTCCAGAAAACGGCCTTCGCGATCATGAACGAGACGCAGCGGGCCCGCTTCGACGAGACGCGCGAGACCGATCTCGCCTACGGCATCGCGGGGCTCGGCCGCTTTCGCGTCAACGTATTTCAACAGCGGGGAACCGTCGGGATCGTCTTCCGGGTGATTCCGTTCGGCGTCAAGTCGATCGAAAACCTGCACCTGCCCAAGGTGATCGAATCGATCGCGATGGAGCAGCGCGGACTGGTGCTCGTGACCGGCACGACCGGCTCGGGAAAATCGACGACGCTGGCCGGCATGATCGACTTCATCAACTCGAACCGAACCTGCCACATCATGACGATCGAAGACCCGATCGAGTTCCTGATCCGCGACCGGCGATCGATCGTCAACCAGCGAGAGATCGGCGTCGACACCCAGAGCTTCGCCAACGCGCTGCGCGCCGCGCTTCGCCAGGACCCCGACGTGATCCTGGTGGGCGAGATGCGCGACTTCGAGACGATCGAGACCGCGCTGACCGCAGCCGAGACCGGCCACCTGGTGATGAGCACCCTCCACACCCTCGACGCGACCGAGACCATCAACCGGATCATCTCGGTGTTCCCGCCCTACCAGCAGAAGCAGGTGCGGCTGCAGCTCGCCGCGATCCTCAAGGCCGTGATCTCGCAGCGCCTCGTGCCGCGCGCCGACGGCAAGGGCCGGGTGCCCGCGCTGGAGGTGCTGATCAGCACGGCCCGGGTACGCGAGTGCATCGCCGACAAGGACCGCACCAAGGAGCTCAACGACGCGATCGCGAAGGGCTTCACGACCTACGGAATGCAGACCTTCGACCAGTCACTCATGCAGCTCGTGAAACAGGAGCTGGTCACCTACGAAGAGGCCCTCAACCACGTCTCCAACCCGGACGACTTCGCGCTGCGCTTCCGCGGCATCGCCTCGACGTCCGACGGAACCTGGGAAGACTTCGAGGCGGGCGAAGAGAAGCCCGAAGAGAACGACTCCTCCGGCGACAGCGAGTCCGGCGACGTCGACGACGACTTCATCCAGCGTTTCTAGCCCTTGCAGCCCCTACGGTGGTTGCGCGTTACCGGGCACCGGCGGCGGCCCTGTTCTCCGCCCATCGCTAGACCGCGCCGTTCCCGATCGGGCTGAGCGGCGCGCGGGGGGCGGGGTCTGCGGGGGGGAGGGGGCTCGGGTATAGTCGGGTTTCGCCCGCAATCCCGGCGGGTTGGAGACGCGATGGCCCCGAGCTCGAACGACATCCGAGAGACCTTCCTGCGCTTCTTCGAGGACAAGGGCCATCGGATCGTCGCGAGCGCCTCGCTGGTTCCCGAGGGCGATCCGACGCTGCTCTTCACCAACGCGGGGATGGTGCCGTTCAAGAACACCTTCCTGGGTACGGAGGTCCGCGACTACGCGCGGGCGGTGACCTCCCAGAAGTGCCTCCGCGTGTCGGGCAAGCACAACGACCTCGAGAACGTCGGCCACACGCCGCGCCACAACACCTTCTTCGAGATGCTCGGCAACTTCTCGTTCGGCGACTACTTCAAGCTCGAGGCGATCGAGTACGCCTGGGAGCTGCTGATCGATCGCTTCGGCATCGACCCCGCGAGGATCGCCACCTCGGTCTTCCGCGAGGACGAGGAGGCCTACGACCTGATGCGCGAGAAGATCGGGCTGCCCGCGGAGAAGGTCTATCGCCTCGACGAGGACGAGAACTTCTGGTCGATGGGCGAGACCGGGCCCTGCGGGCCCTGCGCGGAGATCCACATGGATTTCGGCGTGAACGCCGCGTGTGCGAGCGAGCCGTGCGACCCCTCCTGCGACTGCGGCCGCTGGCTCGAGATCTGGAACCTCGTCTTCATGCAATTCGATCGCAACGCCGCGGGCGAGATGGTGCCGCTGCCCAAGCCCTCGATCGACACGGGCGCGAGCCTCGAGCGGCTCGCCTCCGTCCTGCAGGGCGTCGCGTCGAACTTCGACACCGATCTCTTTCGCGGGATCATGGAGCGCATCCAGGAGAGCGCGGGATTCGAGCGCGGACGAAGCCGCGAATCCGACGTCTCGATGAACGTGATCGCCGACCACGCCCGCGCGCTCGTCTTCCTGATCGGGGATGGCGTGCTGCCCGCCAACGAGGGTCGAGGCTACGTGCTGCGCCGCCTGCTGCGCCGCGCCGCGCGCCACGGCGTGCTGCTGGGCATCGAGCGGCCCTTCCTGTTCCGCGTCGGCGACGCGGTGATCGACGCGATGGCCCCCGCGTATCCGGAGCTTCGCGAGCGGCGCGCCTTCATCACCAGCCGGATCCAGCGCGAGGAGGAGCGCTTCCTCGAGACGCTCTCGAAGGGCCTGGCGCGGCTCGAGGAGTACGTCGCCGAGCTCGAGAGCAGCGACTCGAAGGTCCTGCCCGGCGAGGCCGTCTTCAAGCTCTACGACACCTACGGCTTCCCGGTCGACCTCACCGCGGACATCCTGGCCGGGCGCAACCTCGAGATCGACGCGGCTGGCTTCGACACCGCGATGAGTCGCCAGCGCGAGCGGGCGCGCGCGGCCTGGAAGGGCAGCGGCGACGAGCGCACCGCCGAGATCTACGGGCGGCTCGCAACCGACCTCAGCACGCGCTTCACCGGGTATGCGGCGCTGACGGGCACGTCGACGATCCGCGCGCTGCTCGTGGATGGTGAGAGCCGCGAAGTCGCGACCCGCGGCGAAGCCGTGGAGATCGTCGTCGACGAGACGCCCTTCTACGCCGAGAGCGGCGGGCAGGTGGGCGACCGGGGCGTGCTGCGCGTGCCCGGAGGCGTTGTCGAGATCGCCGACACGCAGCGCCCGGCACTCGAGCTCGTCGTGCACCGCGGCGTGGTCGCGGAAGGCGAAGTGCGCATCGACGCCCAGGCGGAGCTCGCGGTCGACGCCGAAGCGCGCGCGGCGACGGTGCGCAACCACTCCGGGACCCATCTGTTGCACGCGGCCCTGCGCAACGTGCTCGGCAGCCAGGCGATGCAGAAGGGCTCGCTGGTCGCCCCCGATCGGCTGCGCTTCGACTTCACGCACGACGCGCCGCTCGACGACGACCAGATCGAGGCGATCGAAGATCTCGCCAACGGCTGGATCGAGCGAAACGCGCCCGCGACCGTGCGAGAGATGTCGTATCCCGAGGCCATCCAGTCCGGAGCCGTAGCGATCTTCGACGAGAAGTACGGCGACCGCGTGCGCGTGGTGCAGTTCGGCGACTTCTCGACGGAGCTGTGCGGCGGCACGCACGCCTCCGCAACCGGGGAGATCGGCCTGCTCAAGATCCTCTCGGAATCCGGCATCGCCGCGGGCGTGCGGCGCATCGAGGCGCTCACCGGGCTCGGCGCCCTCGCCCACCTGCGCAGACAGGAGAGAACGCTCCGGTCAGCCTCGGAGCTGCTGCGGGTGTCGGCCGCGGAGGTCCCCACCCGGATCGAGAAGCTGCTCGAGGAACGCCGCAACGCGGAGCGGGAGTTCGATCGGCTCCGCTCGGCCAAGCGCGGCGCGGCCTCCGAGGACCTCACCCGCGACGCCAGAGAGATCGCGGGTGTGCGCGTGATCGCCAGCCGCGTGGCGGCCGCGGAGGCCAAGGAGCTGCGCGGGATGGTCGACGACCTGCGAAATCGACTCGCCAGCGGAATCGTGCTGCTCGCCGCCGAGAAGAACGGCCAGGTATCGCTCGCGCTCGGTGTTACCAAGGACCTCACCGATCGCTACCGCGCGGGCGAGATGATCCGCGAGGTCGCGAGCGTCGTCGGCGGCAAGGGCGGCGGCAGGCCGGACTTCGCCCAGGCGGGCGGCAGCGATCCGAGCCAGATCGACGCCGCGTTCGCCCGCCTCGACGCGCTGATCGAGGGGCGCTGAGGTGGCAGCCGGCTACGTCGAGGACCCGTTCGCGCCGCGGCGGCGCCCGACCCGCGAGGTGCGCGTGGGCGACGTCAGAATTGGCGGCTCGAACCCGATCCGCGTCCAATCGATGACGACCACCGACACGCGCGACACCCGCGCGACGGCCGACCAGGCCGAGCGCCTGGTCGCGGTGGGCTGCGAGATCGTCCGCATCACCGCACCGTCCCTGACCGACGCCGAGAACCTCGGCGCCATTCGCGCAGAGCTCGAGCGGCGCGGCGTCCGCGTCCCGCTGGTCGCCGACATCCACTTCACCCCGAATGCCGCGATGGTCGCCGCCGAGCACGTCGACAAGATCCGCGTCAATCCCGGGAACTTCGCGGACAAGAAGAAGTTCGCGGTGCTCGAGTACACGGACGCCGCCTACGCGGAGGAGATCGAGCGCGTCGCGGAGAAGTTCCGCCCGCTCGTGCGGCGCTGCAAGCAGCTCGGCCGCGCGATGCGGATCGGCACCAATCACGGCTCGCTCTCCGACCGCATCATGAACCGCTTCGGCGACACGCCGGCCGGCATGGTCGAGAGCGCGCTCGAGTTCCTCGACGTCTGCGAGGACGAAGATTTCCACGACGTCGTCTTCAGCATGAAGTCGAGCAACACGCAGGTCGCGATTCAGGCGTACCGGCTGCTGGCGGCGCGCCTCGCGCAGCGCGCGCCCGGCGAGCCGAGCTACCCGTTTCACGTGGGCGTTACCGAGGCCGGCGACGGCGAGGATGGCCGCATCAAGAGCGCGATCGGAATCGGCGCGCTGCTCGTCGACGGAATCGGTGACACGATTCGCGTCTCGCTGACCGAACCGCCCGAAGAGGAGATCCCGGTCGCCGCGGCGATCGCGGCGATCGGCTCCGAGAGCTGGGCGGCCGCCGCGAAAGCCGGCGACCCCGGGGCGCCCTTCACCCCAGACCCCTACGCGCACAGCCGGCGCGTCACCCGCTGCGCGGGAGCGCCCGACGCCGAGATCGGAGGCGGCAACCCGGTGCGGGTCGAGATCGATCTCGGCGAGATTCCGTCCGATCCGAAGCGAAGCGCCGAAGATCTCGTCCGCGGCCTGAAGCGCTTCCCGGACCTCGCGTGCGAAGGCCTGTCGTTCCGCGTCGTCGACCCGACCGTCGTCGGCCGGCTGCAGAGCTTCGCGCGGGCGCTCGCCGATGCGGGAAGGCCGATCCCCCTCGCGGCCCGCACGGAGCCCGAGTGCGACGCGCAGTGGCCGCGCTGCGTGGCGCGCGTGGCGGTTTCCGCGGATGCGGCGACACCGGGCGCGGCGCTCGACGGCGCCGCGAAGCGCTGCGCGGCGGCGGACCTGCCGCTCGAGTGGAACCTCCGCGGGGACGTCGGCGAGATCGCCGGCCAGCTCGATCGCGCGCTCGAAGCCAGCGCGCGGGCCGGACTCGCGCAGATCCTCGTGTCGGTCGAATCGGAGCTTCCGGTGCACGCCAACCGCATCGTCGCCGCCCGCCTCGAAGCGCGCGGGGCCGCGGACGTGCCGATCGTGCTGCGCCACCGGCGGCGCGCGGGCGACTCCGACGAGGCCGCCGTGCTGCGCGCGGCCCACGCGCTGGGCGCCTCGCTGTGCGACGGCATCGGCGACGCGCTCGCGCTCGAGGGGTTCGGAGAGCCCGCGCGCGCCGTCGACCTCGCCTACCGCATCCTCCAGGGAGCGCGGCTGCGAACCTCGCGCACCGAGTTCATCTCGTGTCCCTCCTGCGGTCGAACGCTCTTCGATCTCGTCGAGACGACCGAGCGCATCAAGGCCCGCACGGGGCACCTGGTGGGCGTGAAGATCGCGATCATGGGCTGCATCGTGAACGGGCCCGGCGAGATGGCCGACGCCGACTTCGGCTACGTGGGCTCCGGACCCGGGCGGGTCAACCTCTACGTCGGCAAGGAGCTCGTCGTGCGCAACGTGCTGGACGCGAGCGCCGACGATCGACTCGTGGAGCTGATCCGCGAGCACGGGCGCTGGGTCGACCCCGCCTGAACGATCCGTCTGCCGACTTCGGTCTTGGTGGAGCCGCGCGGTTTGCGGCGCATCGGCAAGCGCCGCGCCGCTCAGTCCGACTTGGGCGGGCTCGCGACGTCCACGTCTGCGGCAGGCGCCCGGCGCGCGAGCAGCTCCATCTGCTCGAGCACCGCGAGCGTGCGCGAGCCCGCGATCGCGGGGTGATCGCGGCCGATCTGGTCCCCGACCAGCACGATGAGCACCGCGACCACGAGCACGCCCTCGGTCACCCCGAGCAGCCCGCCACCCACGCGGTCCGCAAATCCGAGCCCGACCGCGCGGGCACCGCGCCGCACCGCGCGCCCGACGCTCGTCACCACTCCGATCGTCACGAGCACCAGAAGCGCGCCCGCCACCCAAGGCGCGAGCGCCTCGCCGATGCGGCCGTCGCTGACCTCGCCGACCCACTCGCCGACCGGCGCGACGAAGGCCCGAACCGCGAGGTAGGCGGCTCCGAGCGAGGCGAGCGAGAAGGCCTCCCGGATCAGGCCCAGGAAGAAGCCGCGCAGGCACGCGATTCCGATGATCGTGCCCACGACGACGTCGACCGATTCGAATTCCCCCAAGGCGTCGCCAGTGTAGCCCATGCGCGGCGCGCGGTTGGCGGAGCCGCCGGATCACCATAGGATTGGACCCGATGGCCGGCCCGACCGAAAATCCGCCGCTCTCCCCGTGGCGCGAGAAGCTCCGCGTCACCATCTTCGAAGCCGACACGCCCGCGGGCAAGGCCTTCGACGTCGGTCTCTTGGTGGCGATCGTGCTGAGCGTGCTCGCAGTCATGCTCGACAGCGTGGAGGCATACCGCGCCCGGCACGGCAAGCTGCTCGACGCCACCGAGTGGCTCTTCACGCTGCTGTTTACCGCGGAATACGCGCTGCGCCTGATCTGCTCGCCGCGCCCGCTCCAGTACGCGCGCAGCTTCTTCGGCCTCGTCGACCTGCTCGCGATCCTCCCGACCTATCTGAGCCTGTTCTTTCCGGGCGCGGAGTCGATGATCGTGATTCGCGGACTGCGGCTGCTGCGCATCTTCCGGGTCTTCAAGCTCGGACAATTCCTCGGCGAAGCCAGCCAGCTGCGCGGCGCGCTGGCCGCGAGCCGGCACAAGATCACGGTGTTCCTCGGGACGATCTCGATCCTCGTCACGATCCTCGGCGCGGCGATGTACCTGATCGAGGGCGAGGAGAACGGCTTCACGAGCATCCCGGTCGCGATCTACTGGGCGATCGTGACGATGACGACCGTGGGCTACGGTGACATCGCGCCGGTCACGGTCTCCGGCAAGCTGCTCGCCTCGTTCGTGATGATCATGGGCTACAGCATCATCGCGGTTCCGACGGGCATCGTGACCGCCGAGATCGTCGAGGGCACCGCCCAGTCGCGGCGGATCACCACGCGCTCGTGCCCCAACTGCCTCAGCGAAGGCCACGACCGCAGCGCCAACTACTGCAAGAACTGCGGCACCTCGCTGGAGGTTCCGGTCAAGACGGACTGACGCCGCGGTCCACTAGCGAGGCGCGTCGGCTCGGACGGAGCCGGCCCTGCGCGCCTCGGCGCGATAGGCCCGGACCTGGCTCTCGACCTGACGGATGCGGGTCGGGTTGCCGCGGGCGCGCGCGACCTCCAGGGCCCGCTCGGCGGTTTCGACCGCGAGCTCGTAGCGCCCGGCCGCCAGGTGAACCGCGGCGAGCGTCTGCAACCCCTTTGCCTGCTCGGAGCCCACCTCGGCCGCGAGGTAGCGGGCGAGCGCGGTCGCCTCCGCGAGGCTCTCGGGGTCGTCGGCCCGGTGCTCGATCAGCAGCCAGGCGAGGCGGTTGGCGCTGACGAGCGGCGGCTTGCCGGGCCCCAGCGAGGCGCGCCAGGCCGCGATCGCGTCGTCGAACGCGCCGGCTCGCTCGAGGCCTTCGGCGACGACCGACCAGAGCTCCGGGGTGTCCTTCCCGAACCAGGCCAGCCGCGACGCGGTGCGCTGCAGCGCCTGCGGCTCGGCATCGGGTCGGGCCTGGCGCGCGAGCGCGATCATCGTGAGATGGGCGAGCAGCGCGATGGCTCCGAGGGACAGCGCGAGCGCGCGCAGCCAATGCCGCCGCCGCTGCAACGGGGCTCCCGCGACCTCCGCCTCGGGTTGCGAACGCAGCAGCGCGCGCGCCACGCGCCCATCGCGCAGCTTCCAGATCGCGCCGTCGAGGATGAAGTGATGAATGTTCACGACCGAGAAGCTCACGACCGCTGCGCCGGCCGCGTTGGGAACGGCGTCGCCGAACAACCCGGGAACGAAGAGCAGGGCGGGCGCGCCGACCGCTGCGCCCGCGAGGATACAGCGGACGAAGAAGCGCGCGACGCGCACGTCGGAGCGCGCGAGCCCGGCGTAGTGGCTCGTCACCCAGAGATACTGGACCGAGTGTGCGGCCGAGATCGTGACGGCGGCGAACGGGAGCAGGAGCCTCACGTTGCCGGCTCCGAACGCGGTCGCCAGCGCGGGCACCGCGAACCAGAGCGCCTGGACGCCGACGAGGCACGCGAGCGGCAGCATCGATGCAGCGCTCGGCCTCGGCCGGAGCCGCGCAACGAAGCGCACGAGACATCCCGCGTAGAGAATCCCGAGCACGCCGGCCAGCGGTGCGCCCACGGCGACCGGGATCCCGAGCTTGAGGACGCGGAAGGTCGCGCTGTGGTCGAACGCATCCTGGGCGAAGAGCAGGCTCGAGCCCGAGGTGTGGATCGCGACGAACGCCAACCCGGCGCACAAGACGAACGACGCGTAGAGCGAGCGCTTGGCCGCCTGCGACGGTGGATGGCCGCTGCGGCGCAGGTACATCACGGCGAGGCCGTAGTTCTGACCGGAGAAGTGCCAGGGGCTCCAGCTCACGTAGACGGTCAGCAGCAGCGAGCCGATCCAGCGGTCGTACAGGCCCGCGCCGAAGAGGGCGACCAGGGCCGCGGTGATCCATATCGCGAAGATCGCGTACTTGCGGCGCTCACTTCGCTCCTCGTAGACGCGAAGCAGCGTCGCCCCGTAATGCGGCGTAGCCGTCAACAGCGCGACCGCGCTGCCAAACCACAGGTACCGCTCGTTGGGCGCAGCCACGCTCCCCCATCCGAGCAGCAGCGGCACGGCGATCAGATAACCGAGTCCGTAGCCCAGCAGGAGATCGACGACCCGGCCGTACAGCCATACCGAACGGCTGCTCGACGTCTCGGGTCGACGGTCCGACGTGGAGACGGAGAGGGAATCGGCACTCATCACGACGCAATCATAATAGGCGATCGACGCTGTGCGGTGATCGCGCCCAGCCATGAGGGATGCGCTCGGGTCGCGAGTTCGGACCCGTGGCGAAACGACACCCCAATTCGGGGCCCGTCACCGAGCGCGGTAGGCCGTGTTCCTCCTGCAGACCGCTCGATCGCAGAAGTGGGCCAGTTCTTCACTGCGGGTGGCGTGCGGTCGTCTACCAATAGGCGATCGCGAGGTAGCCGACGACGGTGATCGCCGCCGCGACCAGCGCGTAGGGGATCTGGGTCAGCGCGTGCTGCATGGGCGTGCAGCCGGTCGCCTGCGCGGTCAGCACCGTCGCGTCCGAGTAGAAGCACGCGTGACTGCCGAAGGTGCTCGCGGAGAGCGTCGCACCGATCACCAGCGTCATGTCCGCATCCAGATTCACGGCGAGCCGCGTGACGATCGGGAGGATGATCACGAACACGCCCCAGTTCGATCCGGTCATGAACGACACCAGGCCCATGGTGGAGAAGATGATCGCGGGGAGCAGCTCGGCGGTCAGGAACGGCTCCATCGTCTGCACCACGTAGTCGGACAAGCCGAGCGCGGTGTTCACGTCGTTCAAGATGAAGGCGGCGACCAGCACGCCGAGCGGCTCGATCATGGTCTTGAAGCCGTCGATGACGGTGTCGAAGGTGTCGTTCAGATCGAGGATCCTCAGCGCGAGGACGACCGCCACCGTGCCGGCGAGGGTGACGTAGATCCCTTTCAAGAAGTCCTTGTCGAACCACAGCGTGAAGAACACCAGCGAGAGCATCGGCAGCACGAACATCGCGACGCGTGGGGTCGCACCCGGCTTCGGCTGGATCGCCTTGTTGGCCTGCTCGATGTGCGCGGCTTCGGGCGGCACCGTGCGGCCCGTCTCCCGCGCGCGCCGCTCCGCGGCCTTCATCGGCCCGAGATCCGGCAGCCATCCCCAGATGACGACCGGCACGAGCAGCACCGCCACCCAGGCGTAGAGCATGTAGGGAACGGCGCCGATGTAGACGTCGAGCCCCCGCCCCTCTTCGGCGACGCCGTTGGCGACCAACAGGCCCGCGAAGAATGCTCCCCAGGTGGAGAACGGGATGATCACGCTGATCGGCGCGGCGGTGGAATCGACCACGTAGGCGAGCTTCTCGCGCGAGACCCGGTACTTGTCGGTGAGCTCGCGCATCGCCGCGCCCACGCCGAGCGAGTTCAGGTAGTCGTCGACGAACATGAAGATCCCGAGGCCCCAGGTCGCGAGCAGCGCGCTTCGCTGCGAGCGCACGCGCGCCGCGAGCCCGGCCGTGAACGCGCCCGTCGCACCGGTTCGGATCAGGATGCCGATCAGGCTGCCCATGAAGCCGCAGACCAGGATCACCCAGGCGACGTCCTCGTCCGTCATCACGCGGACCGAAGCCTCCGCGAAGCCGCCGATGAACTGATCGCGATGCAGGATGATGACGCCGACGATCGATCCGCTGACCAGGGACTCGATCGGGCGACGCGTCCAGATCGCGAGCGCGAATACGATCAGCGTCGGAATGGCGGATGTGAAGCTCGCGTCGCTCACGCTGTGCGATTTAGCACAGCAGATCGGCGACCGGAGGTTCTCGCCGGGTGACGCGACGACCTCGCCCACCGAGCCTTCGGCCCCGGGCCGAGCCGCCGTCCGGGGAGCCGCGATTCGGTAGAATGGGCGGGTCGGGCCCGAAGGGGAGAACGCATGAGCGCAGACGACACTTCGATTCCCGCCCTGACGACGCTCACCGAGGAAGAGGCGATGTTTCGCGAGTCCGTGCGGGCCTTCGCGGAGGCGGAATTGGCGCCGCGGGCGATGGCGATGGACGCCGCGAAGCAGCTGGACGCGGACGTCATCCGCCAGCTGTTCGAGCTCGGCCTGATGGGGATCGAGATCCCAGAAGCGCTCGGGGGCGCGGGGTCGAGCTTCTTCACCGCGGCGCTGGTGGTCGAGGAGATCTCCAAGGTCGACCCGGCGGTGGCCGTCGTGGTCGACGTGCAGAACACGCTCGTCATCAACGCGATCCTGCGCTGGGGCAGCGACCAGCAGAAGGATGTGTTTCTGAGGCGCCTCGCGGGCGACACCATCGGCGCCTACGCGCTCTCCGAGGCGGGCAGCGGATCGGACGCGTTCGCGCTCGCCTGCAGGGCCACACCGGACGGCGACGACTGGGTGCTCAACGGCCAGAAGCTCTGGATCACCAACGGCGCGCTGGCGGGCCTCTACATCGTCTTCGCCAACGCGAACCTCGAGGCCGGCTACAAGGGCATCACGGGATTCCTCGTGGAGCGGGGGATGGAGGGGTTCTCGATCGGCAAGGAGGAGGAGAAGCTCGGGATTCGCGCTTCCTCCACCACGGAACTGATCCTGCAGGACGTTCGCGTTCCCGCTGCGAACGTGCTCGGGGAGGTGGGCATGGGGTACAAGGTGGCCATCGAGACGCTCAACGAGGGCCGCATCGGGATCGCGGCCCAGATGGTGGGCCTCGCCCAGGGCGCGCTCGATCACACCCTCCGGTTCGCGGTGGAACGGGAGCAGTTCGGCAAGGCGATCGCGGAGTTCCAGGGCGTGCAGTTCCAGCTCGCGCAGATGGCGGCGGACATCGAGGCCGCGAGGCTGCTGGTCTACAACGCCGCGCGGTTGCGGGACGCGGGCCAGGGCTTCGCGCGCGAGGCCGCCATCGCGAAGCTCGTCTGCTCGCAGGTCGCGCAGCGGGTCGCGTCGGATTGCGTCGATCTACACGGCGGATACGGCTTCACGCGCGACTACCCCGTGGAGAAGCTCTACCGGGACGCGAAGATCGGCTCGATCTACGAGGGCACCTCGAACATGCAGCTGCAGACGATCGCCAAGGACCTGCTGCGCTGATCGGACGCGGCGCCGCCCCTATTCGCCGCGCGAACGCGGTGCGCTCGCGCTCCCGTCAGCGCCCGATCAGCTCGTCGGCCGCCTGGCCGAACAACTCGGTGTGGCGGTCGACATCTGCAGCCGTGGTAGCCGGCGACATCAGCGCCATGTTGTGAAAGGGCGTGATCAGCACGCCGCGATTCAGCATGAAGAGGTGGATGAAGGGGTCGAGCTCCTCGTCCTGTCCGGCCGCCGCCTCCCTGCCATTGCGCGCCACGTCGGGCCGGAAGAGGTACTCGACGCGGCAGCCCAGGCGCACCACGTGCCAGGGCAGCTCGCGACTCTCGATCACCTGCTGCACGCCGCGCTCGAAGCGCTCGCCGAGCTCGATCATGCGCTCGAAGGCCGCGTCCGTGAGCACCTGACCGAGCGTGGCGCGCATCGCGGCCAGCGACAGAGCGTTGCCGGCCAGGGTGCCGCCGATGCCCCCCACATCGGCATTGCGGTAGTCGGTGTGACCGTAGATCCACTCGACGAGCTTCGCGGAGAGGCCCCAGGCGGCGCACGGCACGCCGGCGCCGAGGGTCTTGCCGATCGTCACGAAGTCGGGCTGCAGGTTCCAGGCCTTCGTGCAACCACCCGGACCCGCGCTGATCGTGTGCGTCTCGTCGATCACGAGCAGCGTGCCGTACTTCGTGCACAGCGCGCGCACGGCCTCGTGGTAGTCGGGATCCGGCAGCACGATGCCGATGTTCGTGAGCGCGGGCTCGAACAGGCAGGCCGCGACGTCGCCGTCCGCGAGCGCGGCCTCGAGCCCCTCCAGATCGTTGATCTCCACCACTCGCGTCGTGTGATCGAGCGGCACTGGGGCGCCGACGCTGCCCTTCCGCGCCACGGTGTGACCGCGCTCGTCGAGAACCGCGATGGTCTCGTCGACGGTGCCGTGGTAGCACCAGTTGTGCACCGCGATCTTCGAGCGGCCGGTGATCGAGCGCGCCCAGCGGATCACGAAGCGGTTCGCGTCGGTGGCCGTCAGCGCGAACTGCCAGTACGGGAGCCCGAAGCGCCGCGCCATTTCCCGGCCGACCCAGGCGGCGTCTTCGGTGGGGAGCATCAGCGTGATGCCGCGGGCCGACTGCGCGGCCACCGCCTCCACGGCGATCTTCGGGGCGTGGCCCGCCATGCCACCCGTGTCGCCCAGGCAGAAATCCACGAACTCGTTGCCGTCGGCGTCCCAGAAATGCGCACCCTCTGCGCGGTCGACGAAGACCGGATGGTCGCCGGGCCAGCGCACCATCCAGTTCATCGGAACGCCGTACAACAGCGAGCTCTTCGCGTCCTCGGCAAGCCTGCCCGATTGGGGGTGCCGCTTGCAGAACTCCTGCCGCTCGCGCTGCATCAGCTCGCGCAGATGCGATCGATCAATGCTCTTCACCTCTGCTCCTCCTCGCGCTTCGCGCCTCCAAGCCCAGGGATTATCGCTCAACTGGCGTTGTGGCAAATTGCACCATCCCGGAAGATCTCCGCGACTCGAGAAGCATTTGATCTCGTTTGACTTTTCGAATCCGGCTTCTATCGTGCACGAGGCACTGCGCGGCGGACGCAGCGACGGCGGATGACGCAGAGCACGTCTGCAGCGGAGAGCAGGCTCGATGAAGATCGTGATCGTCGGCAGCGGCGGGGTGGGTGAATCGACGGCGGCGATCGCCAGGCGGCGCGATCCGAAGGGCGAGCTGTTCGAGAAGATCGCGCTTGCCGATGTGGACCTCGCGAAGGCCCAGGCCGCGAGTCGACGGCTCGGCGACGAGAAGCGCTTTCCCGCCGAGCGCGTGAACGCGTCGAAGGTCGCTGAACTCGTCGCCCTGGTCGCGAAGCACGAGGCCGACGTGCTCTGCAGCTTCCTGCCGGTGAAGTTCAACCCGTGCACGCTGCAGGCCGCCCTCGACGCGGAGGTGCACCACCTCGACGCCTCCACGACGCTCTCCGAGCCGCATCCGACCTACCCGTTCAACAAGGCCGGCAAGCTGCTCGGGGAGGACGAGTTCGCGCTGAGCGGCGCCTTCGAGAGGATCGGCAAGCTCGCGCTCGCCGGCTGGGGGGTCGAGCCCGGCATGTCCGACTGGTACTGCCGCTACGCGGCCGATCACTTCTTCGACGAGATCGAGGAGATCGGCGTGCGCGACGGCGCAAATCTCCAGATTCCCGGTGCGACGGGGATCAGCTTCGGCTTCTCGATCTGGATGACGATCGAGGAGTGCATCAATCCGGCGCTCTGCTGGGAGCGCGAGCGCGGCTTCTACACCGTGCCGCCGCTCTCGGAGCCGGAGCCGTTCTTCCTGCCCGAGGGCATCGGCTGGGTCGAGTGCGCGCACGTGGAGCACGAGGAGGTCGTCGCGATCGGCCGCACTCACGAGCTGCTCAAGGGCGTCAAGAAGGCGACCTTCAAGTACGCGCTCGGCGACGACTTCGCCCGCGCGATGGAGGTGCTGAAGTCGCTCAATCTGCACGAGACCGACCCCATCCGGGTGGGTGAAGTCGAGGTCGCCCCGCGGGACGTGGTCGCCAGCGCGGCGCCCGACCCCAACGAGATCGGCAAGCGATACGTCGGTCAGACCTGCGCCGGCACCTGGGTGAAGGGCAGAAAGGACGGCTTGGAGCGCGAGGTCTATCTCTACCAGGTCGCCGACAACCAGGAGAGCGTGGACCGCTACGGCACCCAGGGCGTGGTCGCCCAGACCGCGTTCACGGGCGTCGCGGCGCTCGAGCTGCTCGCGCTCGGCAAGCTCCAGGGCCATCGAGGAAACCCCGCGAGCGGCGTGCGCGTTCCGCAGGAATTCAGCTGCGACGACTTCGTGAAGCTTCAAGCGGAGTACGGTTTTCCCGGCGGCGTCCTCGAGATGGACTCCGCCTACAAACGCGCTCGCGATCGCGCGCAACTGTTGGAGGCGGCGCCGTAGGGACGCCTCCCGCTCGCGCATGCCAGCCCCGCATC
>JBFGGA010000030.1:0-23601 GCA_041579295.1 Myxococcota bacterium | reverse complement strand
GATGCTCTGCAGCAGCGTCTGATCCGGAGGCGTGAAGGGCACGAACGGATTCGTCTGCCAGTGCGCGAAGCCGACCACGGCCACCATCGCGAAGGCGACCATCACGAGGATGGAGATTCCGGTGCTCACCACCCCGACGTCCCGAATCCCGCGGATGTTGATGTAGGTGAAGAAGACGATGATCGACGCCTTGAACGCGTACTCCTCGAAGGGCGAGAGATTCGCGACCGAGGCCAGATAGGATCCCGCGAGCACGACGTAGATCGTGTTGTCGACGTAGACGGAGATCGTGCGCCACCAGCCGGCCTGGAAGCCCCAGAACTCGCCGCAGGCGCGCTGCACCCACTTGTAGTAGCCGCCCTCCTGCGGAATCGCCGAGCCGAGCTCCGCGGCGATCAGCGCCATCGGCGTGCTCCAGAGGAATGGCATCACGATCAGCATCACGATCGTGAGGCCGGGCCCCGCCGCCGGAATCATCTCCTCGATTCCGTAGGCGCCCGCGGCGCACAGACAGAAGATCATGAAGACGACCGTGGAGGTCGTCATCTGGTGCTGCTTCAGGCCCGTCGCTTCGGATCCCGCTGCCATGGCCAGCTCTCCTGCATCTGCGATTCGAGCGACGGGGCGCGCAACGTCGGGCGGCTTCCCGGGCCGTCGCGGGCCCTCGCCGGCTGCGCGGCCCGCGTATTAAAGCCCGTTTCCCGCGACTTTTCAGTCCGATCCGCGCCGCACGCTCCGCGGCGGAGGTCGCCGTCCGCCCGGGAGGGCCACGCTGCGGCCGACCGCGGAGCCTACGCGCAGCGCGGAACGGATTCCAGGCCCGCACCGCGGGCCGCGCGCTCGACGAGCTTCCAGAGCGCCTCTTCGATCTCGGGAGCCATCGGCTCGCGCTCGTAGGCGCCGAGCAGGGCGTCCACGCGCTCCCGCGCGCGCGCCGCGAGCGGCTTCGCACCCGCGCCCTGCCAGGCGCCGAGCGGGGCGCGATCGATCAGCGCCGACGGCAGCGCGTGCTCCTTGCGGTAGAGCTCGCGCGTCTGCTTCAGCTTCAGGAAGTCCGGACGGTGGCCGAGCTCGGCGAACAGCTCGGTGGCGATGTTCTCGCCCGGGCTCTCGATACCGGCGAGCAGCCGCTGCACCTGGGCGATCGCCTCGGCATCGAGCACGAGCTTCTCGACGCTCTGGCAGGCGAGAAAGTCGAGCATCCCCGCACCCGAGATCATGTTGATGCCCGCCAGGCCGCCGACCAGCGCGCTCATCCCCGATTCGAGGCCGGCCTGGGCGTCGAGCGCCTTCGCGTCGCTCGCACACAGATACGCGTGGGTGGGCAGGCCGAAGCTCTTGCCCACGTCGGCGCAGGCGGCGTCGATCATCGCGGTCTCCATCGCGCCCATCGGCGTGGTTCCGTGGCGCATGTCGAAGATCGACGGCGCGCCGCCCCAGACGATCGGGGCGCCCGGCTGCGCGAGCTGGTGGATCGCGATGCTCCCGAGGCACTCGGCCGCGTGCTGCACCACCGATCCCGCGAGCGTCACCGGGGCCGCCGCTCCCGCGAGCGGCATCGACACGATCTCGGCCGGCACGCGCGCTCGCGCGAGCTGGATCAGGCTGCCGGACGCAAACTCGCCCCAGGCGAGCGGCGGCGACGGACAGACGTCGAAGACGGCGCGGGGCCGCCCGGCGCCCGCGGGCCCTCCCGCCACCTCGACCATCTCGATCATCACACCGAGGGTCGCGAGGTGGAAGGCCCCCGTGACGATGGGTTTGCGGGAGTGCAGCAGCACCAGATACAGGCGATAGAGATCGCCGACGGGCTTCGGAATGTCCGAGCAGACGATCGCGGTGCTCTGCGCCTCGAGCTGCGGCAGCGCTTCGGCGACCTTTACGAGGCGCAGCAGGTCGGAGCTCAGCCCACTGCGGTGCTCGCCGGTGTCCGGGTCGAGCACGTGGAGCGCGGAAGATCCCGGGTCGAACTGGACGGCGTCGCCGCCGTACCGGACCCCGGGGTTGCCATCCCGATCGAAGAGCTGGAATTCGCGCGGCACCGTCGCGAGCGCGCGACGCACCAGATCCTCGGGCACGCGGGCGACCTCCCGCTCGCGGTCCAGCTGCGCGCCGGCCTCTTCGAGCAGCGCGCGCGCCTCCTCGTGGCCCACGCGCATGCCCGGGCTCTGCAGCAGCGCGAACGCCTCGGACACGATCTGTTCCCGGATCTCGGCCGACAGGATGTCGATCCTACGCATCTGCGGTTACCTCGATCGCACGCGCCGCCACCGGAAGCCGTTGCGATCCGTTCCGGGTGCGCGCGGTCGTCCCACCGAAAGGACCGCGTCCTCGCCGAAAGTCTCCGCGCACTTGCGAAGCCGTGCGCGTGCAGAGAGAGCCTCACTGTAGCCCAGCCGACCTCGGTGATCCGCAAAGGGGCAGTTTGCTACAGCTCGGTTTCCGCGCGTGATCCCGCCCGTTATCCTCCGAGCGCGATGCCGAGCTCCGCGAAATTCCCGCTCTCCCGCAGAGCCGCGCGCACCACCGCCCAGCCCATCGGCGAGCTGATGGCGATGGGGGTGGAGCGAGCGGACGTCATCTCGCTCGCGGCGGGCCTGGTCGATTTCGACACGCTGCCGAGCGAGGAGGTCGCCGCGATCGCCGCGGACCTGTTGCGCGGCGAAGGCCGCGAGGCCCGCATTCCGCTGCAATACGGAACGACCGAGGGCCACGCGGAGCTGCGCGACCGACTGCTGCGCCACATCGCGGCGCTCGACGGCATCGATCCGGAGGACTACGGCGCCACGGCCGCCGACGTGGTGATCACGGGCGGATCCCAGCAGCTCCTGTTCCTGTTGACCGACGTGCTCGTCGACGAAGGGGACATCGTCGTCACGGCGTGGCCGAGCTACTTCGTCTACACCGGCGCACTCAAGGCGTTCGGCGCCGAGGTGCGCTGCGCGGACTCCGACGCGGGCGGAATGCGACCGGAATCGCTCGAGGGTCTGCTCGAAACCCTCCAAGAAGCAGGTCGGCTCGATCGGGTGAAGATCGTCTACCTCCAGCCGGACCACCAGAACCCCACGGGACAGAGCCTCGCGGCCGAGCGACGCGAGCCGATCGCGCGCATTGTCGAGCGCTTTGGCGCCGATCACCGGATCCTGCTGATCGAGGACGCCGCCTACCGGGAGCTGACCTACGACGGATCCGTGGCGCGTTCGCTCAAGCGCTGCGATCGAGACAACGCCTTCGTGGCGCTGCTGCAGACGTTCTCGAAGCCCTTCTCTCCCGGGCTGCGCACCGGTTACGGCCTGCTGCCGCGAGAACTCGTCGGTCCGGTGCTGCTCCAGAAGGGCGGCCACGACTTCGGCTCGTGCAATCTCTCGCAGCACCTGATCCTCGCGGCGATGACCCGAGGCGTGTACGACCGACAAGTGCGCAAGCTGCGCACCCACTATCGGGCCAAGGCCGAGGCGATGTGCAAGGCGCTCGATCGGGAGCTGGGAGCCCGCGAAGGGGTGACGTGGACGCAGCCGAGCGGGGGATTCTACGTCTGGCTCTCGCTGCCGTCGTCGATCGACACGGGGCCGAGCGGCCCGCTCTGGTCGAAGGCGCTCGAAGCGGGGGTGTCGTACGTGCCCGGCGCGTACTGCTACCCGGCCGATCCGACGCGATCGATCCCGAACCACCAGCTGCGCCTGTGCTTCGGCACGGTGGAGATCGAGCGGATCGACGAGGCCATCGAGCGCCTCGCGTCCGTCATCCGCCCCCTGCTCGGCTAGGCGCGCGACCCCTTCCGGGGTCACGGGAGACGCCACGAGCGCATCCGCAGGGTTCGCCGCTCAGGCGCGCGGCCTCGACCGACTGGCGCCTAGCGGCCGGCCTCGGCCGCCCTGGCGGCGCGAAACTTCTCGAGCTGAGTGCGGTAGGCGTCGACTCCGGGCGCGATCGCGAGCGCGCGCTCCTCGGTCTCGATCGCGCGGTCGAACTCGCGGTTCGCGAAGTACGCCTCCGCGAGCGTGTCGAGGATGTTGGCGTCCGCGCCTCCGCTCGCCTCGACCGCGCGCTTCGCGTAGTCGAGCGCCTTCGCGGGGTCGCGCAGCGCGGGGTCGTCGGACGTCGCACGGACCCAGCCCATCTGGTTCAGCAGCCCCGCGTCGTCGGGATTGGCTTCCAGTCCCCGCTCCAGCGAGCGCAGCGCGTCCTCGCCGCGGCCCGAGGCTTCGTACAAATGTGCGAGCTGCAGCCACACGCCTGGGTTGCCCGGCGCGAGCCGGCTCGCCTCGCGGTACTCCGCAATCGCGGCCGTCAAATCGCCCCGCGCGAACAGCGCGTCGCCGCGCGCCTGGTGGCTCGCCGCGAGCTCCGGACTCGCCGTCGCGCACCCCACCGCCAGCAGCGCGAGCGCCCCGAGCAGCCGCCGCGCGCCGCCGCACCCGCCCTGTCGATCGTTCGCCTGGCGCTCGCAATTCACGGCATCGCCTCCGCGGGTATCGTATCACTGTTGCACACGCTCGGCTGGGCGAGCCCGCCGCACGGGAGGAATCACAGATGTCTCGACGCCGCGCACTCGACATGGCGGGATGCCGGCCCTATCGGGCCATGGGGCGCTCCTGTGAGCTCAAGGAGATCGCCGCGTTCCAGCTGCGATGGCCGCAGCTGATCGCGTCCGACGAGCTGAGAGGGGAAGCGCTGCGGATGCGCTACCTGCGCGGAGGCGACGTGGACGGCGCAATCGAGCTCTGGAAGAACGTCTATCCCGAAGTGTACGGCTCCACGCACGAGTTCGTCTTCGACCCGACCTGGTATCGAGACCAGGTGCTGCTCGACGAGCGCTTCGAGAGCGATGCGCTCGACAAGCAACACGCGATCATCGTGATGGAAAACGCCGAGATCGAGCGGCTCGTCGGAGTGCTGCTGATGACCAAGTGGGACCAGAACCTCCAGGTGGAGCTCACCATGGGCGGCTTCCACTCCGAGTTCCGGAGCCATCGCCTCTTCTATCCGTTCTTCCGCGACATCCTGGAATCGATCTCGCGGACCGAGGCCGAGCTCCTCACGGTCTTTGCCGAGACATGGCACGACAAGACGCAGCGACTCATGGACCACTTCGGGTTTTCGATCTGGGGGATCTCTCCCGGAAGCGCGCTGCGCTGGAGCCGCGACCAGCGCTGCTACCGCGCCTGCGAGGTCCACTACTACAAGTTCATCAACGACGGCGAGCGGTTCGCGACGCGCTCCGACGAGTGGAGCCTCTCCCAGAAGAGCCGCAGGCTCTGGGCGGTGCTGCAGGAGCTGAACGCGCGCGCCTAGGAGCGTGAACCCGAAGGGTTCGCGCGACGCCGCATGCGAATCCGGGGGATTCGCCCGCTAGCGCGGCGGCGCGGCGGGCGTCTTGGGCACCTCCTGGTTCTCCAGCGCCTCCCGCCGCAAGCACGCGTCTGAGAAGCCCGCCGCGCAGCTTCGCTCGAAGAGGGCGCGCGCCCTGCGCTCGTCGACGGGCCTGCCGCGGCCCGTCGCGTAGGCGAGGCCGACGATGTAGGCGTTGCGCCCGGTCGGGTCGAACCCGCCGGCCTCGAGGCGGCTGATCGCGCGCGCGGCTTCGCCCGGGTTTCCGACGCCCTCGCGAACGTAGAGCTCGGCCAGATTCGCACAGCCGCTCGCATCCCCCTGCTCGCAGGCCCGCGCAAAGAGCGCACCCGCGGCTTCGAGGTCGCGTTCGGTGATCTCTCCGTCGCGAAGGTGGATGGCGAGCTGGTTCGAGGCAGACGGCGACCCGTGCGCGCTCTGGAAGTCGAGCGCGCGGACCAGGTAGCGGCAGGCGTGGCGTCGCCTCTCCGCACACGCCCGGTCCCAGAATTCGACCGACGTCCCCGGGTGTAAACCCTGGACGAAGCCCGTGCCGAGCATCAAGGAGAACAGCCCGCCCCAGCTGGCCATCGCGAGCAGGTTCACGATCGACGCGCCGCGCGCGTCGCTCCAGCGGCTGATCGGGCCGAGCACGCGCCCGCGCGCCACGCGGTCGATCAGCTGGACGCTCAGGTTGAGGAGCGGGACGCACAGCAGCTTGTCGTAGAACTGCGGGATCCCCCAGTCTTCGAGCAGCGTGTAGAGCACCGCCACCGACAGCCCGTAGAGGCCGCCGAAGATCACCCTCCCGACGTTCGTCCGCGGCGAGGTCGCGGGATCGGTCACCAGCAGGTGGAGGCCGAGGAAGACCGCGATGGGGATGCCGGTGTCGACGAAGTAGTAGACGCCCGTGAGCTGCGTGTAGACGAGGTTCAGCAGCCACAGCACGGCCGCGGCCGAGAGCGTCATCAGCGTGACCGAGAACAGGTACTGGACGACGAGCCCGACGACGAAGATCCACAGGTACATGTGCGGCGGGAGGTTCATCGTCGCCGCGATCTCGATGCCCCAGGTGTACTCCGTCGTTCCGCTGAGGATCAGCGCGAGCGAGAAGACCGAGAGCGAGAATCCCGAGGGGTTGAAGATGTGCGCGCTCCGCCCGTCCTTCCGCCAGCGGATGAACTCCTTGCCGAGCGCACCGGTGGCGACCATCAGGAATTGGAAGAAGAACCAGTCGTCCTTGAACCAGAGGAAGAGGTTCGTGCTGAAGATGATCGGCAGCGGCCCGAAGCCGAGCCGCCAGCGGTCGCGCCGCGACCAGCAGAGCAGCATGTCGAAGACGTAGAGGAAGACGATCTGCGCCGCGATGAGATACAACTCGCCGTACACGGGGCGCCAGTAGAAGCCCCAGTAGGCGAAGATCGTCGCGTGGAGCATCGCCTGGACGTAGTGCGGCCGGGAGGGAACGAATCGGAGCGACAAGCGGCGGCCGGAGCGCGCCGCCTGGGTCCAGAGAATCGCCTGCCAGATCAGCAGCCCGAGCCCCACCCCACAGAACGTCCGGACCAGGTTCGGATTCGAGCGGGCCGGCGTGAGCAGCGCGATCGCACAGAACAGCGCGGTCAGCGCCAGCGGCAGTGCGAGGACGCGATTGCGTCGCAGCGCGCTCACGGGTGACTCAGGCGAAGTAGCGGTGCGATGTGGCCGCGGCGACGAAGTTCTCCTCGAGGTGCGCGAGCTGCTGCATGTCCGCGTTGACGGCGTCGAGTCCGTGCGCGAGCACGTACGCGTAGCTGCGCTGGAAGTCGCCGAGTTTCGAGCCCAGCAGCCTGTCGTCGTAGAAGCGGTCGAAGGCCTTCGCGTTGCCCTTGCCGTACCACTTCCTGCTGGCCAGCACGCGGCCCGCCTTCATGCCGATCAGCCCGATCCCGGCCTCGCGCGCGCGCGCGAACAGCGGCTGGAGGTCCGCCAGCGTGCGCGTTTCCGCGAGCACGCCGCCGTCGCTCCAGTCGTACCAGCCCGCGGGCGTGACGGCGAGCATCGCGAGGTCGTACCAGCCCGTGCCGATCGCGGTCTCGAGCACCCTCTGGGCGTTGAGGTGCGTGCTGAGCCCGAAGAAGCGAACCTTCCCGGCGGCCCTCGCCTGTTGGAACGCCGCGTACATCTCCTCGCTCGCCACGAGCGATGGGTTGTTCGCGGCCATCATGTAGTAGGCGTCGACGTGGTCGACGCCGAGCTCGCCGAGGCTCTCGTCGAGCATCTCGAGCCACGTGGCGGCCGCCTCCCGCTGCTCCTGCGGCGAGAGCACCCTCTCGTACTTCTCGTCGAGCT
The DNA here is from genome assembly GCA_041579295.1 of Myxococcota bacterium. GTDB lineage: Bacteria > Myxococcota_A > UBA9160 > UBA9160 > SMWR01 > JACZVU01. The sequence goes on along the minus strand of JBFGGA010000030.1, from coordinate 15,939 downwards.
CGAGGATGCCCTTCGAGATCAGGAAGATCTCGTCGCGCCGCTTCTTCAGGAAGGGGGCGAGGTTGCGCTCGGAGCCCGGGTAGTAGCGCCGCGTTCCCACGTCGAAGACGTTGACGCCCGCCGCGAAGGCCGTCTCGAGCAGTTCTTCCTTGCGCCCGGAGCGCAGCGCCGCGCCGCAGCCGAAGATCAGGCGGCTGGCGCGGTAGCCCGTGCGCCCGAGCGTGCGGTACGCCATCTCGGGCCACGACTCCTCGGGGCCGAGCGACTCCGCGGCTTCCCGCGCGGCGGCGAGCAGCTCTCTGGGTTTCAGCAGCAGCTGCCCGCCGATGCCGAGCATCGCGAGCCCCTGCATGAACCTGCGCCGGGTGGTGCGGTCGCCGTCGCCTCGATTCACGGCCCCCTCCCTCCTCGGTGACCAGCCCCGCGCGCGGGGGCGCGACACCGCATTCGAACGTCGCCCGAGGCTAGCGAATCGCGGTACGGACTAGGGACTCGGCGGATGAACGGCGGGCTGGAGGGCACGATGGGAGGTCGAGCGCATCGTTCGGCCTGCGCTGGCGATGGAACGGGCTCGGGCGCTCCGCCTCCCGATGCTCAGGCGAGCAGCTCCCGGATCTTCGCGATGCCGTCGGGGGCGGTCTCCGCGTAGGCGTCCGCGCCGATCCGCGCCGCCCAGCGCTGCGTCGCGGGCGCACCGCCGATGATCGTCTTGAAGCGGTCGCGCAGGCCTTCGGAGCGCAGGGTCTCCTCGAGCACCTTCTGCTCGGCCATCGTCGTGGTGAGCAGCGCGCTCGTGCCGATCACGTCCGCACCGACGGCGACCGCCTTCTCGATGATCGCCTCGGTGCTGACGTCGCGGCCGAGGTCGTGAACCTCGAAGCCGTTCGCGCGCATCAGCGAGACCACGATGCACTTGCCGATGTCGTGGACGTCGCCCTTCACGCTCGCGACCACGACCTTCTTCTTCTCCTTCTGCTCGGCGACGTCGCCCGCGATGGCCTCGTTGACGAGCTCGGTCGCGGCCTTCATCGCCTCCGCGGTCTCGATCAGTTCGGGCAGGAAGAGCTGGCCGCAGCCGAACTGATCGCCGACCTCGTTGATGGCCGGGATGAAGGCCTCGTCCATCAGCTCCATCGGATCGTGGCCCGCGGCGATGACCTGCTGGGTGATTTCGAGGACTCTCTCCTTGTCGCGCCCGAGGAGCAGCGCCCTGGCCTCCTCGATGATCTCCTGGTCGATCATGAAGCTGTCTCCTTTCCGATGCACCGCGCGCAGAACGGCCGACGAGCTGCGCCCGGCTATGCCTCCATCCGCTGCTTGAAGAGGTTCACCGAGGTGATCTCGATGCCCAGCAGCCTGGCGATCCTGGCCTTCGCGACGATTCCCTTGGGCCCCCCGGCCTCGGCGGTCACCACGCCGATGCCGAGCTTCTCGCGGAGCGGAAACATCACGTCTTCGTCCGTCAGCTGCGGGACCGATACGCCCAGCTTCTCCGCCACATACCGTTTGGCTTCCGGCAACTTCATCCTGCGGGCCATCTGCATCCAGGCCACCAGATCTCCAGCAGTCCGCATGCCGCCCATACCGGCCGCCATGATGTGAGCGATGGGCATACCGAATACGTCTCCCACGCCCAGCTACAACCCGTCGGCCATGCCGATCATCGCCAATGCCTTCGCGGTTCGCGTCACGCAATCGATCGGCGTTTCCACCATCATCGGAATTCCGCACACCCCCATGCCGACGTTGGGATGAACGGGGATCTTCGCCTGCTCGACCGTGTGCTTGACGAAGGTGGTCGCCTTGGAGAGGTTCCACGGCATCGTCCGAGACGTGTTGACGTTGACCGCGGGGCCGAAGATGTCGGCGCCCGCGGCCTCCACGATCTTCACCTGCTGGTGGGGAAACATCCCGGCGAGCTGTTGATCGTCGAAGCGCATCTTGCCGTGCATGCCGAGCACGAACTCGGACGCCATGCCGACGATCAGGGCCATGTCCGGGCAGCTCTTCTTGAGTTCGCGCACGGCTTCGAGCGTGGCGTAGAAATCGGCGTCCCCGGAGGAGGCGGCGGTATCGAAGTTGAAGCCCTCACAGCCCATTTCGTACAGCTTCTTGCCGACGAAGATCATGTCGTCCTTGAGCGCCTCCGCGGCATCCTCCTGCGCCTTTCGGGCCTCATCGATCTTGCCCAGCGGCATCAGCTCCGCGAAGTTTGGATACGGCCCGTCCGGCTGGTAGTAGAGCCCGAGATTCGGCTGGGCGCCGTAGAAGAACGGGATCGTCGTCGAGAGCGACCCCGTGTAGTAGGTCTGCATCTCGTAGTCGATGATCGCCTTGACCGGCTTGATGCTGAAGTCTTCGTGCCCGGTGCACGCCGTGTCCGCGGCGATGCCGCGCTCGTAGGCCAGAAAGCACGAGAGGCGGTCCATCGAGATCCCCGCCCCGCCGTCGGCCTCGCTCGCGCGGAAGTTCTCCGCGATGCCGTCGTCCGTCACGATGAGCTCGTGGCCGGGCGGCACGCTGACGATCCTTCCGGGCTCCGCGATGATCTCGAAGAGCTGTTCGAGCTCGGACCCGCTCAGCTCGGGGATGCGGCCCTTCTCCGCGGCATCCCGCGTGCCGTCGAGCAGCTCCTGCCGGAGCTCGTCTGCGCCGAGCTCGATCCGCTCGCCGTCCCCCATGCGCGTGAAGATTCCCTCACCCATGGCCGATCTCCCGCCCTTCCGAGATCTCCCGATCTCCCGAGCTTCCGCGACCCCCGCTTCCCGGCGCTCTCCGCATCCGTACACACCGATGGGAAGTATCGCGAAGATAACGGGATTCTAGAGATGCAATAACCAAATGGGTAGGGGCGCAACAGCCATTTTGGCGCTGTCCTCGCGCGCCAAGGCGAGCTGCAGGCGGGGCAAATAGGGACAGATCGTCGACCCGTGCGCCCGGGCATGTCGGGTTTGTGGCCCGTCGACCGAGTTTGGAAGAATTCGGCTCAGGACCCGTAGACGGGTCGCGACCGGCATCGATGCGGGATGATCGAGGTGGAGGTACTCCGACGCCATGATGGGCCCCAGGAAGCTCAAGAAGTGGTTGATCATCGTAGCCGTGCTGTACCTCGTCTTTCCCCGAGACCTGATACCCGACTTCGCGGGGCGCGGCCTGGGTCTGATCGACGATTTGTCGCTCATCGCGCTGCTGACCTATTTCTATCGCAACCGCCTGCGGGAATACGCCGGCCGCACGAGCCAGGGGAACCGGGCGCAGGACGAGCGAGCGCACTCGAATCGCGCACGAGCGGAGGCATCCGAGAGCGCGTTCGATCCCTATCAGATCCTCGGCATCGAGACCTCGGCGTCCGCCGAAGAGATTCAAGCGGCGTACAGAGCCCGCATGCAGGAATACCACCCGGACAAGGTGGCCCACCTCGGCGAGGAACTGCAGAAGGTCGCTCACCGCAAGGCGGTGGAGATCCAGCGGGCGTATGAGCAGCTACGAAAGGATGACCCTTGTTTCCGATCCGGGACGACAACCCGCACTTCCTGACGCCCTACGTCACCTACGGGTTGATCGGCGCGAACGCGCTGGCCTGGATCCTGATCCAGGGCATGGGGACCACCGAGCCGCTCGCGCAGTCGATCTGCGCGCTCGGCCTGATTCCCGGCAAGCTCCTCGGCAGCGTCGCGCCCGGGGCTGCGATCGAGATGGGCCCCTATCTCTGCCGCATCGACGGCGCGGGCTCCTGGGTCACGGCCGTGAGCCACATGTTCCTCCACGGCGGCTGGCTGCACCTGCTCGGCAACCTCTGGTTCCTCTGGATCTTCGGCAACAACGTCGAAGACTCGATGGGTCACCTGCGCTTCGCGCTCTTCTATCTGCTCTGCGGCTTCGCGGCCGCGCTCGCGCAAGTCGCCTCGAACCCGGGCGCGGGGATCCCGATGGTCGGTGCATCGGGCGCGATCGGCGGCGTGATGGGCGCGTACATCGTGCTCTACCCGCGCGTGCACGTGCACATGCTGGTCTGGCTGGGGTTCTTCGTGACGCGCTTCGCAGTGCCCGCGGTGTTCATGCTCGGCTACTGGTTCGCGCTGCAGCTGCTCGGCGGCGCCGCCTCCGCGGGCCGCGCGGGCGGGGGCACCGCGTTCTGGGCCCACGTCGGCGGCTTCGTGGCCGGCGCGCTGCTCATCTTCCCGTTCCGCAAGCGCGCCTACATCGAGCGCCACCCGTTCCACGGCTGGAACCCGAGGCGGCGATTCTGAACGCCGGCGGCGTCAGCTCGCCTCCGCCGCCCTTCCCGCGCCCTTGAGGATCGCCCTCACGAAGGTCGACTGGACCTGGTCGATCGCGAGCAGCCGCTTGGCGGGCGGAAGCGAGAGCAGCGCCCCGAGCGCGAGGTTCACGCCGCGGCTCGTCACGCTGTCCGGGTCGTCGAACAGCATGTGGTGGACGGTGCCGCGCTCCACGGCTGCGCGGATCAGGCGCTCCATGCTGTTCTCGGGGGTGAAGACGCGACTTGCTCGGGGCGTCATGCTCATCGCGCCGTTCTTGCAGGCCAGGTTGCAGACCGCGCAGCCCAGGCAGGCCTCTTCGTCGATCTCCGCGCAGGCGTCGCCGTAGTGGCTCGCCTGGACCGCGATCGCCATCACCGGGCAGCTCTTCACGCAGCGCCCGCAGGCCTTGCACTTGCTCGCGTCCACGCTCGCGAGGTAGTTGCTCGTGTGCACCGCGTTCTGGATCCCGTGCACGTTGATGGCCTTGAGCTGCCCGCAGCAGCAGCCGCAGCAGTGGCAGATGTAGCTGACCTGACTCTTCACGTTGTCGGCGATGTGCACCATGAACTGGTCGCGCGTCATCGCGGCGATGTCGAGCGCCTCCTCGGTGGAGACCCGCCGCCCGAAGCCGCGCCGGATCACCCAGTCCGCGGAGCCGTCGAGCGTCGTGCAGGTATCCATGGGCTTCCCGCACGGCGTGCCGTGATGCATCATCTTGTGCCGGCAGTAGCAGAGACCCACCGCGAGCAGCTCGGCCTTCTTGAGGATCTCGGTGGCCTGCTCGTAGGGCAGGATCTCGGCACGGGCCTCGTCGGAGAGCGCCTGTTCGTGCACCAGGGCCCTGCCGACCTGCGTGCTCCCGCGGAAGGCATTTTCTGCGAACGCCGGGTCCTCGTACATGTAGGCGGAGAGCAGATCGGCGAGCTTCTTGTTGGGCAGATCCTTGTGCAGGCGCATGAAGGTGAACTCGAAGAAGCCGATCACCGTGGGCGCCAGCATGTAGAAGCGCTTGCCCCGGCTTTCGAAGTCGAGCACGAGCCCCTTCTCCGCCATGCGCTCGAGCGTGGCCTCGAGCCGCTTCGGTGACTGACCGATCCGCTTGCTGAGCTTCTCGAGCGGTGCCGGCGTCATCGGCATGCGCGCGCCGATCGCCGCCTCCGCCTTGCTGAAGCGAAGCCGCAGGATCTCGAAGAGCTCGTCGCTGGCGGGAGCGCCGATCGGGTTCTTGTCCAGCCGTTGCTGGAGCGCGACGTACGGTTGTCGAAGCGTGAGGTGTCCCATGGTCGACTCTCCCTTTTTGGATACCTCCGAGAACGATGCTCCATCGGCGAGTGTACGCCGTCGAACTACTTCGGGCACGAGGATCTGGTGCGCGGCGAGGACCCCCATTGTGATCTGCAGCCCCGTCCAGCTGTTCGTTTTTGCCACACCCCGACCGTCGGCCGCGTCGTTGGAGATCGAGCTGCCGAACGAAGTGGAAGCTACGGACTTCGACGGGGGAGGGAATCCATCGGGGAGAATGCCCAAGCCGAGCCGGCGTCGTGGCCAAACCAACGCGATGGCGCCACGAACCGCAGCGGTCGGAGCGCTTCCGAGATCACGACACCGTGCAACTAGCCCTCCTAGGTTTCGCGAGGCGACAGCAATGAGGGCACACAGAACTCCACTTCTCCAATGGTATCCAGCAGCCCTGGGCCAAACTGGTTGTTGGTGTAGAGACCGTTCCGCTTCGCATGCCTGGGTTGTCTCGAATCGAGCCTCGTGCCCCGACACGTTGCGTCCACGGCTTCGTTGCAGCCGCAGCCGGTTTGCTGAATTTCGCGCGATGTGAACTTCGCCTGGTAGCACACCAGGTGGCGATCGGGGTTGCGGATCCCGGCCGGCTCGATGGGAAACAGCGCACCCCTCATCGGCCCGGAGCGAAGCGTGGCTGGCGTGCTGGCATCCTCGCTCTTCGCAACCGGGCTGCAGAGCTTGGTGATCCTCTTGAGGTCATAGCGCCGGGTCTGGAATTGGTCCTCGACGACCACCTGGGTTCCCTTCGCAAATCGCGGGAGCCTCGTCCCGTCGTCCAGTCTTTGTTGGTGCTTCGCCTTGTAGCAGAGGAAGTGATCCAGCAGGTGCTCTTCGGGATCCGGCGCCTCGACCGGGCCGCTGGTGCTCTTGTGCGTCGGAACGAGAAGGCTGGTCGGCTTCTTGAGCTCGAGCAGGTGTTCGCCGAAGCGGTTGCGGAATTCGATGTTCCGGAGCATCGCAAAGCGCGGCGTTTCCCTCGTCGGCTTGATGCGATACTCCTCGAGGTGCGTCACTCCGTCGAAGACCCCTGCGCCGCCCGCATCGGCGGGCAACAACAGCTGCGCGGGCTTCACTACCTCGTAGTCCGCCATACCGAATCGATCGGACAGGCGCACCGGCCCGAATCGGTAGAACTTCGGCCCCTGCCGGCTCCGCCGGATCCTGTAGGACACAAAGTCATCGGAATTCGCTGTGGCCAGCTGCTCGTCGGGTATCCAGACGAGCTGGCCGAAGATCTCGACTTCGTCGTCGACCAGCGCGCCCGTGTCGTCGTCGCCTTCCCAGACGACGAGGAAATCGTCGGCTCTGGGGTTTTGGGGCAGCGCGGGGTTTATGGCCTCGAAGGCCGTGTGTCCATCCAACCCCATGTCGCTGATGCGGAAGTCATTGGGCCCGATCTCCAGGCCCGTAGCGCCGTCGAGGCGCTGGCCGAAGATCTCGCGTTCGCCGTCCACCAGACCGTCGGAGTCGTCGTCGCCTCTCCACACCACCAGGTATTCGTCTGCACTCGCGTTGTAGGCGACCGCCGGATATCCAGCTCCGAAGTTCGCGTCTCCGTCAGGCCCCATGTCGCTGATGCGAAAATCGTTGCATCCGACCTCCTCAGCGGTGCTTCCGTCGAGGCGCTGGCCGAAGATCTCCGCCCCCGGGTTGGGATCGGAACCCGTATCTGGAAGGGCGTGCCACACGACCAGATATTCGTCGGCGTTCGGGTTGTAGACCACCGCGGGAAACCCTCCGCGCGAAATCCTGTCGCTGATGCGGAAGTCGTTGACGCCGATCTCCTCACCCGTTCCCCCGTCGAGGCGCTGGCCGAAGATCTCGAAGTCCTGATCGATGTCGTCGCCCCACCAGACCACGAGGTACTCGCCGGCATTCGGGTTGTACGCCACGGAGGGACTGAAAGCGCTGAAGTCCGCGTCTCCGTCCGGGCCCATGTCGCTAATGCGAAAGTCGTCCGGCCCGATCTCCGCACCCGTTCTCGCGTCGATCCGCTGGCCGTAGATCTCGTACTCGTCATCGTTTTCGGTGTCTGCGAGCCAGACCACCAGGTACTCGTCTGCGTCGGGGTTGTAGGTGACCGCCGGCAGATTGGCGTTGAGGTCGACGCGTCCCTCGGCGCCCACGCGGCTGATGCGGAAGTCGTCGGCGCCGATCTCGGCGCCCGTGCTCCCTTCCAGGCGTTGCGCGTAGATCTCCCGCCCGTCGTCGACCGGCGCGTCCGTCCCTTCGTCGCCGTCCCACACCACCAGATACTCGTCGGCGCTGGGGTTGTAGACCACCGCCGGGTAGCGCCCGAAAGCTTCTGCCTCCCCGTCGGGCCCCATGTCGCTGATGCGATAGTCGTTGGGTCCGACCTCCTCGCCCGTGAGTGCGTCGAGGCGCTGGGCGTAGATCTCGAACTCGTCGTCCAGCTGCGCGCCGCTGCCGTCGTCGCCCATCCACACGACGAGGTACTCGTCGGCCGTGGCGTTGTAGGCCACCGCGGGTTTGCCCCAGATCGCCCAGCCCGACCCGAAGCTCGCATCGAAGTTCGCGTCCCCGTCCGGCCCCATGTCACTGATGCGAAAGTCGTTTGCACCGATCTCGTCGGCGAGCGCCTGCTTTGCGCTCGGTGCGAGAAGAAGCAGCGCGCCGAATGCGGCGAAACCGCTCGAGAAGAAGCAGTCAGGCCACCGTCGCTTCGTAGATCGTCGCTCCACGGCACCCCTCACTTTCGCCCCGGAAAGCTTCAGGACGTGCTCACATTGCACCCAAGCATAACGCAGAATTGTGATATCAAACCTTCCATCCATCACTTCGGAATCGCCGGTCGGGTAGAACTCGAGTTGCCGCTCTGGTAGCCGGAACCGCTCGCCGAGCCGCCCCCTGGTGTGCCGCCATGGCTTCCGTCAAAAGCGCCGACTCCGCCAGCTGCGCCCGGGCCCGCCCCGACAAAGCCGCCGAGGCCTCCCGGGGGCCCGTCGGTCTGTTGCACGCGGACGAAGCCGCGCCCGCTGACGACCTTGCCGCCGCGATTCCCGTCGTGATGCGCGTACCGGTGGTAGTAGTAGTGCCCGTATCCATAATACGGATACCAGGGCGACCAGTAGCCGCCGTAGTACACCTCTTGCTCCCGGCTGATCTCGCCGGCCTCGACGCTGAAATGTTCGGGAAACGACATCGCCACCATCAGGTCGATCACCTCGCCCGGCACGTCGGCGTCCGCGAGACGGAGCAGGAGATCGGAATCGACGCCGAAGCGGGCATCGCCCTCGAGAAGCATCGCTTCGACGACCGCGGGATCCACCACGCGCAGCGCCTCGAGCACGTCGTCCACGGCGAGCGGGGCCGCCGCGTCGAGCCTCGCGGCGTGCGACGCGCTTGGAAGAGCGCCTGGAAGTCTGGGGATGTCCGCCTCGACAGGGCGGTAGCGCTGGATCAACAGCTCGTGTACGCCATCGACGCGAAGCGCGTGAATGTCGATCCAGCGGACACCCGAGACGATCATCGATGCGCCCGAGAGCTGCCGCGGGCTTCCGTCCGCGCAGGTGGCCTCGGACTGCAGGTAGATGCGTCGCCGATCCTGCGATGGAATGCTGCGGATCCAGCCGTCACAACCGCCGTCGCTGACGGGCTGCCAACTGCCGTCTGGGACGACCGTTTCCTCGGCGGCGGCCCGTCCGTCGATCCGCACGATCATCTTCAGAGCATGCGGCGCGCTGCCCGGCTCCACGCAGATCGTCTGGTTCTCTACGCGCGGCTCCTGCGCCTCGTCCCCGGCTTCCGGGATCACATCCCAGCATCCGAGCCACGGGAGCCGATCGAACCCTGTTCGCATATCCCGGGTGTCGGCCTGTTCGAGCGCGGGCTGCGCGAGCGCGGCAGCCGAAACCAACACCACAATTCCCAGTATTACGGTGCCCGTAGGATTGGTTCGAATCGACATCCCGCCTCCTCAGAACTTCCAGTTGAACCCGATCATCGCCCTCGCCCCGTCGAGATCGATGTCGCTGAACCCCACGTAATCTCCCTTCAGATCCGCGTCGGCCCAGTAGTAACGCCCCTCGAGCACCAGGCCGAGCCTGCGCGTGAGCTTGATGTCGAGGCCCGCGAATGCGTGCTGCGCGAACGCCCAGTCGTCGGAGGTGAAGACGTCGCTGAAGACGACCTCGTCGCCGATTACAGCGGGATCGCCGATGTCGACGAAGTCGCCCTTCTGTTTGAGCTCGTACCAGGTGCCGCCGATGCCTCCACCGAGGTAGGGGACGACGGCCTTTCGGATCCAGGCGTACTGCCCCACCCGCTCGCCGCGGCCGATCGGATAGATCCGGAGGCTCAGGGTCAGCGGCACCTGGGTGAGGCGCGTGCTCTGATCGATCGCGCTGCCGTCGACTTCGACGAAGTCGCGGTCTTCCGATTTCCGCTTGCGCTCGCTGTACTCCACGCCGAACACCACGTCGAGCCAAGAGCACAGGCGCCAGGAGAAATCGACGATGAAGGCGGGCGCGTCGAAGTCGGACTTCTCGAGTGTGAGTCGATCGGTCAGGAAATCGTAGATCTCGCCATCGGAGCGGTTGAACGCCCAGCCTCCGCGGAATCCAATGCTCATCCGGGGTTCGGCGAACTCGAAGTCGAGGTGCGGCGCGGGCGCCTCTTCGCTCTGGCTCGCGGCACTGGCGTCTTCGGCGAACGCGCTGTCTGCGGGGATCGAGAGCTGCGCGAACAGCAATGCCGACGCGAGGCTCGCGAACCACCGGGTACACGGCGACGCCTTCCAGGTGCCGGAAAGGAGCCCGGCAGGCGGCGTACTGCGCGCGCGCCCGAGCGGGCGGCCCAACGACATCGCATCCCCCTCCAGTTCGCGGCGACGGATCGGAGCGCAAGCTCCTTCATCTGCCGTCGCTTGCGATTTGGGCTGTCTCAACGCTCGGCTCCTGGTGCGATCGCTTCTCGCAATCTTGCCTACCCTGTGAAGTGTTATTGCGCGATTTGTTGCGTTTGTCAACAAACATGAAGAAATTAATTTTTGCTGTTTTTTTCATCCAGTCCGAGCTAAATTGCTCAGATGGCGCGCCCCAAGGCGTCCGATCGACGCAGAAAAGCCCGCAGTATCGGGTGGTTGGCGGAGATCTACTTTCGCGACGGCCGAGCGGCCGCGCAGGCGGCCCTAGAGGCGATATCCCCCGGGGAGCTGCTTCAGAGTTATCGAGTGGTGCGCAAGGGCGATCCCGCGCTGCGAACCGCCTCCGAGAAGCGGGACCGCATCCGCTACCAGACGTTCGCACCTCCCCTCTGGGCATGGCCGTACTCGATCCTTCGGGTCCGCTTCGATCCCGCCGAGAAGGACCGATTCATGCACCACGGGGGCGAGGAGATCCTGCTCCCGATCGAGGGGAGCGTCTCCTATCACTTCTTCTTCAGCGCCGGGAGCGGCGAGCCCACCCGAACGCTGCTTCCCGAGCCCGTCGCGCCGGGCTGCGCAATCCGCGTCGACCCCCAGGTTCCGCACCACGCTTGGGCGAGCGGGAACGAGCCCGCGGTGGCCTGGATGGTCATTCGGGGCCTCACGCACAACACCGCGGGAACCCACCTCGACCTACCGCGCGACGTCAAACTGGAGGTCCAGTCGACGCGCCGACAGCTCACCGCGGACGAGCTCGGACACAGCGAGCGCTACGCGCTCGTCGCCTGGGGAATTTCCGAGCACATTCGGAATGCCCGACTCGGCGCAGGCCTTTCGATCCGGCAGCTGGCCGCCGCATGCGAAATCGATCCCGCGCAGCTCTCGCGTATCGAGAACGGATCGGCGGCCCCGAACGTCTCGCTCGAAGCGCTACTTCGAATCGCGCGCTGTCTCGGGCTGGAGGTCCAGCAGCTGCTCTCCGCTGAATTCATCGACAAGCGGAACCCGTTCAAGGTCGAAACGCTCGATCGGGCGGGCAGTTCGGCGGACGGAAAGGCGCTGCTGTGCATCGATCAGCCGCACTTCATTCACCTGCACTCCTGGAGCTTGACTCAGGGACAGATCATCTGTTTCAACGGGAACAGCAGCGACATCGAGGTTCAAAGCAGCTGGATCGTCCTGGACGGCGAAGCGATCTTCGAGCTGGCCGATCCGATCACAGGAGCCAACAAGGAGCTCGTCGATCACGACAGCGTGATCCACATTCGCAACGACGCGAAGCTGGAGGCAATTCACGCGCTCCAGAACCTCGAACTCCTCCAGGTCACGTACTCGCCGCACTGCCCGGTTCGTTGAGATGAGCGACGACGAGCCGATGATTTCTGCGACCAACGATCTCCGCGAAATCATCGCGGAGCTGCTCGAAGCGCCCGATCCCGATCACATCGTCCTCGCGCCGGGCATCCTCATTGCACTGCGGATGCTCTTTTCCCATTTTCAGATCCAGCACATCGTCTTGACGAGCGAAGAGTACTACGGCGCAGAGCATTTCCCCGGCGCGCGGGTCCGCATCGCGGACTGCGACTCGATTTTCGACCCTCGATCGATGGGCGAATTCGACGCGCTCGTCGCGAGTCCCGCGAGCTGGCGCGGAATCCGACAACCCGTCGCGGAGTTGTTCGACTCGATTCGCAGCGCGTCGGGTGGCCGAGCGCCGCTGCTGGTCGCCGACTACGCGCACGCGGGATCGGTCGGCTTTCCGCCAGTGGATCAACTCGGGGCCGACGTGGTCTGTGGCGACCTCGAAAAGTGGATCCTCCCGCCGGAACGGAGCACGCGGGTGGCGTTCCTGTGGCTCCGCACGCACCGACTGTTCGGCCGCGCCGCCGAGGCATTCCGCCCCTTCTTTCTCGCCACGAGCCGATCCGACGTCTCTATGCTGGCGCGTTGGGTCGACCCGGTAGACGTGCTGTCGGTATCGAGGGAGCTCGCGTCACTCGGTGCGACAGCCGAAAAGCTTCGGGCGAGGCACGCAGGCGACATGGAACTGGCTCGAAGGCTCGCGACCCGGGTCGAACCCGCGCGCGCACCCGAGACGAGCATCCTGTGGTTCACTGACGCCGAGCTCGAACTGGACGAGATCGAAGGCCTCGAGAAGCTCGGTCTCGTCTGGCGCCTTCCCGGGCGCGGGACGCGCGTGCTATGCCGAAGCGACGTGGTGGCCGAAGCGCGCGCGCAGCAAACGGCGTGAACTCGGTGTTTACCTACACGGGCACCTCGGATATCCGGCTCATCGCCTCAGCACGGCCGTCGCGGATCGCCTGCAACAGGAAGGAGTGCTGCTCGGGATCGAGCTCACCCTCCTCGAGGTAGTTCCAGACGGCGGCTTCCAGCGACCGGAAGCCCTTCGCGGTAACCACCTGCTCGGGCCCGACCTCCTTCAGGTGGCGGAGTTCCGCGAGCAAGCTCCTCTTCAGATTTCGACGAGAGAGCTCGATTCCCTCGCCGACCAGCTGCTTGAGTTCCCGCGTGCGCGAGCCGTCGAGCTGCTCCGAGCGCCATGTGCTGTGAAGAGAGCATTCGCGGATCTCCTGGCCGATCTGGAGGAGGTCGTGAACGGAATACGGGTAATCCGGCGAAGTCGAGACGGATGCGATCCGCTTTCTGAAGCGGCGCATGGTCCGCTCCCGTCGGATCGTCACCAGGCCGCCTATTCCGCCGGACACGAAGACGAGGATCGCCAGCGACCGCCAGGCGATCTCGAGCCAGTCCACAGGCAACGGCGACGGAAGCACGCCGGCCTGTCGGTACTGCTCTTCGGCTTCGGAATGGAACGGCAGCGAGGGCAGGCGGCGAGCGAGAGTATCGGCGCCACCCTCGATGCCGAGGAATGCAGCACCTTGAATCAGGGCGGCGGTGATCTCGTCGACATCCAGCGGTATGCCCTCCCGGGCCACGAGGACGGCCCAGGTCGACACCGTGTCCACCGGTTGCTCACCCTCGACCTGGGAGCCGTAGGTGCCCGGCGGGATGCGCGAAGCGCTCAGGGCCGGCCCGAGCAGCCCGGCGACATTGCGGAAGTCGATGGAAATGAGCCGGTTGCGCGGATCGTGGACCACCGTCTTGAGCGCTTGGCTCGGCACGTGGCTCATGAAGAAGCCCGCATCGAGAACTCCCTCGTTGAGTCGAGAAACCATGTCGGGCACGGTTAGATAGAGGCGCTTCCTCGGCTCGACTCCGTGCTCGTCGAGCAGCGCCCGTGCGATCACCTGAGTGCCGCTATCCGGGGGGCCGAGGCAGACATCGAGCCCACTCAGCAGCGGGAGCGACGGCCGCTCTCGCCACCTTTCTCGGATCTTTTCGCGCCGTACCAGAACGTGGATCTTCTCCTCGTGAAGCGCGGCAACGCGGCGCAGGTCGGTGATATGGGGAAAGGCGATCTCGTCGCGGACTCGGGCCGTGTGATAGAGACTCGGGTCCCAGTACGAGGCAAGTGCGCTGTCGTACTGAACGATCGCCAGCACGCGCCGCCTGGGGTCAGCCGCCAATCGGAGGTTCTCCAGCGACCCATCGGTGTGGAATACGCGCGAGCGGATTCCCTGCTGGGCCAGCACCAGCTGCAAGCGTGTTCCCAACTCGTAATAGCGGCCGGTAATCGACCCCGTCGCGATGACGAGCTTCTCGTTCTCGGCGTCGCGGAACGCTTCCGCGCCGGTGTGCAGACCGACCGCCTCGAGCAAGGGATCCTCGAAGGCATCCTGGAGCCGAATGTCCTCGGCCCGTACGTGGGCGACGGCGAGTTCGCTCACGAAATCAAAAACGGCTCCGAGCACGTGGGTGACGAACGCGTCGGACAACCCACGGCGCCCCACCAGGAAGGCGCTGGCTCCGATCGTTTGAACCGGCCGCTGCTGGCTGTAGGCGTGCCCCGGAATCTGCCACGGCCGAAGGCCAACCAGGATGCCCACCAGCCCGTCGACGTGACGTGCCAGGTCCAGCAGCTGGCAGCAGCCGTCCTCGAGAGCGGTGACCACCGCGGGCGCCGGCGCAGCTGCCACGAAGAACGCCGCATCTGCTTCGCCCATTACGAGGAGCGCGGCGGCTTCGTCGAAGGACGCGGCATCGGCGCGCACGTAGTGGGCATCTTCGATTCCCACCTGCTTCAGCACGCGAGTCGCGATCTCTCGGGTGCCACTCTGCTCCAGGCCTACGAAGATCCGCTTTCCGCGGAGATCCCGGAGATCGGAAATGCGTGTGGAACGACGCACCACTACGTGAACCGCATCGGTATAGAGCGACATCAGCGCCCGAATGTCGGCGCGGCGCGGATCGCGCGCGATCACCGGGCCCGCCACGAAAGCCAGATCGGCTTCCGCTCGCACGAGCCGATCGATGCTCTCGAGAGTTCCCGCGCTCGGAATCGACTCGAACACACCGAAATCCGGCCCGGGGTTTGCCTCCAGGATGCGAGCGAGCTGTTCTCCGAGTCGGATGTACGTACCGCCGGGCGTGCCCGTGGAGATTACGAGCTTCGCGGCCGGGTGTTCCCGGCACCCGGAGAGAAAGGCGCCAAATAGAAATACCAGGGCGACGGCTAGCCTGGCGACACAGCCGGACATATGCCCTCCGGTCGCTGCTCGGATCGCGGCCACATTAGATCGTGTCGCATGGGTGATGTCAAGAAATTCGCGCGGATCGCAGTTGTATCGGGATTCCCCACCGAAAGCTCTTGACATTCGCCGGATCGGAGCCAATCCGATCCGAGCGGGCGAGCCGTTTGTCCGAGCCTCGATGACGGGCTATCAAGTGCCGTGCCTTCCGAAGCGCTCGTCCAAGACCCGATGGCCGTGCTCGCCGTGTTGCTCGGCGTGCTCGCGCTGCTGTTCGCGATGGCGCGCCACCCCCGCTTCGGCAAGGTGTTCAAGGTCATCCCGCTGCTGATCTTCGCCTATTTCGTTCCGACGCTGCTGTCGAATGCGGGCATCATCCCGATCGCGTCACCGCTCTACGTCTTCATCAAGAAGTGGCTGCTTCCCGCCGCGCTCGTGCTGCTGACGCTCTCGGTCGACATCCCCGCGATCCTGCGCCTCGGGCGCCAGGCGGTCGCGCTCTTCCTGACCGCGACCGCGGGCATCGTCGTCGGCGGGCCACTGGCCTACCTCTTGCTGGGTTGGATGGTCCCCGTGGAGCTCGGAGACCAGGCGTGGAAGGGGCTCGCGGCGCTCGCGGGATCCTGGATCGGCGGCGGCGCCAACTTCGTGGCGATCGGCGAGAGCGTCGGCGCGACGAGCTCGACGATCAGCATGATGGTGATCGTCGACGTGGCGGTGGCCAACGCCTGGATGATGCTCCTGCTCTACTTTGCGGGCCGCGACGCCGCGATGGACGCGCGCATCGGCGCCGATCGCGGCGCCATCGACGAGGTGAGGCGGAAGGTGGAGACCTTCCAGGCGGAGGTCGGCCGGCCGACGGATCTGGCCTCGCTGCTGATGATCG
>JBFGGA010000029.1:0-24089 GCA_041579295.1 Myxococcota bacterium | reverse complement strand
CCGGTGCCGATCGTAGTTCTCGATGTCGATGACGACCCGGGCCGTGCGCAGGGTGTTCTGGCCGATGCGCACCGCGCGGAGCAGGCCGTCACCGACGGGAATTCCGCTCTTGTATTCGCGGCCCACCCAGATGCCCGGAAGATCGAGGTAGAGGCGCTCGCTTTTCTTCGCCGCGGGATCGGGCCCGAGGTGTCGCACCTCGGTCTCCACCGGGCGGGAGAGCTCGACGACCACCCGTGTGTAGTCGGGATAGGACCAATGGCGCACCTCCAGCACGTCCGCCATTCCGCGCGGGCGGCTGACCCCCACGGTGACGAACGAAGACAGAAGAAGCAGGAGCGCGAAGGTCCGCCGCATCAAGACTCCACCTCCTCGCGAAGCGCGGAGAAGGCGCGGGTCAGCAGCGCCAGGGCTTCGAGCGGCGTGGTGCGATCGGGGTCCACGCTGCGCAGCCAATCGAGCGCGGCGCGTTCCGAGGCGCTGCAAGCGCCCGCGGGCGGCTGGAACAGGCTCGGCTGAGCGTCGGTCGAGGTGTCGGCGCCGCCCGTTTCGGCGATTCGCGGCCGGCCCCGCTCGTCCAGCTCCCCGCTCTCCAGGTTTCCGAGAATCATTCGCGCCCGTTCGATCACGGTCCCGGGCAGGCCGGCGAGCCGTGCGACCTGGATCCCATACGACCGATTGGCGGCTCCCGACGCGAGCTGCCGAAGGAAGATGACCTCATCGCCCCACTCCCGGGCCTCGAAGTGCGCATTCTCGACCCGCTGCTTCGTGCGCGCGAGATCGGCGAGCTCGTGATAGTGGGTCGCGAACAGCGTCCGCGCGCCGAGGTGCGGTGAGTCGTGCAGGTGTTCGGCCACGGCCCACGCAATCGAGAGCCCGTCGAAGGTGCTGGTACCGCGTCCGATCTCGTCGAGGATCACGAGGCTCCGGCGGGTCGCAGCCGTCAAGATCTCGGCGGTTTCCCGCATCTCGACCATGAACGTCGACTCGCCGCGAGCCAGGCGATCGGTCGCACCCACGCGCGTGAACACCCGATCGACGATTCCGATGCGCGCGCTCTCCGCCGGTACGAAGCTCCCCATCTGCGCCAGCAGGACGATCAACGCGACCTGGCGAAGGTAGGTGCTCTTACCCGACATGTTCGGTCCGGTGAGCACCAGGATCTGCGTTTCTTCCGAATCGAGGCTCGTGTCGTTTGGGACGAACTCGCCATCGCCCCGAGCGGTCAACAACGGCTCGATGACGGGATGACGCCCGTTTCGAATCTTCAGCGCGCTGCCTTCGTCCACCAGCGGTCTGACCCAACCATCGCTGCGCGCCACCTCGGCGAGCGCTGCAATCGCGTCCAGCGTCGCCACGGAGTCCGCAGCGACTCGAATCTGTGCCGCCCACTCCAACACGGCCTGCCGCAGCTCTTCGAAGATCTTCCTCTCGAGCGCCGCGGCCTGCTCCGTGCCGCCGCGCACACCCTCCTCCACGCGGCGGAGCTCCGCGGTCGTGAAGCGCTCCGCATTTGCGAGCGTCTGCTTGCGCTCGTAGTCGTCGGGCACTCGCGAAAGATTCGCCTTGGTGACTTCGATCGCGTATCCGTGCACGGGGTGGAAACGGATCTTGAGCGTCTGGATCCCGGTTCGTTCGCGCTCGCGTCCCTCGAAACCCGCGATCCAATCCCTGCCCTTGTGCACACCCTCGCGCAGCCCATCGAGCTCCGAGCGAAATCCCTCGCGGATGTAGCCGGTCTCGTTGGCGCCGCGCGAGCCCCTGGACACGACGGGCGGCTCGTCGACCAGACCCTCGCGCAACAGTGCGGCGATCTCGGAGAGCGGCTGCGGCTCCGCGACGAGCGGCGACGGCGCCTCGCCGCTGAGCGTCAGCAGATCTTCGTCGCGGGCTCCGAGCGCGCTCCTCACGCCGGGCAGCGCGTCGAGCGAGCTGCGCAGCGCCACGAGATCGCGCGGCGTCGAAGTCGGCCGGACCGCCTTGGTGAGCAGACGCTCGAGATCGCGCACCGGCTTGAACGCCTCGCGCAAACGCCCGCGCAGGCGGTCGCGCTCCGCCAGCTGCGCGACCGCGTCCTGACGGGTCGCGATCGCCTCCGGGTCGACGAGCGGATACGCGAGCCAGCGCGCCAGGCGCCGCGCCCCGAGCGGCGTCATCGCGAGATCGATCCGCGCGATCAGGGTCCTCGCGCGGCCGCCGTCTTCGCCATTGGCGAACAGCTCCAGGTGGGCGCGCGTGGCCGCGTCGAGGATCATCGTGTCCGCCAGCCGATAACGCGTCAAGCGGTCGGTGTGCGAAAGCGCGAACGGTTGATTCTCGGACACGTAGGCGAGCAACGCCGCAGCGGCTCGAGTCGCGGGGTCGCCGCTCGAAGCGTCGAATCCCGCAATCGAAACGGCAACGCGCGACGGGTCGTAGGACGCCGGCGCGACGCGCGTTCTCGCGGCGCCGGGCAGCAGCGCGCCGAGTCGCGCCTCGAGCGCGCTTTGGTCTTCCGGAATCAGGATCTCCCGCGGATCCACGCGCTGGAGCTCTTCGAGAAGACCGGCCGGCAGCTCGGCCGACGCCCGGGAATCGACCTGCGTGCAGCGAAATGCGCCGGTCGAGGCATCGAGGATTGCCACGCCGACGGTCGCACCGGGATCGAGCGCCACGAGACACAGCTCGCGCGCCCCATCGATGCCGTCCGGGTTGCCGACGAGCCCCGGTGTGATCACTTCGACCACTTCCCGCTTGACCAGGCGCCGGCCGCCCGCGGCCTTCGCGTCTTCGACCTGCTCGCATATCGCGACGCGGTAGCCGAGCTCCGCGAGCCGCTTGATGTGCTGATCGGCGGCATGGACCGGCACGCCGCACATGGGGATCGCGTCCTCCTTGCCGCGGTCGCGCGTGGTCAGCGTGATGTCGAGCAGGGGCGCCGCGATCTCCGCATCCGAGAGGAACATCTCGTAGAAGTCGCCCATGCGGTAGAAGACGATTGCGTCGGGGTGCCGCGCCTTGACCGAGAGGAACTGGCGCATCATCGGCGTGTCGCGTGCAGCGCGTGTCACTGGGGCTTCTCCTCGGCATCGATCAAGCCGCGCCGGCCCAACGCGTCGATCATCAGGCCGTACTCGCGCGCCGCTTCGCGCTCCCGACCTTCCGACAAGAGGGCCCGCCCCAGGGCGGCGCGGGTGTCGAGGTCGTCGACATTCGCCGCGAGGAGATCGTTGAGCTCCGAGATGCCGGCGTCGATTTCACCGCGCGCGCAAAGCAGCGTCGCCAACGCGCGCCGCGCGGCCGCGTCTCCGGGTTGCTCTTCGAGCAGACCCCGAACGAAGGCCTCGAAGTCGCGGATTCGCCCCAGCGCCGCATGGGTGGCCTCGAGCTTCGCGTACACCCGCGGCCCGCTCGCGCGATCCAGGCGCGGAACCTCCGACCACGCGGCCAGCGCCGCCTTCTTGCGACCCCGCTCGGCCTCCAGATCCCCCAACAACACCCACGCGGCGACGCAGCGCTTGTCGCAACGCAGCGCCTTCTTGGCCGAGCGGCGCGCGTCGTCGTCGCGCCCTTCGGCGCGTTGCAACTCGGCCATCTCCACGTACAGGCGCGCTTCCTCCTCGCTCCTGCTTCGCTTTTCCAGCCGCGCCAGTCGCCGCGAGCATTCGATCGCCTGCGGATGACGGCCCGTCTCGGCGTAGAGCCGAATCAGCTCGCGAAGTGAGTTGTGATCGCGCTTGTCGGCGAGAAGCGCGTCCTCGTAACACGCAATCGCCCGATCCTTGAATCCGCCCTCGCGAAAATCCGCAGCGAGGCCCGCCAGCGCCAGCGATCGCTGCGCACCGCGCAAATCCTCGCGAAGCAACAGGTTCTGATGGATGCGAATCGCTCGACCGATCTCACCTCGCATGCGATACAGACGAGCCAGAGCGAGATAGGATTCGACTCCATCCGCATCACTGCGCACCGCGCGGGCCAGCGCCTCCTCGGCGCCCTCCAGATCCTGATCGAGTACGGAAAGAAGCGCGGAGCACACCTCTGAATCGAGATCCCGCGGACCGCGCGCGCCCCCCCCGAACGCTCGCGCAAGCCAACCCATCCGACCTACGACCCCCGCTCCAACGCGGCGGGCGATGCCGGGCTCGGCTCCGCCGTCTGCGGCTGCTCGGACAGCGGCAGGCTCCTGAGCTGATGGACCTCCGCCTGCAGGCTGTCGACGAGCTTCCGGTAGCGCCGCGCGACCAGCCGGATGCGCGCGCCGCGCACGGTTGCGACGAGTGCAGCCAGAACGACGCCGGAGCCGAATGCCACCAGCAGGACCGCCCAGAGGGCGGCCGCCGAGAATTCTCCCGCCGGATGGCGCACCACGACGGGTTGAGCGTTAACGGCCGCGAACTGCCAGCCCGCGATCAGAAGACCCACGAACAGAGCGATCGACAGCAACCGGCGCACAAGCTTCATCTCGTTCCCTCGCCGCTCGCGCTCGACAATCAGGCCGAGCGGTCATCGGAGACGGGGTCGCCCCCCGGCGAATGGCTCGCGCCCGAGCCGTGTCCGTCGACCATCTCCTTGAGCTCCTTTCCCACCTTGAAGAAAGGAGTGCGCTTCGCGGAGATGTGCACCGGTGCACCCGTCTTGGGGTTTCGGCCCTCGCGAGCCTCGCGAATCTTGACCTGGAAACTCCCGAATCCGCGAATCTCGATGCGCTCACCCATCTTCAGGGCCTGAGCCATCGATTCGAAGATCGTGTTGACGACGATCTCCGTATCCCGCTTGGAAATATGAGGCGTCGCCTCCGCAACCGTTTCAATCAATCCGCTCTTTGTCATTCCCTTCCCCGACGGTTCGCCAGACACGGCGTCCGTTGCTGGTACGGCGCGGCCCATCGCCCGGACCGCGCAGCACTCGAGTTTCGGGTCCCCGCGATCACCCCGATTTGCTCGCGGGTGTCCACCATCTCCTAGTCTCCGCTGCCCTCGGCCTTCTCCGCGAGTTTTCCGGCGAGAAGGTCTCCGAGTGTCGTCGTTTGTTTCTGCGATTGCTGAGCCGCCAACTTCTTCAGCGCCTCGCGCTGCTCGCGGTCCGTGAGCACCCGGATGGAGAGAGAGATCTTCTGCTCCATGGGGTCCACTTTCGTGATCACGGCCGTCACGGTCTCGCCCACCTTCACCACGTCGGCGGGATTGTCGACTCGCTCCGTCGACAGCTCGGAGCTGTAGATCAGGCCCTCGATCCCCTCCTCCAGGCGAACGAAGGCTCCGAAATCCGCGACGCTCGTCACTTCTGCGCTGATGTCGCTGCCCACCGGGTATTTCTTGATGATTTCATCCCAGGGATTCGGTTGGAGTTGCTTGATTCCCAGCGAGAACTTCTCGTTCTCCTTGTCGATCTTGAGCACGACCGCTTCGACGGTATCGCCCTTCTTGAATTTCTCGCTCGGGTGTTTGATCTGCTCGGTCCACGAAATGTCGGAGACGTGGACGAGTCCGTCGATCCCCTCCTCGAGGCCGACGAAGATCCCAAAGTTCGTGATGTTGCGAATCGTGCCGGTGACGCGCGTCGCGATGGGATATTTCTCCTCGATTACGCTCCAGGGATTGGGCTCGATCTGCTTCATCCCGAGCGAGATCTTGCGATCCTTCTCGGAAACGTCGAGCACCACGGCCTCGACCGTATCGCCGACGGAAACGACCTTCGACGGGTGCTTGATCCGCTTCGTCCACGAGATTTCCGATACGTGGATCAAGCCTTCGATTCCCGGCTCCAACTCGACGAAGGCGCCGTACTCGGCCAACGAGACCACCTTTCCCTCGACGCGTTTCCCGACGGAATATCGCATGCTCGCATCCGTCCAGGGATCGGGCTGGATCTGCTTCAGGCCGAGCGAGACCCGCTCGGAGTCGGCGTCGAACTTCAGCACCTTGACCTTGATCTCGTCGCCCACCTGGAAGAGATCGCTGGGGTGATTCACGCGCCCCCACGACATGTCGGTGACGTGCAGCAGACCATCGATCCCGCCGAGGTCGATGAATGCGCCGTAGTCGGTGAGATTCTTGATCACACCATCGACGATCTGTCCCGGCGCGAGGGTTCCGAGCGTGTCTTCGCGGAGCTGTTTGCGCTCGGTTTCCAGCAGCGCGCGCCGCGAGAGAACGATGTTTCCGCGCCTCTTGTTGAACTTGATGACCTTGAACTTGAGGCGCTGGTTGACGATGCTCTCCAGGTTGCGCACCGGCCGCAGATCGACCTGCGAGCCCGGCAGGAACGCCTTGACGCCGATGTCGACGGCCAGCCCGCCCTTCACCCGCGCGACCACGACGCCCTCGACGGGCTCCTCGGCCTTGTAGGCCTTGCTGATGTCGTCCCAGACCTTCAGCCGATCGGCCTTCTCCTTGGAAAGAACGATGCGCCCATTCGCGTCTTCGGCTTCTTCGAGCAGGACCTCGATCTTGTCGCCGACCTTGATGTGGATGGTGCCGTCGTCGTCCATGAACTCCCAGGTCGGGATGAAGCCCTCCGACTTGAAGCCGATGTCGATCTGGACGTTCTCGTCGTCGATGGAGAGGACGGTCCCGTCGACGACCTCGCCCTCTTTTACGGCCGCACTCGTCGCTTCGAATAGTTCGGCGAAGGTTTCGCCGGTCTCGTTGGGGGTTGCTTCATTCATCAGGTTCGTCTTCGCTTTCTGTTCCCGATCGCAGGTCTTTCTCCGATCGGAGCTTGGTGGTTCGACTCGATGAATGACCTTCATCCATCGATTTCCGGCTCGAGGCCGACCGAACCACGAGGGTGAGCGCATCTCGCGCCGCCGCAAGCCGACGCTCGACCGCATCCGGATCATTCGCTTCGATGGCCTGTCCGAGCTCGCGAAACGCATCGCTCACTGCGGCCAGCGGCGCGCCGATCGCCTTGCGGTTGGCGGTCAGGATGTCGCCCCAGAGTTCGGGATCGCTCTCCGCGATCCGCGTAAAATCCCGAAACCCGCCACCGATGAGATCCCCGGCGCACTCGGGCGCGCGCGCCAACGCCGCCGCGAAGCCGAAGGCGAGGACGTGGGGTACGTGGCTCATCCACGCGACCTGCTCGTCGTGCTCGGCGGGGCTGCGCACGACGACGTTCGCTCCGAGCGCGTGCCAGAAGGAACACACCCGCCGCTGGGCGTCGGGCTGTCCGGAGTCGGTGACCGCGCACGCGGAGCCCTCGAACAGATCGGCGCGCGCGTGCTCGATGCCGCGCTCGTGGCTTCCGGCCATCGGGTGCGAGCCCACGTAGCAGGCGCCACCGGGCAACAGACCCGGCAGGGTCTCGGCGAGCTGGGTCTTGACGCTCCCGACGTCGGTCACGATGGCGCCCGCGCCGAGCGCGGGCGCGAGCTCGCGCAGCACCTCGGCCATCGCGAAGACGGGGGTCGCGAGCACCACGAGATCGGCGCCGCGCGCCGCCTCCGCCGCTCTACCCACCTCGTCGACCCATCCGCGGCGCAGCGCGAAATCCCGGGCATCCGCGCTCCGGCTGGCGCCGGCCACGGTGGTGGCCACCCCCCGGCGCTTGGCCGCAGCGGCGACGGATCCGCCGAGCAAGCCGAGCCCGATCACCGCGATCCTCTCGAAGAGCGGCGTCACAGCCCGTTCTCCCGCAGTCGGCGTAGCGCCTTCACCAATCGCTCGTTCTCCTCGGGGAGCCCGACGCTGACGCGGATGTGATCCGGCATCCCGAAGCCGCCGAGCGCCCGGACGATGATGCCCTCTCTCAGCAGGCGCTCGGCCGTCTCGGCGCCGGCCCGGGCGAGCACGAAGTTCGCGTCGGTCGGCCACGTCTCGATGCCCAGCGCGCCGAGCTCGGCGCGCAGGTAGTCGGCGCCCTCGGCATTGATCGCGCGTGCGCGCTGCGCGTGATCGAGATCGTCGAGCGCCGCAGCTGCGGCGACTTCGGAGAGACGGCCGACGTTGAAGGGATGCCTCGCGCGCTGCAGATAACCCGCGAGCTCGAGGTCGGCGATTCCGAAACCAATCCGCAGGCCCGCGAGTCCGAAGATCTTGGAAAACGTCCGCAGCGCGATCGTGCCGGGCCGCCGGCCGATCCACGCGAGCGTGTCGGGAAAATCCGGGCGGCGGACGAAGTCGCAGTACGCCTCGTCGACCGCGAGCACGACGTCTTGCGGCAACGACGCGACGAAACGGTCGAAGGCTTCGGCCCCCACGCTCGTGCCCGTCGGATTGTTGGGGTTGCAGACGAAGACCAGGCGCGTGCGATCGGTGACCGCGGCCGCCATCTCCGGCAGATCGTGCGTGAGATCGCTCGCGAGCGGCACGCGGATCGAGGTCGCGCCCATCCCCTGGACGACGATCGGGTACATCGCGAACGAGGGCCAGGCGAACACGGCCTCGTCGCCGGGTCCCAGCAACACCTTGGCGAGCAGCTCGAGGATCTCGTCTGCGCCGGCGCCGAAAACCAGCTGCTCGGGATCCACCGCGAGTCGGCTCGCGAGCTTGTCGCGAAGCGCGAAGCTCGCACCGTCGGGGTAACGGTGGACACCCCCGACGGCTTCGCGGATCGCGGCCACCGCCTTCGGCGAGGGGCCGATCGGGCTCTCGTTGGAGGCCAGCTTGATGCAGCCCTCGATGCCGAGCTCGCGCTCGAGCTCCTCGATGGGCTTGCCGGGCTGATAGGGCTCGAGGCCGCGAATGTGGGCTTTGACGATACGCTCCAAGCCCATCGCCTAGCTCCGACCCCGCTCGATTTCGGCCCTCGGGAAGGAGCCGAGCACGCGGTGCGAATGCGCGATGTGTGCCACGCGCTCGAGCGCTCGCTCGACGCTCGCGTCCTTGCAGTGGCCCTCCAGGTCGAGGAAGAACAGGTACTCCCAGGGCTTGCCCCGGATCGGCCGCAACTGAATCGCGGTCAGATTGATCCCCGCTTCGGCGAAGGGTTGCAGCAGCCGGAAGAGCCCGCCCGGCTCGTCCTTGCGGATCGTGAACACCGCGGAGGTGAGATCGTTCCCGGTCGGCTCGGGCACCTGCTTGCCGATCACCAGGAAGCGGGTCGTGTTGTCTCGCCGATCCTCGATCGCGGCCTCGATCGTCGCGAGGCCGTGGCCCTCCACCGCGGCCTCGCTGCAGATCGCGGCGATCGACGCGTCCTCGGCCGCCAGCTGCGCGGCGGCGGTGGTGCTGGCCGTCTCCACGCGCTCGACGCCGGGTAGATTGCGGTCCAACCAGCGGCGACATTGGGCGAGGGGCTGGGGGTTGGAGGCCACCCGACGTACGTCTTCGATCCGACCGCTGCGCGACGCCAGGTGATTCGAGATCCGCAGCAGCACCTCGCCGCAGATCGACACGTCGCTCTCCACCAGGGCGTCGAGGGCCTGCGTCACGACCCCCTCGGTCGTGTTCTCGACGGGGACGATTCCGAGGCTCGCCACCCCGCGCTCGACCGCCGCAAACACGTCGGGAATGCTCGAAACCGGCTCGAGCGCCGCGAGCCGGCCGAATTTCAGATTGGCGGCCTCGTGGCTGAAGGTTCCCCGCGGTCCCATGTAGGCGATCGAGAGCCCGTCCTCGAGCGAGCGTGTCGCGGAGATGATCTCTCGAAAGACCGGGGCCAGGCCGTCGTCGGGAAACGGTCCGGGATTGCTCGCGACGAGGCTGCTCACGATGCGCCGCTCGCGCGCCTCCTCGTAGACGGCCGCGCCGTGGCTCTGCTTGAGGCGACCCACCTCCAGCACCCACTTCGCCCGGCGGTTGAGCTGCTCGAGAATCGCGCGATCCACGGCGTCGATTCGCTCGCGCAAGCGAGCGAGCTGCGAGCCCGCATCCGGAGCTTCGGAATCGGGGTTCGACTGTTCCGGCTCGGCCATCTTCTTCCCGTTGCGACCACCGATCGCCGCGCGAGCGCGACGATCGCAATGAGATCTGGCGCGGGGGTCGGTTCTCCGGGCGCTTCGCGGGCGCTAAACCCCTGAAAAACCTTGCGCAAGGTAGTCGAGGCCCCCTGCCCGCGCAAATCCCGAAAAGGCGATTTTCATCGAAATTGCAAGGGGTTATCGAGATCTTCCGCCCCGGCGCGCGGCGCCGCCGAATCTCGGCCCGTAAGTGTCTGAAAAACAAAGATTAATATGCGCTCGGTGCGCCGAAAAGAGATCAAGCCGACGCTTCCGGAGGTCGATTCAGCAGCAGCCGGCAACCCCGAAGGGCCCATGCCTGAAATCGACCCGCAATCCGAGCATCTGACCATCAACAGCCTGGTCACGAAGATCGTGCTGATGGTCTTCGTCGGGAGCTTCGCGTCCGCGGTGCTGGTGAGCTGGGCATCGATCCAGCCCGCGCAGGAATCGCTCGCCCGATCCATCGAGGAGCGCTACCCCGCCGCCATCCAGCGCGCGGCCGCGAGCGCGTCGGGGTGGCTCTCCGCGGGTCGCGAGGAGATCGCGCGGGCGGCCGCGTCGCTCGGCGACGAAGCCAGCCGAGCGGCGCTCGAGGCGATCCTGCGCGAGAGCGACCACTTCGAGGGGCTCGCGCTCTGCGGCGCGGGCGCCAGCGCCCGCGCGGCGGCCGGCTCCGCGCCCGGCTGCCCGCCCGCACTCGGCGCCGGGGACGCGGAGGCGGGCTGGCTTCCGATCCCGCTCGCGAACGGCGTGGTCGTCCCGGCGGTCTCGGTGCCGGTCGCACGCGGCGATGGGTCGAAGACATTCGCGGTCGGCGTCTTCGAGCGAGAGCGGCTCGTCGCGCTGCTCGCCGAGCACGCGCCGCATCCCGACGGCGCGATGGTCGTCGCGACGCGGGGTGGCAGCGTTCTCGTCACCACCGATCCGAAGACGCCGAAGCGGATCGAGCCGCCAGCCGCGGGCCACGGGCACGAGCGCACCGTCAGGGAATCGACCGACTCTCCGTGGCGCCATACCTTGAGCGCATCCCACCCGATCGACGATTCCGGTTGGTTCGTCGCCTTCGAGATCCCGTTCGGAGTCGCGTATTCGCCGCTACTCGCCTTGATCCGCCGCGTCTTGCTGATCGATCTGATGTCGGTGCTCGCGCTCAGCTTCGTGGCGTATCGGATCACGGCCGCCGTCTTGAAGCCAATCGAATTGCTGTCGGTGGGTGCGCGCCGGGTCGCCGAGGGGGAGCTCGACCTCGAGATTCCGAATCCCGGAGCCCGCGACGAAATCGGAGTGCTGGTCCACGCATTCAACCACATGCTGCAACGGGTGCGCACGTACCAGGGCGAGATCCGCGAGAGCAACGAGAACCTGAGAACGCAGAACGTCAAGCTTCGGCAGGCCAACGAGTTGCTCGAACAACTCTCGATCACCGACGGGCTCACCAAGCTTCACAATCACCGCTTCTTCCAGGATCAGCTCACCCGCGAGATCCGGCGCGCGGCCCGCTCCGCCAGCCCGCTGTCGCTACTGCTGGTCGACATCGACGACTTCAAGTCGCTCAACGACCGATTCGGGCACGCCGCGGGCGACGAGCTCCTGCACGGGCTCGCCCTGATCATGAACGCGGCGGTGCGCTCGAGCGACCTGCTCGCGCGATACGGAGGCGAGGAGTTCGCGGTCCTCGCTCCCGGAACCGATCTCGAAGGCGCCTATCAACTCGGGGAGAAGCTCAGGACCGCGATCGCGGAATCCTCGTTCATCCTGAGCGATTCGATGCGGCTCACGCGCGTATCGGTTTCGGTGGGCATCTCCCAATTCAAGGGCGACCGCAAGGAATTCTTCGACGACGCGGACCGCGCCCTGTATCGAGCCAAGGCGGCCGGCAAGAACTGCGTCATGGTCGAGGAGGGCGAAGACGCCTCGCGCGCGCAGCTCCGTTCGGGTGACGCGTGACCAGGTGCTGGCGGGGGCCCAGTCGGTCTGGGTGAAGGTTCGACGGCGCGCGTCGAGGTGCGTCGCAGATCCGACCGTGCGATGCTCCGCCCATGGCGTCGGTGCTCGCGCTTTCCGGTGGTATCGGGACGGGAAAGACCACCGTCGCGCGCTACCTCGCGCAGCTCGGGGCGACCGTGATCGACGCCGACGCAATCGTGCACGAGCTACAGGCGCCCGGAACGCCCATGCTCGACGAGATCGGGCGGGAATTCGGCCCCGGCTTGATCGACGCGGAGGGCCGACTCGATCGGGAGGCGCTCGCCGCGAGGGTGTTCAACGACACCAATTCGCGTAGGAAGCTCGAAGAGATCGTCCACCCCAAGGTGGTCGCCGCCATCGCCGAGCGCGTGGCCAGCGCCCAGGCGGCGGGCGCGCCACTGATCGTGGTGGACATCCCGCTGCTCTTCGAGAGGGGCGAGCGCGGCGCGAAGCGGGGGGCTGCGACGCCGTTCGATGCCACGGTCCTCGTCTACGCCCCCGAGCAGCAGCAGATCGAGCGACAGATGAAGAGGGATGGTCGTGACCGCGATGCAGCGCTCGAGCGTATTCGCGCACAGCTGCCGATCGAGAGCAAGAAGGCGCTGGCCGACGTCGTCATCGACAATTCCGGCAGCCTCGAGGAGACCCACCGGCAGACCCGCGTGCTCTTCGAGCGCTTTACCGCTGAGCGCGCTTGAGCTGCGCGACGAACTCCGATACCGACGTCACGGCGGGCCCGGGCGTCGGAGCCGCTTCGATCCGATCGACGATCGCGCTCCCCACCACGGCCCCGTCGGCGAACCGCCCGACCTCCCGCACGTGCTCGGGCTTCGAGATTCCGAAGCCCACACAGACCGGGACATCCGAGACCTTCCGGATCCTGGATATTGCTTCTTCGATCCCCGCTGCCATCTCCTCGCGCGCGCCCGTCACGCCCGTGAGCGACACGTAGTAGAGAAACCCCCGCGTCTGCTCGGCCAGCATCGCGAGGCGGGGCTCCGAGGTCGTGGGCGACGCCAGCAGAATCGGATCGATGCCGGACTCGATCATCGAATCGAAGAAGAGCCGACCCTCCTCGGGCGGCAGATCCACGGTGATGACGCCGTCGACACCCACCTCCCGCGCCGCCGAGGCAAAATTCCGCTCGCCCATCGCGAGAAAGACGTTCGCGTACCCCATCAACACGAGCGGTTGCTCGATCTTGGGCCGCAGGTTCTTCACGAGCCCGAGCACCCCGCGCAGCGTGGTCCCCGAGCGCAGCGCGCGCTCGCTCGAGCGCTGGATGGTGGGCCCCTCCGCGAGGGGATCCGAGAACGGAACGCCGATCTCGATCAGGTCCGCACCCGCCTCGGCGAGCGCCAACACCAGGGCCTCCGTGGTCGGGAGATCCGGGTCGCCGGCCGTGATGAAGGGAATCAGCGCGCGCTCGTCGCGCTTGCGAAGCTCCGCGAAGCGATCCCCGATCCGCCCCATCAGTGCGAGCCAGCGCGCCGCGCCGCGAGCAGATCGCGAACGAGCGGCGCGTCCTTGTCACCCCGTCCAGACAGATTGATCAGCACGATGGAATCCCGGGGTCGCGTGGGCGCGAAGATTCGGGCGTGCGCGATCGCGTGCGCCGACTCGAGGGCGGGAATGATTCCCTCCATCCTGGAGAGATAGACGAAGGCGTCGAGCGCCGACTCGTCGTCGGCGGTCACGTAGCGGGCCCGCCCCGTGTCCCGCAGCTGCGCGTGCTCCGGCCCGACCCCCGGATAGTCGAGACCCGCGGAAATCGAATGGGCCTCGAAGATCTGACCGTCGTCATCGGAGAGAACCAGGCTGCGCATCCCGTGCAATACGCCCGGCGCACCCGCGCTGAGCGCGGCCCCGTGGCGCCCGGATTCGATCCCCTCGCCAGCGGCCTCGACCCCGATCATCTCGACGCCCTCGTCGTCGATGAACGGGTGGAAGAGGCCCATGGCATTGGAGCCGCCGCCGACGCAGGC
Organism: Myxococcota bacterium; assembly: GCA_041579295.1. GTDB lineage: Bacteria > Myxococcota_A > UBA9160 > UBA9160 > SMWR01 > JACZVU01. Next base: position 10,274 of record JBFGGA010000029.1, on the reverse strand, counting down.
GAGCAATACGTCGGGCAATCGGCCCTCGGCTTCGAGCATCTGCTGACGCGCCTCGACCCCGATGACGCGCTGAAAGTCGCGGACGATGGTGGGGTACGGATGCGGGCCCATCACGGACCCGATGCAGTAGTAGGTGTCGCGAACGTTGGTCACCCAGTCTCGCATGGCTTCGTTGATCGCGTCCTTCAGGGTCTTCGATCCGCTCGAGACCGAATGGACACTCGCGCCGAGCAGCTCCATCCGAAATACGTTGAGGGCCTGGCGCTCGACGTCCTCCTCGCCCATGTAGACCTCGCATTCCAGGTCCAACAACGCACACGCCGTGGCAGTCGCGACGCCGTGCTGACCGGCGCCGGTCTCTGCGATCACGCGCCGTTTTCCCATGTAGCGCGCGAGCAGACACTGCCCGATCACGTTGTTGACCTTGTGGGCGCCCGTGTGCGCGAGGTCCTCGCGTTTCAGGTAGACCTTGGCGCCGCCGAGCTCTTCCGTCATGCGCCGCGCAAAGGTCAGCGGTGTCGGGCGGCCCGCGTAGGTGGTCAGCAGCCCGTCGAACTCGCTCCTGAAATCGCCGCTCTGGACGATCCGCGGGTAGGCCTCTTCGAGCGCTTCGAGCGCGGAGATCAACACCTCCGGGACGTAGCGCCCTCCGTAGGCGCCGAATCGGCCAGGGACATCCGACACGCTCACTCCCCTTCGCTCTCCGCCTTGCGAACCGCCGCGATGAATGCCGCGATCTCGGCCGGATCCTTGCGGTGTCCCTCGCGTTCGACGCCCGATGCGACGTCCACGCCCCAGGGAAGCAGATCGCCCAGGCCGCGGATCGCCTCGCCGACGTTGTCCTTCGTGAGGCCGCCCGCGATGATCACGTCGTGCCCGCGCTCGATGAGCGCGCCCGCATCGCTCCAATCCCAAGCGACGCCGCGACCACCGCCCTCGCTCGGGTGGTCGAGCAACAGCATCGTCCCGGGGAATTCCTCGGCCGCCTCGAGGTCCGCTCCGCGCAACGCCTTGATCACGGGCAGATCGACCGCTTCCACCTGCTCCTCGGTCTCGTTTCCGTGAAATTGGAGGCGCTCGAGATCCACCCTGCGCAAGACGCGATTGATCTCTTCGTCTTCCGCATCCTGGAATACGCCGACCCGCTCGACCTGGCCGTCCACCAATTCGGAGATCTCGGCGGCCGTCTTCAGATCCAGCATGCGCGGCGAGCCCGGTACGAAATTCAACCCGATCAGATCTGCGCCCGAATCGACCGCTGCGCGCGCGTCTTCGGGATCCGTGATCCCGCAGATCTTGATCCGAATGCTCACCTTCACGATTTCCTCCGTAGTTCTCGCAGCGCGAGTCCGGGATTCGGTTCTCGCATCAGCGCTTCACCGACCAAGAAAGCATCGACACCCGAGGATTCCAGCCTCTCCACGTCGTCCGCCGTAAAGATGCCAGATTCCGCAACGACGACGACTCCCTGTCCCGCGCGACCCGCGAGCCGCTCGCTGACCTCGAGATCGACCTCGAAGGTGCGGAGATCGCGGTTGTTCACGCCGATGAGATCCGCACCACACTCCAGCGCGATGTCGAATTCCCGTTCGTCATGGGCCTCGACCAGCGCGTCGAGGCCGAGCTCGAAGGCCCGATCTCGCAGGCACCGAATCTCGGCCACCGCATCGGCGCTCGGGAACGCCGCGACGATCAGCAGGATCGCGTCCGCTCCGGCGACGCGCGCCTCGTCGATCTGGTAGCGATCCAGCAGGAAGTCCTTGCGCAGCAGGGGCAGCGGAACCACGCGCCTCACGATCTCGAGGAGATCCAGCCCACCGCCGAAGAAGTGGTGGTCGGTGAGCACCGAGATCGCCGCCGCACCGCCGTCGAAATAGGCCTTCGCGCAGCTCACGGGATCGAAATCGGCCCGGATGACGCCGCGGCTCGGAGAGCGCGGCTTCATCTCCGCGACGATTCGCGGGCGGGATCCCCGGGTGAGCGCGGCGCGGAATCCCCGCGCCGCTTCGCCGCAGGCCTCCGCGGCCGCAGCCAGGTCATCCGGCGCGACGCGCGCCTTGGCCTGCGCGACTTCCGCACGCTTCCGAGCCAGGATTTCCTCGAGGATGCTCATCCCCCGACATCCGCTCCTGCGTTGGATGCCGCGATCAGCTTCTCGAGGCGCTCGAGCGCCGCGCCCGAGTCGATGCTCTGCCGTGCGAGTTCGATGCCCTCCTCGATGCCTTCGGCTGCACCCGCCACCCAGATCGCCGCTCCGGCATTGATGAGCACGATGTCGCGCCTCGCGCCGCTCTCACCCGCGAGCAGGCTGCGGACGATGTCGGCGTTCTCCCGAGCGGTGCCGCCGCGCAGCGCGCCCCGCAACGGAGGTGGAATGCCGAAGTCGGCGGGGTCGATCGCGATCCGCGCGACGACACCGTCGGCGAGCAGCGCCGCCTCGGTGCGACCGCAGGTCGTGATCTCGTCCAGGCCGTCCGAGCCGTGTACCACGAGCGCCCGCTGCGCGCCCAGCTCTCCGAGCGCCTCTGCCAGCGACTCCACCAATTCAGCCGCGTAGACTCCGACCAACTGCATGCGAACGCCCGCCGGATTGAGCAGGGGCCCGAGGCAGTTCATCAGGGTTCGCACGCCGAGCTCGCGACGGACCGGCGCGACCGCCTTCATCGCGGGATGGGCGCGCGGGGCGAAGAAGGTCACGATGCCGGTCTCCGCGAGGATGCGCGCGGACTGCTCGACCGGAAGATCGACGCGCACGCCCAGGCTCTCGAGCACGTCGACGCTACCGGCCTTGCTGCTCGCCGCCCGATTTCCGTGCTTCGCGACGGGCACGCCGGCGCCCGCGACCGCGAACGCGGCGGTCGTCGAGATGTTGAACGTCTCCGCGCCGTCGCCGCCGGTGCCACAGGTGTCGATCGCCCTGGCGTCGACTCCCGACGCCATCACCGCCCGGCGCCGCAGCGCCTTGGCGGCCGTCACGATCTCACCCACGGTCTCGCCCTTGCAGTGCAGCGCGACGAGCAGGCCGGCGATCTGCGCCGCGGAGGCCTTCCCATCCATGATCTCGTCGAACGCGGCCTCGAGGACCGGCGCCTGCACCTCGGAGCCCTCCATCGCCGCGGCGATCGCCAACCGCAGGCTCACGCGACGGCCCTCGGCGAGCAGTCCGCGAGGAAACTGCCGAGCAGCGTCTTGCCGATCCGGGTCAGGATCGATTCCGGGTGGAACTGGACTCCCTCGATCGGCAGCTCCCGATGCCGGACCGCCATGATCTCGCCGTCGCGGCTGCGCGCGGTGATCAGGAGCTCTTTCGGGCAGGATTCCCGGTCGATCACGAGGGAATGATAACGGGTCGCCTCGAACGGGGACGCGATCCCCCGCAGCACGCCGGTTCCGTCGTGCTCGATCGAAGACACCTTTCCGTGCATGATCGCTCGGGCGCGGATGATCTGTCCGCCGAACGCGACGCCGATCGACTGGTGTCCGAGGCAGACGCCGAGCAGCGGAAGGCCGCGCTTCGCACAGGCCGCGACCATCTGGATCGATACGCCCGCGTCCTTGGGCTCGCCGGGGCCGGGCGAGATCACCACTCCGGCGGGCTCGCGTTCGAGCAGCTGGTCGACCGTCTCGACGTCGTTTCGCACGACTTCGACTTCGGCCCCGAGCTCACCCAGGTACTGGACCAGGTTGAAGGTGAAGGAATCGTAGTTGTCGATCATCAGGAGGCGCGCCGACACGCCTTTTTGCGTGGGTCGATTCGCCATCAATCGATTCCCTCGCGCGCCATGTCGATCGCCTCCACGAGTGCCTGGACCTTGGTCATGGTCTCTTCGTATTCGTAGTCGGGGTCCGAGTCCGCGACGATTCCCGCACCCGTGCGCATGAAGATCTCGCCGTCCTTGACCAGCATCGTTCGAATCGCGATCGCGGTATCCATGTTTCCCGAATAATCGATGTAGCCCACGCAGCCCCCGTAGTGGCCGCGGCGAAGGTTTTCGAGCTCGTCGATGATCTCCATCGCGCGAACTTTCGGCGCGCCCGACAGCGTTCCCGCCGGAAACGTCGCCCGCAACAGATCCAGCCAGTCGAGATCGGGCCGAAGCTCGCCTTGGACGTTGGACACGATGTGCATCAGGTGCGAATAGCGCTCGATGATCGCAAACTCGCTCACCTTCACGCTGCCGACCACCGCGACCCGCCCCACGTCGTTGCGGCCGAGGTCGACGAGCATCAGGTGCTCGGCGCGCTCCTTCTCGTCGGCGAGCAGGCCCGCCTCGATCTCCTGGTCCTCCTCGGGAGTGGCGCCGCGGCGCCTCGTTCCGGCGATCGGACGCACGTCGATCTTGCGGCCGGTGAGCCGCACGAGCGCCTCGGGCGAAGAGCCGATCATCACCGCCCCATCGCAGCGCATCAAGAAGAGATAGGGGCTCGGATTGATCGAGCGCAGATGCCGGTAGATGGTGAAAGGATCCACCTGGAGCGGCACGCGAAACTGCTGCGAGAGCACGACCTGGAAGATGTCGCCGGCCTCGATGTACTCCTTCGCCCGCTTCACGATTTCGTGGAACGCTTCTCGCGTGGAGGAACGCGCCAATTCCAGCGGAGCGCGCAACGTCTCGCTTTCGGGCTCGACGGGAAGCGGCGCGCGCAGCTGGCGCACCACCGCGTCCACGTCGGAGACGGCCGCTTCGTAGACCGCAGCGTGGTCGTCGTCCGGGCGAACCCCGACGTGACGCACCACGAGCGCCGTGTGGCGCGCGTTGTCGTGAATCACCACGATCTCCGGGAAGCTGAACCAGAGGTCCGGCAAGCCGATCTCGTCCGGATTCGAGTCGGGAATCCGCTCGACGAACCGCACCCAGTCGTAGCTCACGAAACCGACGGCGCCGCCGAGAAAGGGTGGAAGGTCGCCCCCCATCTCCGGAATCACCGCGTCGATCGCGGCCAGCTTGTCGCGCAAAAAGGCGAGCGGATCGCCCTCGACCTGCACCCGCTGCGTGCGCCCGCCCTCGCTCCACTCGACGGAGCGCCCGCGCGCGCGAAAAATCGCGCGCGCGCCCCGTCCCATGAAGCTGTAGCGCGCCCACTTTTCCGCGCCGGCGACGGACTCGAACAGGAAGCTCGACTCGCCGTCGTCGAAGCGCTTGAAGAGCGACAGCGGAGTGTCGAGATCGGCGCGAATCTCGCGCACGACGGGGATCCAGTTCCCACGCCTCGCGAGTTCGTCGAACGATTGCCGTGACGGGCGGCGCAACTCGGCCTCTCGACGGGCGCCCGCTGGCGCCCGGGGATGGAAAAGCGATGCAAAAACGCGTTGTTATCAAACGTTCTAGATGCCGTCAAGGAAGCTGAAGCGCGCGAGCCCCGAGCCCCTCGAAGCGCTCGAGTCCTTGCCGAGCCCCACGATGCGGTAGACGACGTGCAACTCGGCGCCGGTTTCGCGGTTCTTCCGCGCTTCGACCCCCAACGCCCAGCAATCGCATTTGCTCAGGTACTCGAGGCCCACCCGGTGCGTGAGCGAGAACGAACGCTCGAACGAGTAACCGCCCTGGTAGCGCACCAACCAGTTGTCGGTCAGCTCGATGGCCGCCGTTCCGCTGATCTGATTGACCCGATCGAAGTTGGTCCGGAAGTCCTCGTAGCGCTCGTTCACCTCGAGGAAGTTCTCGAAGAAGCGGGGAATGTGCTTGAGGTATCGGTAGCGGAGGCGCAGCGCCAGGCGCTGCCCACGCCACACGATCTCGGCGAGCGCCTCGTCGAGCGTCTCGTCGTCGAGGTCGTAGCCGACGTTGAAGCGCAGATCGGTGGCATCTCCCAACCGCACCATACCGTCCGCGATCAGCTGGCCGAATCCTCCGCCGTCCGCGAAGTCGTACTGGGACAGCACGACGAAATCGGCGAGCAGCTTCGGGGCGCGATCGGCGCTCGAACGGCGGTAGAACCGATTGCCGACGCCCCAGGTGATGCCGTTGAAATCGTCGAGTCGATCCGCACCGTCCCGCGTCACGTTGTCGAGGTCGAGCTGGCGGATGCGCGTTTGGGGCAGCGCGGTCATGGGCGTGAAGATCGGTTCATCTCCGAAGTCGGAAAACTCGACGAGCGCGTAGCCGATGCGCGGCTCTACGATGTGAACCGCGCCCTTGCCGAGGCTGCGCCAGAGCCGCGTTCGGAGATCGACCCGCCCCGTGAGCACGCCCCAAGATTCGCTGCCCCGGACGCGCGAGTCGTAGAAGGTCTGTCGCCAACCGACTTCGGGATACACCTCGATGTGATCGCCGAGGCGTCCGGGCAGCGCGAGCCGCGGATTGAGCTTGATGCGGTGGCCGCGGTCTGCGAGCGGCTCGCCCTCTTCGAACCGCCCGTTGCCCTCGGTGCCGCTGGGATTCAAGACCGCGTCGAAGTTGTCGCGGTGCGGATCCGCGTCCATCCCGCCCATCCTCTGCGCCTCTTGCCCGCCCGGGCTCGCCGGCGTGATCCCGATGTCGCTCGATCGCGCATCGATCCCGACGTCGTAGAACAGGCCGTCCGCCGAGAGCGCGTCCGGAATCCCGTCACCGTCTACGTCGAGCCGAAACGATCGCCTCGGATTCTCGTACTGTCCGAAGTGGACGTACTCGACGTCGAACGACGGGACGAGCCATTCCAGCCAGGGCGCGCCCCTCGGGAGCATCGTGAATTCGGCTTCGGGCATGCGCTGGAGCAGGTAGTCGTCGCGATCCTGGTCGTCCGGGCTCTGGATGTCGTCCGCGTGCTGCACCGCGGCGACGAAGCCGAAATCTCCCGACTCCGTGAAGTGCTTCCCCACGAACACGTTCGAGGTCAGAAAGCGGTCGAAGCGCGTATCGGGGAGATCGCGGAAGTCCGACGGGTAGGCGTTGTCGGATACGAGCTGGAACTCCGACTGGAGCCGCCAACCGTACGGCAGGTGGAAGTCCTGGTGCCCAATCGCGGCCCAGCGCTCGCGGTCGTAGGGATACTCCAGGCTGTTGGGGTGGATGTGGTCGTCATAGAGGAACGACGCGAACACCTCGCCCGACGAGCGTTCACCCAGCAGGTACTCGGTCTCGAGGTCGCCCTTCGCGCCGCGCTTCGACAGCCAGCGCGGCGTCAACGTCACGTTGAGGTTGGGCGCGGCCGCCCAGAAGAACGGCAGTCCCACGTCGAAGCCGGTCCGCTCGCGGTAGCCGAAGTCCGGCAACAGGAATCCCGAGTCGCGCTCGGTCTTGACGGGGTAGAACATCCAGGGCAGCCAGAGCACCGGAACGCCGAGTACGTTGATCGTCGTGTTGCGCGCGAACGCGTACCCCTCGACCTCGAGATCGGCGCTGGACGCGCGGATCTGCCACGGATCTTCGCCGTCAGCCGGGCAGCGACAGGTCGTAAATCGCCCGCGTTCGAACGTGTAGGTTCGGTCCCCGGTCTTGACGATCTCCTCCCCCTCCATCCGAAACCGATTCTCCGAAGCGTCGAAGTGCGCCATCAGGAGGATGCCCTGCAGCGTCGTGAGGTTGAACTCGACGAAGTTGGAGTAGACGGTGTCGGCCCCGTCGGAGTAGACCACGTTGCCGCTCGCGACGCCGCGACGGCCCCGGGGGCTGAAGCTGATCCAATTGGCCGTGAGCGTCTTGCCGCGTTGCGCGAGCCGAACGTTTCCGCGCGCCACGTAGACATCCCGCGCGCGCTCGTACTCGAGGGCGTCCGCGCGGAGCTCGAAGGGGGCCTCGTCGAACGCCGCGTCGAGGGCCGCGGGCGCCGGCCCCGGCGCGGACAGGACCGCCACCAGCACCCAGAAGGCCTCGATCCTGCGAGCCACGCTTCCCCCCGAGCCAGATCGGAGGTTTCACGCTAACAGAGAGGCGCGGGAACCGGCAGCCCCGAGCCCGCTCGCATCGCTCGACGCGCTGACGTCAGGTACCGCGCTCCGCCGGTGCCCCCGGATCCGGCTCGAGGCAGGCCGACAGCGCCTCCAGATCCTTGGCGTAGAGGCAGTCGTCGACCAATCGAAGCACCTTGGCGTCGAAGAGCTGATGAAGGGCCCGGTGGGCCTCGAACATCGAAAGGCCGCAGTCGCCCGCGAGCTCGCGAAGCGTGCTCTCGATCCGGTAGCCGCCCTCGGCGCTGCGCTCCGCCTTGCGGATCAGATCCCGCACCATGGGGCGGAGCAGATCGTCCACCCCCAGCACCGCCAGCCGCCGCTCCGCTTCGATGAGCCGCGAAACGAGCACCCGAATCATGCGGATCGCGATCTCGGGCTCGCTGAGACACATCGTCTGGAGCGTCTCGCGGTCGAGCTCCAGGACCCGCGTGTTGCAGACCGCCACCGCGCGGTTGATGCACGGCTTGCCGAGCACCACCCCGAGCTCGCCGAAGAAGTCACCCGCGCCGAGGCGCGCCACCACGCGCTGGCCGCCCTGCGCGGTGCGCGACAGCTCGATCTCGCCGCTCTGGATGACGTAGAGCTTGTCGCCCGAGTCGCCCTCGTCGAAGACGGTCTCGCCGGCCTCAAAGGAGCGTTGATAGGAGCCCCGAATCCGGATGTTGGTGTCGTCGTTCTGGGCCATCGCGTCCCCCCTCCCGGCGCTCGGCCTAGATCGGTTTCGACGCGCATGGCTGCGGGCTTGAGGCCCGCACCGTTCCAGCGCCACGGCGCGCGACCGGGCACCGCTGCGACCCCCAGGGGGCCGGGATCGTGTGGTTTAGCGGGCGGATTCCCGCGCGGGGGAGGCGTCGAGATAGGGGTCCACCAGGCGCTCCAGCTCGTCCGCCTCGATCAAGCCGACGTGGAGCGACTCGATGTTCCCGTCGGGGCTGATGATCGCGAGGGTCGGAAACCCCATCACGCCGAACTCGCGCGCGAGGCCCTCGTCGCCGAGCGCAATTTGATACTCGACGCCCTTCTCTTCGATCCAGGGGCCGACGACCGACGCGCCTTCGACGTCGACCGCGACCCCGATCACCGCCACGTCGTCAGCCTCCCGATGCGCCTTCCAGAACGCGTTCAGCTCGGGAACCTGGTAGATGCACGGAACGCACCACGTCGCCCAGAAATCGATCACGACCGGCTTGCCGCGATGCTCGGCCAGCGTGACCGGGCGGCCGTCGACAGCCTTCAGCTCGAAGTCCGGCGCCGGCCTCGGGGCCGCTTTGGAGGCAGACTCGGCCGCCGACGCGCGCGCGTCGCCGGTCTCGGGAGGGCCGCATCCCAGCAGCGCGAGCGACGCCGCCCAGAGCGCCGGGATCGCCGCGCGCGCGCCCGCGCGAAGGGCGGTCCACATCACTGGATCAACCGCTCGGCGGCGGAAACCCACTCGTTCATGAATTCGAACTGTCGGTTGAACGCCGAGAGGCGATCGGTCACGAGCAGGATGCCAACCGCGATGAGGATCGCGCCCGAGGCGATCTCGAACGCTCGGAAGTGCCGCTTGATGCGCGAAAACGCCCGGAAGAAGTACTCGATGCTCCAGCCCGCGAGCAGGAACGGGATCGCCAGACCCGCCGAGTAGATGGTCAGCAGCGCCATGCCCTGAAGCGCCGTCTCGCCGCTGCTCGCGAGTGTGAGGATCATCGCGAGCGGTGGGCCGATGCACGGCGACCAGCCGAGCGCGAAGCCGGCCCCAACGAGCAGTGCGCTCAGTGCGCTTCGCTGCTTGAACTCGAAGTTGATCCGGGCGTCGCGGTAGAGCACCCGAATGGGTACGAGGCCGGTCATGTGGATGCCCAGCAGGATGATGAAGACCCCGGCGATCTGCACGAAGCCGAACCGGAAGCCGAGGATCTCCGCGTGCCAGGTGCGCAGCACGTGGCCGACCGCGAACGCGCCGACGCCCATCAGTACGAAGATGATCGAAAAGCCGGTGACGAAGGCGCAGCAGGCGAGCATCACGCGGCGTCGAACCACCGCGCTGCTCTCCCCGTCCTGCATCTCCTCGACCGAGATCCCCGAGATCAGCGAGAGGTAGGCGGGCATCAACGGCAGCACGCACGGTGACAGCACGGAGATCAGCCCCGCCGCAAAGGCCAGAAATACGTGGGAGCCGAGTTCGGTCATAGCCAGCCGAACAGGATCGCGGTTCGAGATCGGAGGCGCCAGCAATCCCGTTCAGATCGGCGAGGGCGCCCGCCGACCGCGAGTTCATCTACCGGGAGCCCGAAGCGTTCCGGGTCGATCTCCTCCTGGGCGAGGGAGCCGGCGCACGATGCGTTCCGATGCGATTCGAGAGCGGTGTCTGGCGGGTCCGGGTGCCAACCGCCTCCGAGCCCACCGCGTACGTCTTCGT
>JBFGGA010000028.1:0-24378 GCA_041579295.1 Myxococcota bacterium | reverse complement strand
TGCCCGCCGGTGCAAGCGAGCTCGAGATCGACCTCGAGTACCTGCCGCCGCGCTCGAGCGGCGCGTTCGACATCGGCCCGATGACCTCCGATCGGGTCGCCGTGATGAGCTGGAACACGCTGCTCCTCTACCCCGCCGGAGCTTCGATCCACGACCTGATCTACCGGCCCTCGCTGAGGCTTCCCGCCGGATGGCAGTACGGCAGCGCGCTGCGTGCGAAGGCGCGGCGCCGGGATTGGATCGAGTTCGAGGACGTGTCGCTCGCGGAGCTCGTGGACTCGCCGGTCGCCAGCGGCGCCCACCATCGGACGATCGACCTGACGGGTGACGCGGCCACCCCGCATCGCCTCCACGTCTTCGCCGACAGCCGGGCTGGAATCGAGATCCGACCCGAGACCGAAGCCGCCTTCCGCAAGCTCGTCGCCGAGGGAATCGCGCTCTTCGGCTCCACCCCCTACCGGAGCTACGACTTCCTGCTCACGCTGAGCGACCACATCGCCCCGTTCGGGCTCGAGCACCACGAATCGAGCGACAATCGACTGCCCGAGCGCTACCTGATCGACGACGCGCCGCACAACGCGAACGCGACGCTGCTGCCGCACGAGTTCGTGCACAGCTGGAACGCCAAGTACCGGCGGCCGGTCGGGCTCACGCGCGAAGACTACCAGGAGCCGTACGAGGCCGATCTGCTCTGGGTCTACGAGGGACTCACCAGCTATCTCGGCGAGGTCCTCACCGCGCGCAGCGGGCTCTGGAAGCCCGAGTACGCGCGCGATGCGCTCGCGCTGATCGCCGCGAGCCTCGAGAACCGACCCGGGCGCAGCTGGCGCCCGCTCGTGGACACCGCCCGAGCGGCGTACGTGCTCTACGGCATTCCGTCCGAGTGGGCGTCGTGGCGGCGCGGCGTCGACTTCTACGACGAAGGCGTGCTGATCTGGCTGGAGGTCGACACGCAAATCCGCACCCTGACCGGAAACGCCAGGAGCCTAGACGACTTCTGCCGCGCGTTCTTCGGCGGCGCGAGCGGTGTGCCCGAGCTGAAGCCCTACACGCTCGAACAGCTCACGCGCGCGCTCGGCGAAGTCGCCGAGCACGACTGGCGGGAGTTCTTCCACGAGCGCGTCTACGCGGTGGCCCCCGAGGCACCGCTCGGCGGAATCGAGCAAGCGGGCTGGCGGCTCGTCTATACCGAGGAGCCCAACCTCTCGCAGAAGGATTACGAGGAAACCGGCGACGCGCTCGACCTGCGCTTTTCGCTGGGCCTGTCGATCGCCACCGAGACCGGGCTGCTGCTCGACGTGATCCCGGGCTCCGCGGCCGCGGCCGCCGGGATCGCGCCGGGCTCGACGCTGATCGCCGTGAACGGGCGCCGCTGGTCGAGCGAGCTCCTCGATCGGGCGATCCGCGATGCCGCTACCGGCGAAGGGCCGATTCGACTGCTCGTGGAGAACTCCGATTTCTTCCACGAGGTGGCCGTGGACTACCGCGGAGGCCCGCGGTACCCGCACCTCGAGCGCGTCGAGCAGCGCGCCGATTGGCTCGGCCCGATCCTCGCGCCGCGGACGCCCTGAGGCGGGCGCGCGAGCCGACCATCCCGGACGGGTGTGAAGTGCTTCACGGCGGATGCGCCGGCGATGGCCGATTTTGTCCCCCGCAAGCGGGAAATTTCGAACGGTATTCGAAGAGCGAAGGAGAGGAAGAAATGAGTGCGATCACGAGCTCGAGCGCGGGGTTGATGGACGAAGACCTGCTGTGGTTGTTCGAAGTCGGCGAAGAGAAGATCGTCGGCCCCGGCACCGCGATCGTCCACGAGGGCGTTCGACCCAACGCGATCTTCATCGCCATCCGGGGCGCGTTCAGCGTCGGGGTCGAGAGCGTTGCCGAGGAGCCGTTGGCCAGGCTCGGCGCGGGGGAGCTGATCGGCGAGATCGCGTTTCTGGAGGGCTCGCCGGCGTCGGCGACGATCGTCGCCGAGGAGGAGTCCGCGGTCCTCGCGGTCGACCATCGGCGGCTCGCCGAGCGGATCCGCGGCGACACGGCCTTTGCGGCCCGGCTCTACCGCGCGTTTGCGCTGGTCGCGGAGCGCCGGCTGCGGGATCGCGTCGACCGGCTGAGCTTCCGCTTCGACTTCGAGAACGACTTCGCCGGCCCGCGCTCCCTGTGCATGCCCGCGTTCCCCTGACCGGGCAAATCGCCCCGGGCCGCGAGGCGAGACCCGCACCGGCGCTGGAGCCTCGCAGCAGCTCGTCTATCCTCGGGCGCGGGGCCGCGCGGAGGAGAGGTTCGCATGACGTCGATCGCGAACTGGTTGAGAGATCGCTTGAACGATCGAGGCGAACCCATCGTGATCGATGGTGGAATGGGCACCGAACTCGAGCGGGTCGGCGTCGCGATGCACGGCCGCGTCTGGAGCGGCGAAGCCGTGTTGTCCGACCCGGACGCCGTGCGAAGGGTTCACGAGGACTTCATTCGCGCCGGGGCCGAAGTCATCATCACCAACACGTTTGCGACCGGAAGGCACATGCTCGAGCCGGGTGGCCTCGGCGAGCACGTGGCGGCCATCAACACGAGTGCGGTCGAGGTCGCCCGGCAGGCCCGCGACAACGCCGCTCGAGAACCGGTCGCCATCCTCGGCTCGGTGTGCGAATGGGCGTTCATGCAAGAGAGCCAGTGGAACACCCCGGCTGCGGTCGGCGAGTCGGTTCGCGAGCAGGTGCGACTCTTGCGGGCCGCGGGCGTGGACGCCCTCGCACTCGAGATGTGCGAGCGGGTCGAGTTCTCGATCGCCACCGTCGAGGCCGCCCGGGAATTCGACCTCCCGCTCTGGATCGGCGTGTCCGCCAGGCGCCACGCGGGCGCCGACGAGATCTCGACCTTTGACTACGCGGATCGCAGCCTCGACGAGCTCGTGCGCGCGCTCGCGAAATACCCCGCGATGGCGATGAACGTGATGCACACCCCGGTTCCGGACGTCGCCGAGGCGCTCGACGTGGTGCGCCGGCACTGGAGCGGCCCGGTGGGTGTCTACCCGGAATCGGGTTACTTTCGCATGCCCAATTGGCAATTCGTGGACGTCATCGAGCCCGGAGCGCTCTGCGACGCGGCGCGCGCGTGGGTGCGGGATGGGGTTCGCCTGGTCGGCGGCTGCTGCGGGCTCGGGCCCGCGCACATTGCCGCGCTGCGCCGGACCTTCGCGCGCGGCGGTGCGGAATCACTGCTTCGCGAAGGGTGAGGGCCACTGCCACGGACGCGCGGGGCCGCGCAGACTCGCCACCTCCACGGTCTCGCCCTGAGCGCCGCGATACGCGCGAATCTCGAGCGAGGGGTGCAGCACGTAGAGCGGCCGATGCAGCGGATCGATCACGCTCACCGAACGCCGATCCCGGGTCGACAACCGCTCGCTGCGGCGGTTGACGTCGTGGTTCGCGTGCGGCGGATAGACGTGGAAGCGCGCGACGTCCTCGGGCCGGAACACGTATTTGATCCGGCGCTGATCCAACGGATTGGCGACGTGAATCTCGTCATAGGTGAAGCCCGCACCCGAGCGCCGGATCGTGCCCGCGCGCATGCGCTCCGGGTCTCCGGCCGCGCGGGCCTGCAGGTAGCAGTACGTGAGCGCGTCGACGGCCGCGCCCTCGACGCTATCGAACGTGCTTCCGGGGCCGCGCGCCTCGAGCTCGAGCGGCGGGTTCTCGAACGCGCCCACGAAGCCGCTGGGCAGCTGCGGCAGCTGCGCGCAGCCGAGTCCAAGCCAGGTCGTGAGGACGAGAATCGGGATCGCGGGGGGGCGCATGGGGGTTCTCCGTTTTCTGCGACAGAGCGAAGGAGCCGCTGTGTCTCTTTACCTACAGGGATCGACGCCGCAGCAGGCGGGCTTTAGAGAGATTTGCGCCCGACGACCGTCGGGGGACGGGATGTGCAACGCGCGCGCAGCGCGAGCGCGCGAACGCGCAACTCGTGTGCAAGTCCGCGGGCGGTCGACTCCCTCGCTGCGCTAGCGCCGGCGCTCGCGCAACAGCGAGATCACGGGCACGGGCAGGAAGACCGCGAACATCACCGCGATCGACAGCGGCAGGCCGTGTGGCGGGAGCGACTCCATCGCGACCCCGCCGATGGAAGGCCCGAGGATGCTGCCCGCGCCGAACATCAGACCGTAGAGCGCGCTCGCCGCGGCGAGGTCCGCGCCCTTGAACTGCTCGCCGATCATCACCATCCCGATCGTGTAGACGCCGGTCGCGACGGCGCCGAACAGCGACATGAAGACCAGGTTCCAGATCGGCAGCTTGATCACGACCGGAAGCGCGACCGAGGCGAGCGCCACGAACAGGATGCTCAGCGCCGCGAGCAACAGCCGGTTCATGTGATCGGCCAGCCAGCCGATCGGGAACTGACCGACCATTCCACCGATGCCCATCAGCGTGATCAGGTAGAGGCCCTGCTTCTCGGTCAGCCCCTGTTCGATCCCGTAGAGTGCAAAGAGGGCGAGCATGATCGCCTCTGATATCGCGTACGCGAGGCACATCAGCATCGGCAGCGGAGCGAGCACCATGTAGTGGTGCAGGCCTCCGACGCGCTCGCCGTGCATGCTCGGCGCGATGCGAAAGACCGTGAGCAGGGGCAGCGCCGACAACAACATGATCGCGCTCGAGACGAGAAACGGAGCGACGCCTTCGCTACCCGTGAAGCTGAGCAACAGCGGGCCGAGCGAAAAGCCCCCCGCGACCGCGACGCCGTAGATCGCGACGACCCGCCCGCGGATGCGCTCCGTGGCCACCTGGTTGATCCACGCGTCGCCACAGACCCAGAGCACACCGCCGGCGGCGCCGATCACGAAGCGCAGTGCGAACCAGGCGGCTACGCCCGTGAAGACCGGGAGCAACAGGAAGGCCACGAGCGAGACGAGGATCGCGCCGAGCATGGGCACGGCGGGGCCCGATCGGCTCATGTAACGGGGTAGCAGCGGAGCCAGCAACACGATGCCCACCGATTGCACCGAGGCGCTCAATCCGATGAGCGTGTCGCTGACGCCATTCGCGTCCATCACCAGTGAGAGCAACGGCAGACTCAAGCCGTAGATCAGCGCGGTGACCGCCATCGCCGCCGATACGGCGACGAGATTCTGGCGTCGTTGCTGGGGTGTCAGAGCGCCGTCGACCAATACGGGCTTCCTCACTCGCGCGCCGCTTCCGGGCTTGCTCGCTCGCGCCGCTTCCGCTGCAGCTGGTGGGTCCCGCGAAGTCTGGCGGCTCGGTGGGGGAACGCAAGGGCCGCGGGCGACCCATCGGCGAGACCGCGAAGCGGTCTGGTAAGGTCTCGCGGATCGGGGCGGCGGCAACGCGTGGGTGACGACCCGCTCGGCGGCCGCCTGACGCGAAGGGGCCGCAGATGCGGATGACGGCGCGCCGCGAGCGCGCTTCGATCAAAACCGGAGCGCTGCTCGCACTCGCCGCGCTGGTCGCCGGCGCGGCCATCTACCAGTGGAAGCTCGCCCCCCCCGAGCGCGCGCTTCGCCTCTCGCTCGCTCGCTTCGAGGTGACGCGCGACCACGACGCCGAGAGGACCCCGCCCACGTTGGAGGCGCTCGCCGCGACGATCGCGTTGGCGAACGAAGGAGACGCAACGGAATTCCTTCCGAAGCTGCGGCTCGTGGCCTCGAGCGAGGCAGACCTGAGCGAGCCGCGCAGCTGGTCGACGATCATCCACCGGGATTCGATGCTCCGCGATCTGCGGATCCCCCCCGGCGAATCGATCCGCCACACCTTCGTCATGCCCTGGACGGAGAGAGAGGAGACGCTCTACTTCGCCGATGGCTCGAAGGTTTACCTGGGCTTCTCGATCACCATGCAGACGCCGGAGGGCGAGTCCATCACGATCACCGAGCCGTTCGGTCACGTGGTTCCGAGGAAGGGGCGGATCGAGCACTCGGAACATCGGCTCCTGACCCTCGAGTTGTCCAGGGATTAGAGGCCCGCCGCGATCGCGATGCGCGCGACCCGGGCACTTCTTGCAGCTGCCGCGACCGCAGCGTAGTATCGAATCGACCGCGAGCGGACCGGATGTGGTCGACGGCTGCACCGGGGATTTCGGATGAACCGAGCTGACAGACTGACGGTCCTCCTCGCGTGCGCGGCGCTCGCGGTTTGTTCGGACTCCCCCGAGATCTCGCTGCGCGACGGCCTGACCGACGAGCAGCAGGCCCTGCTGATCGAGAAGTCGATCGAGCAGATCGAAACCACCGCGAACTACGCGACGGATGATTTCGAACGCCGCCAGCAGGCCCACCTGGAGACCATGGTGGAGGAAATGCGTCAAGCGGCGCTGGAGAACCTCGAGAAGCGCGCGGAGAAGATTGCGATGCTCGGGATGTCCCAGACGATCGAGCTCGATCGCGAGAGCGCGCAGCTCGAAACGCGCGTGGTCGATTCGAACACCGCCCTGGCGCTCTTCACCGCGACGGGCAAGCGCACCTACCGCACCGAGAACGCCACGAAGTCCTCGCAGACGCGTTTCACGCTCCACTGGGTGGTCGCGGTCGACGGCGGGGAGCTGGTGTACCGACATCGCGGCATCCGCATGCTGGACACGCGGGATTGACCGCGCCGCCTCAGCGGCGGGCGATGCCGGCGGGCGGGAGTCGCGAAGCCAGGCGCGCGCGCTGACGCGCGACAGACGCGGGGCCGCACCCGACCCGACGTCGCTCGCGTGCCGAGCCCGGTCGATCGCGGCGGTGCCCATCCGCCCGCCGCGCGCGAGCGCGCAACCCTCCGCAGAGCGAGGCGATGCCGAGGCCGAGCAGCACGGCCGTCGAGGGCTCGGGAACCACGCGGTAGGCGGTCAGGTGGGAGAGCTCGCGATTGCCGAGCCGGCTCGTATCCCAGCTTCCGAAGCCCGCGACGGCGTCGCGCGGGGCGCGCTCGTAGCGGTAGACCGCGTACGCGTTGCCGGCCTTGACCGCGATCAGGTCGACCGCGGTCGGCCCCGCGTAGCGCCACGCCCCGGCGATGGGCTCGTCGCCGTCCTTGCGGACGAGGGTCGAGAGCTCGAGCCCACTCGAGCGCCGATCGGCGGGCTCGACGCGATCCAGGCGGACGACCTCCAGGCCGAGGTCGAGCCGGATCGAGTCCTCGCTGTCGTTGCCCTCGAAGACGCCGAGCAAATCGCCGTGCAAAGCGCCGCTCGCGGCGCCGCTCGTCAATCCGAGTCCGAGTCCGAGCCCGAGTCCGATCAGCGCCGCGAGCGCCCGGGCGCCGCACCGATCGCCGCTCCGCCCAGCCCGCACGAACCCCACCCAACGCCGCCGCTCCACGCCGATCGTTTCCCCCGCGCGCTCGGATTCCGGGCGCCCACGCGGCCCGGAATCGCGCCCCCGAGCGCGAACGCCCCGGGTGAGCAGGAGTGGCTCACCGGGCCCGATTGTGTCGAAGAAATTCATGGTGTCCCGAAGATTGGCGCTCCGTGCGAGAAAATCTCCGGATCGGCAGCCGTTTTCGATCACCGAGCGAGCGACCAACGGGTAACTCCTCAATCTCGAGGAGCTTCTGCCTCGATCAGCACAATCTTCGGGACACAATCGAGAGCATTCGGCCGCGGCCGAGCCCTGCGGGCTCGAATCCCGCCGCGCTGCGACCCGCTTCCGCGCTCGAGCCGAGCCGAACGACGCATCGATGCGCGTCGGCGGGCGTCGGGCGACTAGAGGGGGATCGCCTGGAGGCCGCGCGGCATGCGCGAGGCGATCTCCGCGCCGTCACTCCTGAACAGGAGCGTTTCGATCAGATAGGTGAGCCCCGCCATGCGGGGCCCGTAGAAGACGCTCTCGAAGTTGACGGCCGTCCCGGGCTCGAACTGCACGTTCGAATCCTCGTGGCTCATCTCGTAGACGAAGTTCCCGACCCAATCCGGTGGGAAGCCGATTCCGAGCTCGTAGCCGCCGACCCAGGACGCGTTCTCCCAGATTCCCTGCTCTTCGTAGTAGGCCTTGAGGGTCTTCACGAGATCGCCGACCCGCAGGTTCGGTCGGATCAGCCCCTCGAGCAGGTCGATCGCCCCCGCGGCCTGTTCGTAGAAATCGACCACCTCGCGCGGCGGCTCGCCGAGGTAGAACGAGCGCGCCGCGTTGCAGTGGTAGCGGTTGTAGACCCCGCAGACGTCCACGTTGATCTGCTCGCCGGGCCCGATCGTGCGGCGCCCGGCCAGCGCGTGCCCGCAATTGGCGCGCGGACCGGACAGCACCGGAAGCGCAATCGACGGGTTCTCCCCGCCGGCCCTCGCCATCGCGCGGATCATCTCGCCGTACACCTCCAGCTCGGTGACACCGTTCGCGATCGCGTCGCGGGCCGCCGCGAGCCCGACGTCGGCGATGCGTCCCGCGCGCTCGATGCAGGCCATCTCCTGGGGCGACTTCACCCAGCGGACCTCCCGAAGCACGTCGCTGCCGTCGACGACCGCGCAGCCCGCGGATTCGAACGCGCTGCGGAAGCGCTGGCTGATCGCGGGGTTGGGCCTATAGGAGTGGAGCTCGAGGCCGACCGTGCCCCCGAGCCAGCCCGCCGCCGCGAGCTCGTCGACGACGAACGCGATTCCGTCGCGCCGACGGTCGATGGGAAAGATCCGGATGTCCTCCGCGATCGTCACGAACCGCACCATGACCTGCTCGCTCGGGGTGTCGAACAGGATGAAGTCGTCGCGATCCCGGTGTACGGCGACGCCGCTCGTGGCCGGCCAGCTCTTCGGGCTCTGCGCCTGATACCACTCGCACGTGTAACCGCTCACGTAGAAGAGGCTCTCCGGCGCCGTGAGATACAGCACGTCGATCTGGTCGGCCTCCATGCGCGCGCGGATCCTCGCGAGGCGGCCCCGGTACTCCTCGCGGCTGAAGGGTACGTCCAGGGGCGGGTGGCAATGCTCGAGTACGTTCGCCCGGTGATTGGTCATCGGCGTGCCCTCCCCAGCGGATTCGGAGCCAGAGAAGGCATTTTCGAGGCTCGGGCGGGCAGCCGTCAAGCCGCGCGTGGGTGGGCGCCGATGCGGGATGCGCGCGATGCTGGGGTGGTGTCGGGTTCGCGGGGGAGCTTGGGACCCAGCAGCGGAGGTTGGTCGGTGGGGACTGTCCCCTCCTCCGCCGCCGGGTCCCTACCCTACAGCCCAGTTGCGGGAGTCTCTGCTCCTCCCGAACCGGGAAACCCCGGCGGGGACGCGCCGAGTGGCGTGATGCGCGGCCCGCCGCCATGCGCTGCGTGACGGCCGCTCCCCGACCCGCCCCCGCCTACAGCGGAAACTCGGCGTCAATCTAGACGCCAACCCGGAGGGCTCGCTTGATCGGAAGCTGATCATTGTCTGATCTCTTGCTGATCTGCGCTCGCAGCTCCGTCGCGGTCGGCGAGACGGGGGCGAATTCACGCCGTGGGCGCGTCCGCGAATTCGCCAGGTCCGCGCAGCGGCGGCGAATTCAGGCCGCGAGCGCGCTCGCGAGCCCGAGCGGGCGGGCTCGCGGGCGGCGATCTCGGTTCAGAACCGGTACTGGATCCCGAGGCCGAACTGGTAGTAGTCCAGGCCGTCGAGCTTGCCCATGGGCATCACGTAGGAGCCCTCCGCGGTCGTCACCCAGTGCTCGGTGACGTAGAGGTCGAGGCCGGCGCCGAATCGCAGCGCCAGCTCCACCTCCCGATCGCTCTGCTGCGGGGCGAAGCCCGCGAGCAGGCCGCCCGAGACGTCGCGCGACTTGCTCTCCGCCCGCATGAATCCGACGCCCAGCAGCGCGAAGGGCTGGTATCTCCCGGTGAGCAGGTGCCCCTTCGCGTTGACGGTCATGACGAGCGACTCGAGCTCCAGATCGAACCTCCGCGGCGTGTCGTTCATCGGCATGCTGGTCTCGAGCAGCCCGCCCTGGAAGGTTTCCAACCATTCGAACTGCAGCTCGGCCGAGACGCGGGGGTGGCAGCGATAGCCCACGCGGCCCGCGAAGCCGAACGCGTCGTCCTCGATCTCGTCGAAAGCGATCGTGTAGAGCCCCGGGTCGATGATCGTCGGGGGATCCGTCGGGGGATCCGATTCCAGGGGCGTGCCTCGCAGGATCCGCAGGTTGTCGAGCAACTGGCCGTAGACGAGATCTTCGACCGCGGAGTCGCTGAAGTTCTCCCGCGCGTAGCTGGCCGAGAAGCCCGCGTAGAAGCCCCGGCGGCCATAGCCCTCCTGGGTGCCTTCGTCCTCCTCGGTGAGCAGCGCGACCGCCGTGCAACCGATGGCCATCAGGCCTCCGCTGCCGACCATCGTCAACGCCACCGCGGCCCCGTCATTGATCGAGTCGGCAGCTGCGGGCGCAGTCCCGAGCGCGAGCCCCGCGATCCCAACTACCGCCGCCTTCTTCAGCATCACCCAGTCTCCTTCCCCTCGATACCGCGAGCCGACCATTGCTCGAGCGTCGGTTTCGGCCCGCAGACCGCAACCGGATTCCTTCGATCCCCGCGCCCGACCGCGCACCCGATCGCGCGTTGGATCCTACATCGAAGCGCTTCGGCGCGCCGCACGGCCGACGGGCGAACGCGACCTCCGACCCACGGCGCCGAGCCCGCGGGCGCGCGTCTCCGCTAGCCTAGTCGGAGCGATGGGGGACGCCCGGAACAACCTCGCACTGATCGGGATGCCCGGCGCGGGCAAGAGCACGCTCGGCGTGCTGCTCGCCAAGCGCACGGCCCGCGCTTTTCTGGATACGGATCTGCTGATCCAGAAGGTCGAGAGCGCATCCTTGCACGAGATCATCGCAGCGCGCGGCGTCGCGCACTTCCGCGGCGTCGAGGAGCGCGTCGTGTTGGGCCTCGACTGCTCGGCTTGTGTGATCGCGACGGGCGGCAGCGTCGTCTACAGCGAGGCCGCGATGCAGCACCTCGGCCGGATCGGCCGGCGCATCTACCTCGACGTGTCGCTCGCGGAGCTCGAGCGGCGGCTCGGAAACCTCGACCGACGCGGAGTGATTCGCGCCCCCGGCCAGGATCTGGCGGGCCTGCTCGCCGAGCGCCGCCCCCTGTACGAGCGCTGGGCGGACATCCACCTGGACTGCGGAGACCTCGAGCACGACGGCGTCGTGGAGGCCGCGATCCGCGCGCTCGACTCCGGCTGAGCGCCGGCCCAAGACTCCCTCAGACCTCGTATTCGTTCCACCTGGGCGCGGCGAACACCCGGCGCAGCATCGGCTCGAAGTGCGCCAGCGGAAGCGTGTCGTAATCCGGATCGAACGAGCACTGGTCGTAGAGCGCGCAGAACTCGGCCGTGTCCTCGAAGTAGCGGTGGTCGCGATACCTCTCCCTCGCGTTGCGATCCGCGCCCAGGTGGTGCCAGAAGTAGTAGCCCTGGAAGATCGCGTGGTGCTCGACGATCCAGAGGTTCCGCTCGGAGACGAAGGGCTTGAGCATCGCCGCCGCGAGGTCGGCGTGGTTGAGGGTCGCCAGCAGATCGCCGACGTCGTGCAGCAACGCGCAGACCACGTACTCCTCGTCGCGCCCGTCGCGCTGCGCGCGGGTCGCCGTCTGCAAGCTGTGGGTCAGGCGATCCACGAGCATCCCGCCATAGCTGCCGCCCAGGCGCGCCAGGTGCTCGAGAACCCGATCCGGGAGCCCGCGCACGAAGGGCGCCTGGGCGCGCTCGATGAGCTCGTAGTCGTCCCTCGTGCCGTCCTCCATCCGGGTGAAGCGCGCGACGGACTCGGCTCGATCCATGTCCTCCCCCTTCCGCTGTGGCGGCCGCGCCTCGCGCGGCCGCCGTTGGCTGGGCCCGATTCTAGGCGACGCGATCCGCCCCGCGCGGGAGATCGGGTGGCCGCCCCCGGATTTTGCCACGATTGCAGAATCCACTTGAAGATCGACCCCCAACTCCATGCCCAAGAAGCATTCCTCGCGATATCGCCGAACGGCGATCGGGCCCTTTGCAAAGCCGCCCGATCCCGTACGCTTCCCGCTGCAACGCCAGGTGCGGCGGGCGGGGGCTCTCGACGTGGGCGAGCGGAGTGGTTGGAGCCGATCGAAGGCGTGGGCGGCGCTCGCGTGCGCGCTGGCCGCGGGCGGCGCGGGCTCGGGATCCGAGGCCGGCGCACAGCCGTCGGACACCTACTCCGTTGAATTCGTCGAGCACATCGTCGCGCGCGGCGAGACGCTGTCGGAGATCGCGGCGCGCTATGGCGCTTCCGTCGAGAGCGTGGCCCACGCGAATCGCATCGACGATCCGCGCAAGCTCTGGGTCGGCGCGCGCCTGCGCATCCCGATCGAGGTCGGCGCGGGCTCGGCTCCGCCGCCCGAGCGCAGCGCCGAAGCGGAAGACCGCGAGGCGGCGGAGGTCGCCGCGCTACTCGACCGCTGCGAGTCGGAGCTGCGCGCGGCCCGCTTCGAGCGCGCGCTCGCGAGTGCGGGCGAACTGCGCGAGCGCATCGACGCGCGAAGCGACGGCGCGGACGCGCCGCTTCGCGTGCGGCTCGAAGTCGCGAGCGCCACCGCCCAGATCGCGTTGGGGCGAAACGACGAGGCGCTCGAGAGCTTCGAGCGCGCGCTGACCGCCGACCCCGACCTCGAGCTCGACCGCGCGCTCACCTCCCCGAAGGTGCTCGCGGTGTTTCGCGTCGCGCGCAGCCGCGCGACACCGACCCGATGAATGGGAGGTCCGCGCACACCGCGCCCGAACCGTCGCTCCCCCAGGGTGGGTGGAGGGCGTTGTCTTGTCGACTCTCTTCGCTGTAGGATGAGCCCATGAAGACCGTAAAGCAGGTACTCGACCGCAAGGGCCGCCAGATCCACTCCATCTCGCCCTCGGCCACCGTCTACGAAGCCCTCGAGAAGATGGCCCAGGAGGGCATCGGGGCGTTGGCGGTCCTCGACGGCGAAGAGCTCGTCGGCATCGTCTCGGAGCGCGACTACGCGCGAAAGGTGATCCTGACGGGGCGCGATTCGCGGCACACCCCGGTTCGCGACATCATGACCGAGAACGTCATTTGCGTGGGCTCCGATCTTCGGGTCGATGCCTCGATGTCGATCATGACCGAAAAATGCGTGCGCCATCTGATCGTGCGCGATGACGAGAAACTCAGCGGTCTGATCTCGATCGGGGACGTCGTCAAGGCGGTCATCGACGACCAGCAATTCACGATCGAGCAGCTCGAACACTACATCTCCGGCCGCGCCTGAGCGGCGGGAATCGGGAGTCGGCCGCAGCGCGCAGTTGTGGTTATGCTCGCGCCTCGTGAGGGAGACCGCCGCACATTTCGAGATCCCGGGCCGCTTCGCGCAAGCCGACCCGTACGGCCGCGGCCACATCCACGACACCTACCGGCTCCACTTCGAAGACGCGGGGCGATCCGCTCGCTACATCCTCCAGCGGATCAACACGCGGGTCTTCCGAGATCCGGCGGCGCTGATGGACAACCTGTCGCGGATCTGCAGCAACCAGCGCCGCGAGCTCGCGCGCGAGCGCGTGCCCGATCCGGAGCGCCGCCATCTGCGCCTCGTGCCCACGACCGACGGCGGCAGCCACTGGATCGACCCGGAAGGCGGCCACTGGCGTTGCTTTCACTTCCTGGAGGGAACCCGAAGCATCGAGCGGGTCGAGACCGAGCGACAGGCCCACGAGGCGGCGCGCGCGTTCGGCTGCTTCGCGGCCCGCATGACGCGCTTCGAGGGCCCGCCGCTCGCGATCACGATTCCGGACTTCCACGACCTCGACCGGCGCTACGCGGCGCTCGAAGCCGCGATTCAGCGGGATTCGCACGGCCGCGCGAAAGCCGTGCAGCGCGAGTGCGAGCGGGCCGCGAGCTGGTACGAATCGCTGCAGAGATCGCTCCGCGAAGTGGGCGCGGAGCGCCTCCCGGTCCGGATCGTCCACAACGACTGCAAGGTCGACAACGCCCTGCTCGACGCCGAAACCGGCGAGGGGCTGTGCGCGATCGATCTGGACACCGTCATGGATGGCACCGTGCTCGCGGACTTCGGCGAGCTGCTGCGCACCGCGAGCTGCCCCGCACCCGAAGACGAGGCCGAGCGGGCCGGCATGTCGATCGAGCTCGCTTTCGTGCGCGGGGTCGCGCGCGGTTACCTGTCTGCGATGGGCGAGATCCTCTCGCCGCAGGAGCTCGACGCGCTGCCACTCGCGGGAGCCCGGATGGCGTTCGAGAACGCGATCCGATTCCTCACCGACCACCTCTCGGGAGACGTCTACTTCCGGACGCAGCGCGACGCGCAGAACCTCGATCGCGCCCGCGCCCAGCTGCGCCGGGTGGAATTGCTGGCCGCCCAGGGCGACGCGATCCGCGGCATCGTCGAGTCCGCGCGGCGCGAGCTCCCGGGCGGCGCCCGCTAGCCGCGGGCGATCCGCTCGGCTGGGCGGGCGCGGAGAGCGGCCGGCGCGCACGGCTCGTCGCCGCTCGCTGGCGAACGCTTTGCGTTCGCTTGCGTCGCCGGAGCCTCGCGGCTCCGGCTAGACGTCGAGTCCCACCGCCCGCATCAGCTCGAGCGCGTTGCTCTTGGTGACGACGCCGGGATGGATCCGATAGTCGAACGCGATCACGCCGTCTTCGAGGTGATCCTGGAAGTGCACGTTCGCGGCGCGCGGCGCGAGCGCATCCGCGAGCCGCGTCAGCGCCAGGTCGTGTGTCGTCACCAGGCCAATCGCACCGCTCTCGACCAGGTTTCGCACCACCGCCTCGGCGCCGATCCCGCGATCGTGGGAGTTCGTCCCGCTCAAGATCTCGTCGAGCAGGAACAGCACCGGGAGCGCTCCGCACGTGAGCTCGGTGATCTGGCGCAGCCGGAGGATCTCCGCGTAGAAGCGCGAGTTGCCCTCGAGCAGCGAGTCCCGGAGCCGGATCGACGCGCCGATCGCGAGCGGCGAGAGCTTCAGCGCCTCCGCGCAGACCGGCGCGCCCGCCAGCGCGAGCACGGCGTTGATCCCGACGCTGCGCAACAGCGTGCTCTTGCCCGACATGTTGGAGCCGCTGACGATCAGCGCGGCGCGCTCCGCGGAGAGCGTCACGTCGTTGCGCACGCAGGTGTCGGCCGGCAGCAGCGGGTGACCGATGGCGACGCCCTCGAAGCGCGGGCCGCCGTCGCAGATCTCCGGAAACGCGTAGTCGGGGTGCTCGTAGCGGAACGCGGCGAACGCGCAGAGCGCTTCGATCTCGCCGACGGCGTCGATCCAGCGCCCGAGGTCGGAGCCGCAGCGAAGCCGCCAGCGCTCGATGGCGAACGCCAGCTGCGGCGTCCAGAGCAACACCGCCGCCACGGGTAGAAAGAGCTGGTTGCGGCGCGCGTCGAGCAGGTCGATCCAGCGCCGCAGGCGCGCGATGCACGCCGACGCGGGCGCGCCGTCCGTTTCGAGCGCCGCGCGAAGCTCGACCAAGCGCGCGGACTCGAAGGCCTCCCGCTCGAGGCGCTCGAGCAGGTGCGCGAGCAGACCGAGATCCCGGCCGGGGAGCTCGACCGCCTGCACGACCGCCTGGAGGCGCCGGCGGTAGACGCCCCAGAAGACGCCTTCGAGCAGCAGCGCGAGCAGGAACGGCAGCGGGCCGACCGGCGTCGCCACCCAGCAGACCAGGCCCGCGATCGCGAGCGCGGCGAGGCCCGCGGCGAGCGCCGCGGGAGCCCGGGTCGCGATCGACGCCGGCGCTCGCCCCCAGGCGCACACCGATTCGGGGTGCAGACCGGATCGCAGCTCGTCGCCGAGTCGGGCGAGGTCCTCGCGCAGGTCGAGCATCGGGGTCAGCTCCCGAACGGCGCCGTGCCGCCGCCGGATGGGCTCCGGAGCGGCGGGCTCGAAGAGCCAGGCGGCCAGGGTGTCCTCGCCCGCGCGCGTCCGCGCCGCGCACAACAGCTCGAACAGCGAGCCCTCGCCCACGAGGTCGAGATCCTCCGCGTAGGGGTGATGGGGGTCGCGAAAGCGCTCGCCCTGCGCGCCACCCCCGGCCCAGCGCGACTCGAGGCGGGACAGGGCGCGCTCGTAGAACTCCACGGAGCGCAGCGCGCGCTGCCGCTGCGCGAGCAGCCGATCGTGCGCGAACAGCAGCGCGATGAAGCTCAGCACGGGCGGGACCAGCCAGCCCCCGGCGAGGCTCCTGCTCCCGAAGACGAGCCACGCCACGACCACGCCCGCCGCGAAGACGAGCAGGCGCAGATTCGCGGCGATCGAGGCGTGCCGAGACCGGATCGAAGCCGTCGCGCGGCGGGCGGCCAGGCGCCTCGCGTACTCGGCGTGGGCATCCCGCTCGCAGTTCGATGCGATCCCCATCGCCGAAGATGGTAATCTCCGTGACCGCTTTTTGCATGAACCATCCTCGTCGCTGCGGCGAGAGCGCGGGAGGATCGTTGTCGAATCCGATCGTCGCCGAGGAGCAAGCGCTGCTCCTGCGCGTCACGACGCTGCTCAAGGAAATCGCGCAACCCGTGGAGCCCGACGAGGCGCCGATCGTGCGGGAGCTGGAGGGCATCCGCGAGCAGCTGTTGTCGCGCAGCGACAACAAGGACACGGGCGCACTCACGCAGCAGTGGAACCGACAGAGCGCGCTGCTCGCGCAACTCCGATCCGCGCGAGGCGGCGCGCGGGTCGACCTGGGCTCGCCGTACTTCGCGCACCTGCGCCTGCGCGAGAACGGCCGCGAGCGCGATCTCTGCCTCGGCCGCGCGACCTGCATCGAGGGCGGACTGCGCATCGTCGATTGGCGCAACGCGCCGATCTCGAAGATCTTCTACCGCTATCAGCAGGGCGAGGAGTACGAGGAGAAGCTCGGCGATCGGATCCACACCGGCGTGGTTCTCGCGCGCCGGACCGTCGACATTCGGGAATCGAAGCTGGAGCGAATCGAGTGTCCCGAAGGCATCTTCGTCGCCGATGCCACGCGCGGCGGCGAATGGATCCGCAACGAGCGCGAGAAGCCCGCGCTCGCGGGTGGCGAGGCCAGCGCGCTGCGCGCCCGCGGCACCGATGACCGCGTCCCCGCACTCGGCGTTCCGGGGCACACGGGGCGCGCCGACAAGCACCTGCCCGAGATCACGGGCCTGATCGACCCCGAGCAGTTCGAGCTGATCACCCGCCCGTCGACGGGCTTTCTCGCGATTCGCGGAGCGGCCGGCTCGGGCAAGACGACCGTCGCGCTGCACCGGATCGCCTACCTCGCCTTCCACGACCCCGAGGTGGATTCTTCGCGAACCCTCGTGAGCGTCTTCTCGCCCGCGCTGCGCAACTACGTGGGGCACGTGCTCCCCTCACTCGGACTCGAGAACGTCCAGCTCTCGACCCTGCACGGCTGGCTGGCCGAGCAGAGACGGCGCCACTTCCCGCAGCTGCCACGCGGGGTGCGAGAGGACACCCCGGCCCTCGTCCAGCGCCTGAAGCTCCACCCGGTGATGGAAGCCGCGCTCGCCGAGCAGGTCGCGCGGGTCCGCGGGCCGAAGCGCGCGGGCCAGGCCCTCGACGACTGGGCGAGCGCGCTCACCCAGGAGCGGTTGCTCGTCGAGGTGTGCGCGCGGCTCGCACCCGAAGCCTTCTCGGCGGCGGAAATCCACCGCTTCGTCGAATGGAATCGGCGGCGCAACGAAGAGCTCTTCGCGCGGCTCGAGGGCGATCCCGAGAGCCATCCGGAGCTGGACCTGGAGGACGATCCGCTGTTGCTGCGCGCCTGGCAGCTTCGGGTCGGACCATTGCGCGCCGGCCGGGGGCGCCCGCTCCGCTACCGCCACATCGCGATCGACGAGGTCCAGGATTTCTCCGCAACCGAGGTCCACGTCCTGCTCGAATGCCTCGATCGGCACCAGAGCATCACACTGGCCGGAGACACCCAACAGCACGTCATCGAACACAGCGGCTTCACGTCGTGGAGCGATTTCCTGCAGAGCCTCGGCGTGCCGGGAACCTCGGTCGAAACCCTGCGGGTGAGCTACCGCTCGACGCGCGAGATCCTGCGCTTTGCGTTGACGCTCCTGGGCGACCTGCGCGAGGACGAAGAGCCGCCCGTCGCGACCCGCTCCGGCCCTCCGGTCGAGCTGTTTCGCTTCACCGACCGCGGAGCCTGCGTGGCCTTCCTCGCGGACGCCCTGCAGAAGCTCGCCAGCCGCGAGCCGATGGCTTCGGTCGCGATTCTCACGCCCTCGGCGGAGGCGAGCGCGCTGTACTTCGACGGGCTCTCGAAGAACGACCTGCTTCCGGTCCGACGGGTCGAGAGCCAGGATTTCCGCTTCTCGCCCGGCGTCGAGGTGACGGAGATCGAGCAGGCCAAGGGCCTCGAGTTCGACTACGTGATCCTGGTGGACGCGAACGACGTCAACTATCCGGACGCCGCGATTTCGCGGCGGCGACTCCACGTGGGCGCGACCCGCGCGGTCCACCAGCTCTGGATCACCAGCGTCGGCACCCCGTCCTCGCTGCTCGGGGCGGTCCCTCGGGCCGCTTAGGCAGAGCGCGCTGCCGGCGCGAAGCGACCGACCCGAGCGCGCGCGACCCGACGGCCGCGAGCGCACGGTCTCGGCGCGACGCGGCGAGACCGTGCGCGCAGATCCGGGGTTACTCGAGGACCTCGATCAACTCGATCTCGAATGCGAGCGCGGCGTCTCCCGGGATCGCCCCCATGCCGCGCGAGCCGTACGCGATGGACGCGGGGCAGACGACGCGGCTCTTACCCCCGACCTTCATCTGCGTGACGGCTTCCGTCCAGCACGGGAT
Source organism: Myxococcota bacterium (assembly GCA_041579295.1). Classification (GTDB taxonomy): domain Bacteria; phylum Myxococcota_A; class UBA9160; order UBA9160; family SMWR01; genus JACZVU01. The sequence continues at coordinate 5,697 of JBFGGA010000028.1, read as the reverse complement.
CACGCGGTCGAGCGGAAATTCGGCGGGTGTCCCGCGGTCGACCGAGCTATCGAACACGGTCCCGTCGCGCAGCGTCCCGTGATAGTGCACCCTCACGGTGTTGGTCGGCTCGGGCTGCGCGCCGTCGCCGGCCGCGAGCACCCGCATGATCATCCCCGATTCGGAACGCACGGCGCCTTCGGCCGCGGCCTCCCGCTCGAGGAATTCGGCAGATGCCGTGGCCTCCGCGGCATTCGCGCGCGCGCGGCGCGCGGAGTAGACCTGCTGGATCGCGGGCATGTGATCCTGCGGATTTGCCAGCGGCTCGCGGCCCAAAGCCGCGTCCGCCACGCCGCGCGCGACCCACGCGAATTCGGCTTCCGTGAGCTCGAACTCGGTCATCCCCATCCCGGCCATCAGGCCGATCGAATAGAAGATCTTCTCGTCTTCGGTTGGCGTTCCCGAGGCGGCCGACGTCCCACCCCCCTGCTCGGTGCAGGCGGCGTTGGCGACCAGCGAAGCGGTCAAGATCAGATGGGCGACCGTTCGCCGATTCAGCGGTGCGGTCATGAGCGGATTTCCTTTCTGTTGAAGCGCTTGGATTCGCATCTCGACGAGGGGGTTGCGCGGCGGATCATACGCCAGGCGCCCCGGAGGCTGCTAACCGGGGCCCGATCTCGCGGAACGCGAGCGGCCCAGGGGGGTTCTCAAGATGCAACCGCCGATGTACGATGTGGCGCACTCAACGTGGAGGGGCACCTGCGATGTCCTCGAAGACCAATCGGACGCTTCTCACCGCGGCCGCGGCATTTCTGCTGCTGAGCGGCTGTGGCGGTGAGGAATCCGCCCGGGATCAGGAGGAGTCCGCGGCGCGGCCCGCTCCCGCGGCTCAGCCGAAGTCCGAGACCGCGCCCAAATCCGACACGGCAGCGCAGACCCGGACGTTGCCCAAGTTCAAGGGTCCGAACACGATCGTGGAGAAGATGGATCCGGACGGCAAGGGGATGCACCTGACCGCGACCAGCCCCGAGGGCAAGACCTTCACCGCCAGCATCGGTGAAGAGATCGACATGCCCGAAGAGTTCCCGAGCGACGTTCCGATCTTCCCCGGTTCGACGCCGATGGCGTCGATGTCGTCCCCGGACGAGGGCATGATCGTGACCTTCAAGTCGTCCGAAGATCAGCAGGACATCTTCGACTTCTACCAGTCGAACCTCGAGAGGGATGGCTGGCAGATCCTCGACGACCAGAAGCTCGGCGGTCAGCTCTCGTTCGACGCGGTCAAGAACGACCGCAAGGTCTCCGTCGTCGTCGCCGGCACGAAGGGCGACGCGCGCGTCAGCGTCATCGTCACCCCCGAGAACTGAAGCGATACGGGCGTCCCAAGAAGAAGCGGACGCCCGAGGGGTGCGCCGCTCGCTTCAGATCGCGAGCGCCCGCGACGTCGCCTCCGCGTACGCGGACAGCACCCGCCGGGCATAGAGGGCCGGAACCGGCTCGCCGCGCTGCAACCTCTCGCCGATTCGCGTCGGGCCCCAGTTGTAGGCGGCCAGCGCGACCGGCAGGCTCTCGTAGCGATCGAGCAGCTCGCGCAGGTACGTGATGCCGAGCCGGACGTTGTGCACGGGGTCGAACAGCATCTCGGGCCCCTGCCAGCGCAGGCCGATGCGCCGCGCGACGGCTTCCGCGGTCCTGGGCATCAGCTGCATCAGCCCCATCGCGCCCGCCGCCGAGAGCGCGAAGCTGTCGCCGGAGCTCTCGACCTCGATCAGCGCGAGCACGAGCTCCACCGGGAGCTCGGCGCGGCGGGACTCCGCGGCGATCGCCGCCGACAGCCGCGTGAGCTCCGCCGAGGTCAGGCCGGTGTGGAGGCCGCCGAGCCGCTTCGCGGCCGCGTGGGCGTCCTCGCTCGACGCGAAGGCCCCGTGCGCGTAGGGGTCGAGCGCAGCGGAGGGCTCGACGGGCGGCGGCGCAGCGCCGCCGGAGAGACTGAGGATTCCGAGCGCGATGAGGGCCGCGCTGGCGCGGCGGGGAGCGGTCATCTGCAACCCTCCTTTCGGCAGCCGTTCGACCCACTCGGAGCGTCCGAGCTCGGGCACTGGCTTTGCGTCCCCGGCTCCCACCGGGTTTGCTCTTGTCGAGGAGCGGGAGACGATCCCCAACTCCGTGGCGTTTCCACCCCTACTTATCGGCGCCGCTCGGCCGGGACTTGACGGGCGCTCCACGCGCGCGCAACCCGCCCCCCCAACCGGCCGGCATCGTTCGGCGATCCGAGGCCGCCGCGGGCGCTGGCGAGGCCCCGCGGGCGATCCGCCGGTCCGCGCCCCTACCTCGCGTTCTTGAACAGCGGCAGGTTCGCCTCCGTGGCCACGTAGATCACGTTGGGGTTCTCGTTGAGGGTCTTGATCCAGAGGTACTGGAGATAGGAATCCGAGAGCGTCGAGCGCACGATCTCCTGAGACTCGGCGGCACCGCGCGCCCGCGCGACCTCGATCTCGGCGTCCTTCACCGCCTGCTCGAGCTCGAACTGCTTCTGCTGCACGCGTTGCTCCGCGGTGAGTTTGGCCTCGATGCTCTCCTTGAAGCGCTGCGGCAGCTTCACGTCACGCATCAACACGTCGACGACGAGAACGCCCCGCGGCTCGAGGTTGCCCTCGAGGAACTCCTTCACCCGCGCGGCGATGTCCTTGCGGCCCGCCTCCGAGTAGACCTTCTTGACCGGGTAGCCGCTGACCACGTCGCGCAGCGCGCTGCGGAAGTACGGGATGATCAGCAGGTCGACGTAGTTCCAACCGATCGTCTGCCGGATCTCCGGCGCCGACTCCGGCACCACCTGGAAGAGCAGCGAGGTGTCGAGGCCGACGATCAGGCCCTCCGACGACGGCACCTGTGCGGTCTCCTTGAGCTCCTGGAGCTTGACGTTCCAGGTCTCCACGGTTCGGATCACCGGAACCTGGATCACCACACCCTGGCTGACGGGCTCGTCCTTGATCCGCCCGAAGCTCTTCGAGACGCCGACCTCGCCGTCCTCGATCACCACGCAGCCGGTCGCGCAGAGCGCCGCTAGCGATAGCGCGACCGCGCATTCGAGATTCTTTCGAGACATGCGATTCCTCCTGTTCGGTTGACGGGTCGAAGACGGGCGGGGCCGGAGATCGTCCAGCGCCCTGGCGATCGACCCGTTGCTTTCGACGTGGCGAATCTCCGGCGACCGCCCGAGCTTAACGGGAGCGCGTGGGGACCGCGACCCGTGCAGCGGAGCAAGCGAGCCGCCGCCGGGTCACTCGGATTGCGCTGGGCGCTCTCGCGACCGAGCGGGCGCGCGCAACAGCGAGCCGAGGCAGGCGATCGCCGCGTTGGCGGCGACGCCCAGCAGGCCGACGTGGATGCCGAAGACCCGATTCGAGTCCAGCGCGACGCCCCAGATCGCGACGCCCACGCCGACGGCGAGGCCGAGCAACGCCGGATGCGCGCGAAGCCGCGGCCAGTGGATCGCGATCAGGAAGGCCGGGGCGCACTGGATCAGCAGCTCCATCTTGAGCTCGATCACACCCCAGAGCGTCACGTCGCGCGCCCCGATCGCGAGCAGCGTCATCGCGCCCATCAACACCACCGCGGCGCGCTTGCCGAAGCGCGTCGTGGCCGCCTCGCGGCGCGGGCGGCCGAACAGATCCTCCGCGACCACCGAGCCCAGCGAGAGCAGCACCGAGTCCGCGGTGGACATGATCGCGGCGAGCGCGCCCAGGAACACGACCATCGCAGCCACCGAATATCCGAGACCCGCGCGCGCCCATTCTCCGAGCAGCAGCGGCATCACGCGATCCGCCTCGACGTCGCCCAGCCCCTGGAAGCGCGCGATCGCCGCGAGGCCGATCAGCGTGACGACCCAGGTCGTCGCGAGCGGCATGAAGCTCATCAGCGCGAGCGAGCGGCGCAGGATGCGGCCGCTGCGGGCCGCGTAGATGCGCTGGATCGCCTGCGGGTAGACGACGCTCGCGATGCCGAGCAGCGCGATCGTGCTGAGCCAGTTGGCCTGCACGCGCGCATCGGGCAGATCCGCGGCGTCGGGTCGGACCGCGAGGATCTCGCGCGTGAGCGCCCCGAGCCCCCCGGCATCGCCGAGCAGCCAGTGGAGCAGCACGCCGAGGCCGATCATCATCAAGACGCCCTGCAGCGCGTCGGTCCACGCCACGGCGCGCATGCCGCCGAGCGTCTCGTAGAGCAGGATCATGGCCGCGAGCAGGAGGACGCCCAGCTCGTAGGACAGCAGGCCGCCGGTGAACTGCTCCGCGAGCTCCCCCATCGCCTTGAGCTGCGCGAACAAGAAGTTCGCGAGCGCGACGGCCATCAGCAGCGAAACGCAGAACAGCAGCGCGCGCCCGCCCGATTCGCCCCCGAAGCGGAAGCGAACCCAATCGCCGGGGGTCACGAAGCGCTCGCGGATCGCGATCGGCCGCAGCTTCGGGGCGAGCGCGTGGAAGACCACGACGATCGACAGCATGAAGCCCGTCGCCATCACCCACGAGAAACCCTGCCGATAGGCCTCGCCCGGGTAGCCGAGCAGGGAGTTTCCGCTGTAGGCCGTCGCGTAGAGGGTGAGGAAGAGCACGAAGACGCCGAGCCCGCGCGCGGCGAGGAAGTGATCGTCGGGAGACTCGCTCCGGCGCGCGAGGCGAGCCACGACGGTGATCCCGATCAGCAGAACGAGATAGGCGACCAGACCCAGTACGCCGAGCCAGCCCGAGGTCACGGCCTGCGCGCCTCGTCATCTTGGACCGCGTCCGGGATCTCGGTCAGCAGCCAGGCCACCGCGTTGAGCGCCGCCGCCGCCGCGTAACACAGAAGTGCGACCGCCACCCAGTCGGGCAGCCCAAAGACCAGGCGGGCCGGCGCGTCGCCGCGATACCACGGAATCGAGAGCGCGTAGAGCGCGCCGATCGAGTAGAGCAGTGCGCGCCGCAGCCGCGGAGCCCAGCGCTGCCGTTCGCGCGCGCGGAGCGGGCCGCCTTCGCGTCGCGCGCGGCGCCCGATCCCCGCCGCGGATGCCCGTGCTCGCTCGTCCATGCGTCAGAAGAGCGAGGGCGCGCCCGCGACGGCCTCCAGGCAGCGTGGGTCGTCGTGTCGGACGTCGTTTACGTACTTGCTCACGGGATGGAAGCGCAGCGCGCTGCCGAGGTTGCGATCGATCACCGGCGCGACGAGGCGCGGGTCGTCGACCTGGGGATCCAACCAGAGCACGTAGTCGGCGGGGTCGACGATCACCGGCATGCGCGCGTGAAGCGCGCTGAGGTTCTCACTGGCCGCGGTGGTGAGCAGCGTGCAGCTCTCGAGCGCCGCGCCCGCGGGATCCTTCCAGCGCTCCCAGAGGCCCGCGAACGCGAACAGCGCGCGACCCTCGAGGTCGATGAGATGGGGTTGCTTCGCTCCCTTCGGACCGGCCCATTCGTAGAACCCGTCGGCCGGCACCAGGCAGCGGCGGCGCCGCAGTGCGGACCGAAACGACGGCTTTTCGGCCGCGGTCTCCGCGCGCGCGTTGATCAGCCGGTTGCCGATCTTCTCGTCCTTGGCCCAGGACGGCACCAGGCCCCAGCGGCGCGGCGCGAGCTGCGGCCCGCGCTCCGCGGTCGGAGCGGAAACGGTCGCGATGTCCTGCCCCGGCGCCACGTTGAAGCGCGCCCGAAGCTCGGGAACCGCTTCGAGACCGAAGTGGTCGGCGAT
>JBFGGA010000027.1:0-24586 GCA_041579295.1 Myxococcota bacterium | reverse complement strand
GGGCGTGACGCTCGGCATCTGGCTCACCTACCTGGTGGTGACGCGCGGCGTGCACCTGCTCAAGATCACCAACGCCTACATCGGGCCGGGGCTCGCGCTGATCTCGCTGGGCATGTTCGTGCTGCTGCTGCGCGAGCACGGCTGGAGCGCGATCGCCGCTGCGCCGCCGCTCGCGCCCTTCGAGCAGAAGTGGGTCAACTACGTGTTCGTCTTCGAGCTGAGCCTCGCGGGCGGCATCGGCTGGTGGGCGGGCATCGGCTTTCTGACGCGCAACACGCGCAAGAAGCGCGCGGCCGTCTACCCAGAATTGATCCAGCTCGGCCTCGCGATGGCGCTGGTGACCTGCGTGTCGCTGTTCTCGAGCCTGGTGATCGGCACCGACGACCCCACGGAGTGGATGATCCCGATCGGCGGGGTCTGGCTGGGCGTGCTCGCGCTGCTCTTCGTGGGCATGGCGAACGTGAGCTCGGCGGCGGTCGCCACCTACACCTGCGGCCTCGCGCTGCGCCACCTGCACGCGCTGCGCGCGCGTCCGTGGTGGCACCTGGTGATCTGGTCGCTCGTGCCCTGCGTGCCGTTCGCGATCTGGCCCGCCGAGATCTATTCATTTGGGACGAGCTTTCTCGCCTACAACGGCACGCTCTACGCGCCGCTCGGCGGCATCCTGTTCGCGGACTTCGTCTTCCTGCGCCGCCAGAGCCTGAACATCTGGGCGATCTTCGACGACCACCCCTCCACCGAGTACTACTACACGCGCGGCTTCAACTGGCCCGCGCTGGCCTGCACCGCGCTCGGCATGCTCGTCTACATCCTGATCCTCGATCCGATCAGCTACGAAGCGCACCCGCTCTTCCACTACGCGACGGCTTCGCTGCCCGCCTGCCTCGTGCCCGGCATGGTCTACTGGCTCTGGATGCGCCGGCTCGGGCTCCCCCGGCCGGCTCTCGCGGACCGACCGGCCGAGCCGCCGGCCCCGCGGCGCCTGCTGAAGCCCAACATCTGAAAAGGGGCGCCGCGGCTCGCGGCTGCGGCGCCCGAGATGGTCCGACGCTGGCCGCGGCTAGAGGTGGCCCTCGACCACCTCCATCGGAAGGTCGCCGGCGCTGACGATGACGTTGCCGTCTGCGTCCCGGGCAGTGACTCCTTCGTCGGTTCGCGTGAGGTTGAAGAAGCGCTCCTCGCCGTTGGGCGCGACCACGTTCACATCGATCGAATCGTCCGGCAGGCCCTTCATCGTGATCTTCGTGCCGTCTTCCGTCATCCACTCGTTGATCGCGACCGGCGTGACGCTCGCGCTCCCGTCGATCGGATTCGTCCCCGTCCAGAACTCGATCGAGTTGAACACGAGAATGTCGAGGAAGCCCGCGAATGGATAGACGGGTATCACGTGGAGTACCACGAAGACGATCTCGCGGCCCCACCGGTCCTGGGTCGTTTCGAGGTTGAACTGGCGGACCTTCCCGGTGAGTCCGAAGTTGCCGATACACCCGGTGCCGATCGCAAATAGCAAGAGCACTGGAATGGCGAGCATGGACAAACGACTTTTCATGTTCTCTCCTTGTTGGCGGTCCGACCCTCCGCACTCGGGAGCAGTCGGACCCGCACCTTGGATCGTCTCGAGTTCGTTGTTCGCGATTGGCGATGACCCCCCATCGCCAACCCGATTGTATCCGGGATCATCGCCACCGGGAGACCGGCTCGCGAGATTTCGCGGCTCCGTCGTTCGGATGCCGGGATCTCGGGATCCCACGGTTCGGCTCGGGCAGCTCGCGCCGCAACGGTGGGGCCGGAACGGAACAGCGTGCGCCTGCGGCCCGCTGCGGTGCGGGCGGTCCGCGCTGCGCGGGGGTCTGGACGATTTCCGGCCGGTGCTCGTGTAGGATGTGGGGGCCAACCAGGCGAGAGTCGAAGGAGGCGGGAGTCGAAGGCATGATCGGACTCGATCAGCTCTTTTCGGTCGCGGGAAAGGTCGCGCTCGTCACGGGAGGCGGGCGGGGGATCGGGCTGATGATGACCGAAGCCCTCGTCGCTTCGGGCGCGAAGGTCTACATCGCGTCGCGCAAGCGCGAGGTCTGCGAGAAGGTCGCGGCGGAGCTCGGAGGAGGCGACCGCTGCGTCGGCCTGGGCGCGGACCTGTCGGAGGAAGCGGGCGTGGTCGGGCTCGCGGACGAAATCAAGCGGCGCGAAGATCAGCTGGACATCCTGGTCAACAACTCGGGCGCCGCCTGGGGCGCGGCGTACGAGGAGTTCCCCTGGAACGCCTGGGACAAGGTGCTCACGCTGAACCTGACCGCGCCGTTCATCTTGACGCGCGAGCTCACGCCGCTGCTCGCCAGCGCGGGCACGGTCGACGATCCCGCGCGCGTCGTCAACGTCGGCTCGATGCTCGGGACGATCACGAAGAGCTGGACCGCCTACGCGTACGCGGCGAGCAAGGCCGGGCTCCACCACGTCACGCGGATCCTCGCGAACGAGCTCGCCGATCGGCACATCACTGTCAACGCGATCGCGCCGGGCCCGTTCGACACCGAGATGATGAAAGAGGCCGCCCGAAACGAGGCGACGCGGCAGATGGTGGCAGATGGCATCCCGCTCAAGCGCTGGGGCTGCCCGGAAGACGCGGCGGGCGCGGTCTTGTTCCTCTGCTCGCGCGCGGGCGCCTACGTGTCGGGCGCGGTGGTTCCGCTCGACGGCGGCGCCAACGCGAAGGCTTGATGGCAACCAGGAGGCCCCCAATCGATGACTGCATACCAGAACCGTTCGATCGTGTTGGCCCGGCGCCCCGTCGGCGAGGTCCGGGACGAGGATTTTCGCTTCGAGACCAACTTGGTGCGCGAGCTCCAACCCGGCGAATCCCTGATCCAGATCCTCTGGCTTTCACTCGATCCCTACATGCGCCCCAAGATGAACGACGTCGAGTCCTACATGCCGCCGATGGAGCTCGATCAGGTCGTCCAGGGAGAGACCGTCGGGCGGATCGTGGAGTCTCGCTCGGAGAAGTTCGCGGTCGGCGACGTCGTGACGAGCTACACGGGCTGGCAGCAGTACGCGGTCGTCAGCGACGAGACGCCGATGCTCCACAAGGTGGATCCCGCGGGCCTGCCGCTCTCGGTCTTCCTCGGGCCCGCGGGCATGCCCGGCCGCACCGGCTACCACGGGTTGATGCGCGTCGGCAACCCGAAGGCCGGTGAAACCGTGGTGGTGTCGGCGGCTTCGGGTGCGGTGGGCTCGGTGGTCGGGCAGGTCGCCAAGATGATCGGCTGCCGCGCGGTGGGCATCGCGGGCGGCGAGGCGAAGTGCCGCTACGCGATCGACGAGCTCGGCCTCGACGCCTGCGTCGACTACAAGGCGGGTGAGCTCGCGGGCGACCTCGCGGCCGCGTGCCCGGACGGCATCGACGTCTACTTCGAGAACGTCGGAGGCGAGGTCTCGCGCGCGGTCGCGCCGCTGCTGAACGCGGGCGCGCGGGTGCCGATCTGCGGCTACATCTCGCAGTACAACGCGACCGACATCGCGAGCGTGGAGTCACCGTTCGACGTCTTCGGCGCGCTGCCCAATCCGCCCGAGCACCGCTTCTTCCTGGTCTTCGAGTGGGCGGACGAGCACGCGGAGACCACGCAGCGGCTCGCGGAGTGGATCAAGAGCGGCCAGCTGAAGTACCGCGAGAGCGTCGCCGACGGTCTCGACGCGGCGGTCAGCGCGTTTCGCGGCATGCTGCGCGGCGAGAACTTCGGCAAGCAGCTCGTGAAGATCGCGGACTGATTTCGAGCGCAGCCCGGGCTCTTCGGCCGGTCGCGGCGCGCGCTCAGCCGGACTGGAAGCGGTCGCGCAGCCGGCGCATCCCCGCGAGCCAGCGATCGTAGTCCGCGACCTTCTTCTGCAGGTATCCGGCCACGGTCGGGTGCGGGAGGATCAGGAAGCGCTCCTCGCCGATCGCTTCGACCGCGCAGTCCGCGACCTGCTCGGGCTCGAGCATCCCGTCGACGCCCGCGACGCCGCCGTCTGCGTAGTCGGCCGTCATCGCGGTGCGCACCGCCTGGGGGCACAGCGCCGAGACCGCGATGCCGCGGTCGCCGTAGCGGACGGCGAGCCACTCCGCGAAGCCGACGGCCGCGTGCTTCGTCACCGAGTACGGTGCGGAGTCGATCTGGGTGAGCAGCCCCGCCGCGGACGCGGTGATGAGCAGGTAGCCGCCGCCGCGCGCGAGCATCGACGGCAGCACGGCCCGCGCCGCGTAGACGTGGGCCATCACGTTGACCTCCCAGATCCGCTGCCAGCCCTCGTTGGCGACCTCCAGGCCGCCGAGCGCGCCGATGCCCGCGTTGGAGCAGAACAGATCGACGGGGCCGACCTCGCGCTCGGCGCGCTCGACGAGCGCGCGCAGCGCGGCCTCGTCGGCCACGTCGACCGCGAGCGCGAGCCCGTCGATCTCGGCGGCCAGCTGGCGCGCGCACTCGAAATCGAGGTCCGCGACGACGACGCGCGCGCCCTCGGCCGCGAATCTCTGCGCGAGCGCGCGGCCGATACCGTTCGCGCCTCCGGTGACGATCGCGCGCTTGCCCGCCAGCTTCACGGTCCGCTAGCCCGCTGCGGTCTGTCGCTTGTCTGCGAAATTCACCGTCGGCCACCCCGCTGCCATCTCGCGTTCGCCCGCGAGCGCTCCCCGCTCAGCCCGCGGCGCGCTTCTCGCGGCGCGTCTTCGCCTTGCGGTACTCGAGCCTCGCGATCGTGCGGCGGTGCACCTCGTCGGGCCCGTCCGCGATGCGCAGCGTGCGCACGCCCGCATAGGCGGCCGCGAGCCCGGGGTCCGTGGTGACGCCGGCGCCGCCGAAGGCCTGGATCGCGTCGTCGAGCACCTGAAGCGCCGCGTTGGGTGCCTTGACCTTGATCATCGCGATCTCCGAGCGCGCCACCTTGTTGCCGACCGTGTCCATCATGTAGGCGGCCTTGAGGGTGAGCAGGCGCGCGCACTCGATCTCGATGCGCGCGTTCGCGACGCGCTCCTCCCAGACCGAGTGCTCGCCGATCTTCTTGCCGAAGGCCTCGCGCTCGAGCAGCCGCTCGCACATCATCTCGAGCGCGCGCTCCGCGACGCCGATCGTGCGCATGCAGTGGTGGATGCGCCCCGGCCCGAGCCGGCCCTGGGCGATCTCGAAGCCGCGCCCCTCTCCGAGCAGGATGTTCGACGCGGGCACGCGTACGTTCTCGAACGTCACCTCACCGTGGCCGTGCGGCGCGTCGTCGTAGCCGAAGACCGGCAGGTTGCGCTCGATCGCGACCCCGGGCCGGTCGCGCTCGACGAGGATCTGGCTCTGCTGCTCGTGGATCGGCGCGTCGGGGTTGGTGCGGCCCATCACGATCATCACCTCGCAGCGCGGGTCCGCGACCCCCGAGGTCCACCACTTGCGGCCATTGATCACGTACTCGTCGCCCTCGCGGCGGATTTCGGTGCGGATGTTCGTCGCGTCCGACGAGGCCACCTCGGGCTCGGTCATCGCGAACGCGGAGCGGATCTCGCCCGCCAGCAGCGGCTCGAGCCAGCGCTTCTTCTGGTCCTCGTTTCCGTAGCGCTCCAGCACCTCCATGTTGCCCGTGTCGGGTGCCGAGCAGTTGAAGATCTCGGAGGCGAAGTGGACGCGCCCCATCTCCTCGCACATCGGCGCATACTCGAGGTTCGTGAAGCCACCGCCGCGCTCGCTATCGGGCAGGAAGAGGTTCCAGAGCCCGGCCTTGCGCGCGATCCCCTTGAGCTCTTCGACGATCGGGATCACCTGCCATCGATCGTTCCCCAAAGCTTCGAGCTGGCGGTGATAGGTCTGTTCGTTGGGGTAGACGTGCTCGTCCATGAACGCCCGAATCCGCTCCAGCGTGTACTGCGTCCGCTCGTTGTACTCGAAGTGCATTGCGACTTCTCCCGTGTTCGAGTCAGCTCGGCCGATCGATCGCAATCACGAATCGATCGGCGGGCGCTGGGCGATCTCCCAGGCCTTGTCGCTCGCGATCTCGACGACCGCCCCGAGGCTCATGGCCTGCTGCGAGCTCGCGTTGCCCTGCAGCCCGCGCTTGTAGACGCCCTGCGCGATGCCCGCGTAGCGAAAGATCACGAACGAGAGGTAGAAATTCCAATGCGGCACGCCCGATCGACCCGTGTAGCGGCAGTAGGTCTCGACGTACTCGCGCTCGCTCGGGATTCCGCTTTCCGCGCCGGCGACGATGTCGCCGGCGCCCCGTGTCGCGCCGTCCGGCAGCGGCGGCCGGTTTGCGATCGAGACGTGGTACTGCGCGCAGCCGTGTGCGAGGTCCGCGAGCGGGTGGCCGAGGGTCGACAGCTCCCAGTCGAGCACCGCGTTCACGCGCACCTCGTCGGCGGCGAGCACGAGGTTGTCGAGCCGGTAGTCGCCGTGGACGATGCAGCTCGTGTCGTCGGCGGGGATGTTCTCCGGCAGCCACCGCATCAGCCGGTCCATGCTCGGGATCTCCCGGGTCTTCGACGCCTCGTACTGCTGGCTCCAGCGGCGGATCTGGCGCCCGAAGTAGTTGCCCGGCCTTCCGTAGTCGCCGAGGCCGATCGCCTCGTAGTCGACCGCGTGCAGGCTCGCGAGCACCCGCAGGATCTCCTCGTAGATCGCGCGCCGCTCGGCGGGCTTCAGATCCGGCAGCGTCGGGTCGCGCAGCAGCCGCCCGCGCACGTAGTCCATCACGTAGAACGGGGTGCCGATCGGCTCGGGCGTTTCGCAGAGCAGGTGCACGCGGGGCACGGGAACGTCGGTGTCCGCCAGCGCCGCGATGATCCGATACTCGCGCTCGACCATGTGCGCGCGGGGCAGCAACACCCCGGGCGGCTTCTTGCGCAGCACGTACTCGCCGCTCTGCGCGCCGAGTAGGAAGGTGGGGTTCGACTGCCCCCCCTCGAACTGCCGAACCCGCAGCGGCCCCCGGTAGCCCGCGAGATGCTCCGCGAGATAGCGATCGAGCGCGCGCTCATCGAAGCGATGCGCCTCGCGGACCTCGGTCAGCTGCTCGGACGTCTGCATCGGTGCGGAATCCAGAATGGGAGGATATGCCCGCGAGCCGTTTCGCCGCAACCGAGCCGAGAGCGGAGTCGCGGCCGATCTCGCGCGCTCGTGACGGAATTCGCAGATGGTTTGCGTCGGATTTCGATCCGCATGTCACCGGACTCCGACGCTCTTCGCGCGAGATTCCGATCCGCCGCAACGGGATTGGGCTCCGGTTCGATCGCACCGCTATCTGCTGCAACTGGATTCAAATCCAGTTGAGTGCCGACGACCCGGCCGATGTGCGATGAGCTGTCGAGCGCCAAAGATCAATCGGCGCGCAACGAGCTCCCTGGACAGAAGATCTGGGCAGGGGAGGAGCGATCGCGGCGCGCCGACCACCGCGGCTCGCGAGGATCGTGGCGCGCAGACGATCGCGGCGCGTGGGCGGTCTCGGTCGTCGATCGCGGGCCGGTGCCCCGGCGGCTATGCTCGCGCGATGGCGATGCAGGTGCTTCGCGCGCCGGAGTCCGCGACCGAGGGTTTGCCGGGCTATCCGTTCGACGCCCACTACCTGGATGTCGGCGATGCCGATACCGGGCCGCTGCAGATGCACTACGTCGATCGCGGCCCCCGCGGTGGCTCCGTGATGCTGCTGCTGCACGGCGAGCCGAGCTGGAGCTATCTCTACCGGAAGATGATTCCGCCGCTCGAGGCGGCGGGCCTGCGCTGCATCGCGCCCGATCTGATCGGCTTCGGCCGATCCGACAAGCCCGCCGAGCGCAGCGACTACACCTACGCGAGACACCTCGGTTGGCTCCGCACGCTGCTCGACCAGCTCGGGCTCGTCGACGTCCATCTCTTCTGTCAGGACTGGGGCGGCCTGCTCGGGCTGCGGCTGCTCGCGGAGCGACCCGAGCGATTCGCCTCGGTCTGCGCCGCGAACACGTTTCTGCCGACGGGCCTCGAAGCGGTGCCCGAGGCCTTCCTCCGTTGGCGCGAGTTCTCCCAGAGCGTGCCGGAGTTTCCCGTCGGCGGGATCATCGCGGGCGCGACGGTCCGGCCGCTGGCCGACGCGGTGCGCGCGGCGTACGACGCGCCGTTCCCCGACGAGCGCCACAAGGCGGGCGCGCGCCAGTTCCCGCTGCTCGTGCCCACCGAGCCGGATCTCCAGGAGGCGCGCAACAACCGCGAGGCCTGGAAAATGCTGGCCCGCTACGAGCGGCCGTTCCTGACGCTGTTCGGCGACGGCGATCCCGTCACGGCCGGCGCCGAGAAGGTCTTCCAGGCTCGGATCCCGGGCGCAGCCCGCCAGCCCCACAAGATCGTCCGCGACGCCGGTCACTTCATCCAGGAGGATGCGGGCGAGGAGCTCGTCGACGAGCTGATCGAGTGGCTGCGCTGACCGGCCGTCCTCTATCTTCGGCCTTCCGGTCGGACCCTTCTCGGGCCGCCCGCACCTCGAGGAGAAACCGATGAAGCTCTACGGAATTCCGGCCTCGCGCGCGCTGCGATCGATCTGGGCAGCCGAGGAAGTCGGCGTCGACTACGAGTTGATTCCGACCTCGTATCTGGAGCAGAGCAAGACGCCCGAATACCTCGAGATCAATCCCAACGGCCGCATTCCTGCGCTCGTGGACGGCGATCTAAAACTCTTCGAGTCGATGGCCATCAACCTCTACCTCGCCAAGCGCTACGGCGGCAAGCTCTACCCGAGTGACCCGCACGACGAAGCGCGCGCGATCCAGTGGACGATCTGGGGCATGACCGAGCTCGAGCCGCACGTGATCCCGATGGTGCTCCACAAGGTGCTGTTGCCCGAGGGCCAGCGGGACCCGGCGGTCGTCGCGAACGCCGAAGCCGCGATCGAACGACCACTGCGGGTGCTCGACGCACACCTGTCGGATCGCGAATACCTGCTCGGCGGCGATTTCACGATCGCGGACCTCAACCTCGCCGGGACGCTCTCGATCGCTCACTTCGCGCGCTTCGACATCTCGAAGTTCGCGAACGCGGCGCGCTGGATGGGTCGCTGCACCGGGCGGCCTTCGTTCGAGCGCGCGCGGGCCAAGTGATTCCCGCAAACGGAGGCGTCGGATCGACATGAAGGTCAGCTTCGAGCTCAGCCCGCGCGACATCCGCTTCTTTCGCGACCGCTTGAAGCAGGTGCGCGCGAGCGACAACGTGGCCAAAGAGGCGGCCGTGATCCGCGGCGCGGCGAATCTCGTGCAGGAGGCCATCGCCGCGAAGCCGCCCGACTTCGTGATCGCGCGCATCCGCAAGCTCGAGCAGCTGATCGCGATGCTGCGCGACGACGACTGGCGGCTCGAGGGCGAGGATCGCGCGCGCATCCTCGACGCGATCGCGTACTTCGTCGACCCCGATGACCTCATCCCGGACCGCATCCCGGGCATCGGCTACCTCGACGACGCGATCATGGTCGAGCTGGTCGCGCGCGAGCTGACGCACGAGATCGAGGCCTACGAGGACTTCTGCGAGTACCGCGAACGGCACCGCAGGGCCGGCGAGCCCCCCCGCCTGGAGGCGCGGCGCAAGGCGCTCCAGGCGCGCATGCGCAGGCGCCGGCGCAAGGAGCGCAGCCGCCCCGGCCCGCGCCGATCCTCGAGCAGCCGCATCCGGCTCTGGTAGAACGCCGACGACGGAAGGAGCGCGCCGACGCGACTGACGCGCCCGGCGTCAGCTCGCGGTGGCGTTGAGCTCGTTGTCGAGGTGGGTGATCCAGCGGTTCGCCGCGCTTCGCGTCGACTCGTACTGGCGCGCGCGCAGGAACGACGAGCGCGCGCGCGCGACCTCGGCGCGGTTGTAGTAGGCGATGCCCAGCAGCAGCTCCGCGTTGCCGAGGTCCTTCAGCCCGCCCTTCGCGACGGCCTTCTCGAACAGCGCGGTCGCTTCCTTCCACAGCTCGCGTTGCATGTGCACCTGCCCGAGGCGCACGTAGAGGTTCCCGTCGTCCGAGAGCTCGGCCGCGACGCGCAGCGGCTCGAGCGATCGCTCGTACTCGCGCGCGGCGATCCAGCTGTTGGCCAGCAGCTCGAGCGCCTCGCTGTCGCGAGCGATCGCGCCCTCCGCGAGCCCCTTCTCGAGCACCTTCGCGGCCGGATACGGCAGGTCGTGGTACAGGTAGGAGCGCGCGAGCCGGCGCAGCTCCTTGTCTTCGGTGAGCAGACCCTGCGCGTAGGCCACCTGCTGCACGGACAGCGCGCGGCGGTACTTCTCGTGCGCGCCGTAGATCAGCGAGAGCTGCACCCAGTAGGTCTTCTTCGGAAAGCGCAGCACGAGCTCCTCGAGCACCGGAGTGGCGTTCTCGTAGTCCTGATTCTGCGCGTAGAGCGCGGCGAGCAGCCGCAGCCAGGCCTCGCGCGGCTCGGGCCGCAGCTCCACCGCCTTCTTCGTCTGCTCGATCGCGGCCTCGAAGTCCTCCAGCTGGTAGTAGGCCATCCCCATCAGGTAGTAGCCGAGCGGGTCCGGCTCCTCGACGTAGAGCATCCAGTTCTGCAGCCAGTCGATCGCCTCCTGCCAGCGCTGCATCGAGAGGTAGAGCTGCGCGATGTTGAAGCGCGCGCGCGCCTCGTCGCGGATCGGCAGCATCTCCTCGGCGAGGAACTTCTCGAAGTACGCGATCGCCCCCTCGGAGTCGTTCGCCCCGTAGGCGACGTGCGCGAGCATCCGGTAGACGAGCGCGCGCTCGTAGGGGTTGAGTCGGTTCGGGCGAAGCTTCTGCAGCAGCTTCGTCGCCTCCTCCGGCCGATCCTCGTCGACCTCCTTGGCGGCGGCGGCGAGATAGCGCGAGATGCGCTGCGCGGGCGGATGGCGCCGCGCCTTCTGCGCGCGGTCCTTCTCCAGTTCTTCGAGGTCGATCGGCTCGCGCGGCGTCTGCTGCGCGGCGGCCGATCGAACGATCGGCTGCTGCAGCGCCAGCAGCGCGAGCAGCGCCAGCAGGGCAAGTCGCGGCGTCGGGGCCCGCATCGCGTCAACCTCCCGCGAGTTCGAAGCGAATCCGCACCTGTACACCGTGCCTGGCGACGGCCACACCGTCAACGATTTTCGGGTTGTAGCGGTAGCGGCGCACCGCGCGCAGGGTCGCCTGCTCGAAGATTCCGCGCGGGTTTGCGTCGATCACCTTCACATCCTCGACCGTGCCCGCCGGCCCGATCGTGAACTCGACATCGACCCAACCCTCGATGCGGCGCTGCTTCGCCTGGGGTGGGTACTCGGGGTCGACCCGCACGAGCGGCACGACGTCGCGGTCGCCGCCGCCCGCGCCCAGGCTCGACGCCTTCTCGAGCTCGACCGCGGTATCCACCATCGGCAGGATCTCGCCGACCGCCTCGCTGGGATTCATGTTCTGCGTGAGGTTCATGTCGGGCGGCGGGGGCTGCTGCTCCGGCTTCTGCCGCTTCGGCGGCTCGCGCTTCTTCTCCTCGGGCGCGCTGTCGCGCTTGAGTCGCACGAACTCGATGCTCGGCGCGGGCCTGCCCTCCTTGAGCTGACCGCTCATGCTGATCAGCGCCTGCATGGTCCAGAAGAGGCCGAAGGTCACGATGCAGGCGAGGCCGATGCAGATGGAGAGTCGGCGGCTCATTCACTGAAGGATGTCCGCGGCGAGCGAGACGTCGTCCACGCCGGCTTCTCGCGCCGCGTCCATCACCTGTACGAGCAGCCCGGTCTTCGCGGCCTTGTCGGCCTGGATCACCACCGCGCCCTGCGGATTCTCGGCGTGCGCGCGCTCGATGTTCGCGCGCAGCGCGCGCGGATCGACCTGGCGGCGGTTCATCCAGATCTGATCGTTCGCACTGATCGCGATCAGGATGTTGCCGCGCTCCTTGCGCACCGCCGTCGATGCTCCGGGACGGCTGATCTCGATCCCGGACTCCTTGACGACCGACGCCGTCACGATGAAGAAGATCAGCATGATGAATACGACGTCCAGCATCGGCGTCAGGTTCACCTCGCTCTCGCTCTTTCTCCGGTCCTGTCTGCGTCGCATGGATCGATTACTCCGAGATGACCTCCAGGTGGTCCGCGAGACGCTCCGATGCGTCCGCCGCGAACCGCTCGAGCTGGATGTGGAACAGCATCCCCGAGATCGCCGCCACCATGCCGGCCATGGTCGGCAGCGTCGCCTTCGAGACGCCCGCCGCCATGCCGCGCGCGTTGCCACCGCCCGCGGCCATCACGTCGAACACCTCGATCATGCCCGTCACCGTGCCGAGCAGGCCCAGCATCGGGCAGAGCGCCACGAGCGTGCCGATCATGCCGAGGCCCCAGTACAGGTTCATCGTCAGATCGGAGATCAGCACCCGCCGGATCTGCTTCGAGTTCCAGGTGGAGTGGTCGTCGCGCGCGTCCCAGATCTGCTGGGTGTGCTTCTCCTCCCGGCGGTAGCCGGTGCGGTAGTACCAGAAGCGCTCGATGATCAGCGTCCACATCACGGCCGTCACGAACGCGATCACCAGCAGGACGTTGCCGCCCTGCTCGATGAAGCCGCGGACCACCGCGAACGCCTCAATCTCCCACATCGCCCTGCTCGGAGCGCATCGCGATCAGCCCGGCGCTCTTCTCTTCGAGCACGTCGATCACCTTGCGGGCGCTGTTCGCGAGCGTGTCGGAGAGCAGCACCAGCGGGATCGCCGTCATCAGGCCCAGCATCGTCGTGACCAGCGCCTCCGAGATGCCGCCCGCCATCATCCGCGGATCGCCCGCGCCAAACAGCGTGATCGCCTGGAAGGTCTTGATCATGCCCGTCACCGTGCCGAGCAGCCCGAGCAGCGGCGCCACCACCGACACCGTTTTGACCAGCCAGAGGAAGTTCTCGAGCTTCGAGGACTCGCGCAGCACCACCTCGTCGAGCTTGAGCTCGAGGGTCTCGGTGTCCGCGTAGCGGTTCTCCTCGGCGACGCCGAGAATCCGGCCGAGCGGATTTCCGGAATCGACCCGCTCGCTCTTGCGCTGGGCGTTCACCTTGCGGCTCGTCACGCTGATCACCACCCAGCGCCACAGCCCGACCAGCAGCGCGAGGATGCCGAGACTGATGATCACGTAGCCGACGAAGCCGCCCTGCTGGACGCGCTCCTTGCGGCTCGGCGTGTCGATCAGCGCGACGAGCAGCTCGCCGCGCGACGGGTCCACGGACAACTTCTCGAACTCGGTGGTGGCGTTCTCGAACGCGCTCACGGTGTCCAGATGAATGGACGGCGGCTGGCGGTTGAGCTCGCGCAGCAGCTGATCCTCGGGCTCCCAGTGCAGGTAGCGGCCGCCCGAGATCGCCACGAACGGGCCCGCGCGAATCACGTCGCGCTCCTCCTGGGTGCCCTCGAGGGTCAGCACCGTGGTGCGGTAGCGCGAGACCTTGCCCTGCTTGGTGATCTCGCGCTGCAGCTCCAGCCAGAGCCGCTCGAGGTCCTGGGTGGAAGGCAGCTCGTTGCTGCGGCCCAGGCGATCGAGCAGCTCGCGGTGCGAGCCGCCCTCGGAGCTCGTCATCGAGTCCCAGGTCTGGGCGCCGAGGTCGGTCGCCACCTGGCGCACCACGCCGAACAGCTCGCCGAGCTCGCCGAGCCGCTCGGTCATCCGATCCTGCGCGGCCCCGATCGCGAGCTCGTTCTCGTTGTACTCGAGCTCGAGCTGCTGGCTGATCGCCTCGTCGCGCGCGAGCGCCGCGAGCGCCTCTTCGAGCAGCTGCTCCTGGTTCTCCTTGTTGCGCCGAAACGCCTCCATGCGGCGCCGGTTCTCGGCGCGCTCCGCCTCGAAGCCGTCGCGCACCATCTCGAGCAGCTCGTCGAGCGATTTCGGCTCGGGCGGCTCGGCCTCCGACTCGCCGGCCGCGGCGGCCTCTGCGGTCTGCGACGGAGCGCCCGCCGGCTGGGCCAGCGCGGGCGCCGCCCACAGCACCACGATCCAGGCGAGCATCGCGAGCTGGCCGCGCATCAGCTCGCCCCCCGCCCGGGCACCGGCAGCGGCAGCCGGATCAGGTCCGGCGCCGCCTGCTTGCGCGCGATGCGCAGGCCCTCGCGGATCGGCGTGCGGTAGCTCGCGTCGAGCGGCTCCCAGCGCTTCTCGCGGTGGTTCCACACGCCCGCCTCCTTGCCGTCGAGCGTCTGGTAGACCAGCGCGATGCGGCCGAAGCGCAGGAAGTCCACCTTGATCTCGCGATCGCCGCGCTGGAGCGTCGAGCGGTAGGCCTCGATGGTGCGGCCGTACTCGTTCTCCGTCTGGTAGGCCTCCATGATCATCCGGTACTTCTCGGAGCTCGACACGGCCGCGCGCGTCATCAGCGCGCGCAGCTCGGCGATCCGCTCGGTGCGCTCCTCGAGCAGGAACGGCAGGTCGAGCTCGACGGTGGCCTCGAGCGCGTCGATCATGCGCAGCATCAGCGGCGTGACGCTGCGGCCGACCAGCTCGACGCGGTCGAGCTGATCCTGCAGCGACGCGAGCTCGTCGCGCTGCGAGCCGATCAGCCCGCCCAGCTGCTCGTTGTAGATCCGGATCGAGTCGATCTGCGTGAGCGCGGTGCGGTACTTCGCCGCGAGGTCGTCGGTCTCGTCGCTGAGCTGGTCGATTTCTTTCTGGGCCGCCGCCGCCGCGTCGTTGCGCTCCGAGCGCTCGTCGAGGATCTCGTCGAGCGCCTGCTTCATCGCGGGGAGCTCGGCGTCCGCGGGCGATCCCTGCTGGGCGAGCGCTGCGGCTCCGGCGAGCGCGCAGCCGGCGCCCAGCGCGCCCGCGACCAGGAGCTTCGACCAAAGCGACGCTGACCATTTCATGGGGGGGACCTCCTCAGAGAATCGGGCGGCACCTCGCGCGACCGCCCGCATCTTGCCACACAATCGCTCCCGTTCGGCGCATTCTCAGTCTCCCAGCCAGTGGAAGCGAATTCCCACGTGCGCGCGGAAGACCCACGGGTCGACCTCGACCTCGAAGCGCCCGCTCGCGGTATCCGTCAGCACGGGTGGGTCGCTGCCCGGATCCGAGATCGAATCGGTGAACATCTCCGAGGTGTCGAGGCGGAGCTTGCGATCGCCCACGACCGCGTAGGCGCGCCCACCCATGAACAGCGAGACGCCCAGCGGGCCGTACCGGCCGGTGTCCATCTCGACGTCGAGCCCGGGGCCGATGCCGTTGAAGCGCTTGGAGCCGCTGGTGGTGAGGACCGTCTCGCGCAGGAAGCCCGGCTGGGCCCTGGTGTCGGTGCAGCGGGTCGCCGGGTCGCACTCCGCATCCACCACCAATCCCTTGGACTCGACCCCGTAGTTGATCCATCCGACGGAGGGCTTGATGCGCAGCTGGCGGCCCCGGAGCTCCAGCGGGAACGCCACGCCGAGGTTCGCGCCGAACGCGACGGTCTCTACCTGGCCGGTCGTCTTGGTGCCCTGGCCGTTGGCGGCGTCCTCGCCGAAGGCCACCCGGCGCGAGCCGTCCTCGTCGCGCGCGCACGGCGCGCTGGGCTCCGGGCCGCGCACGCAGCCGGGATCCCCGTCGAGCGCGAGGTCGCGGTCGGCCGCGAAGCTGGACAGGATCTCCGCACTCGCGAACGGCCTCGGCCGCGTCGGGATCGGAAGCGCCGGAGCCATCAGCTCGAGCGCGCCGCCGACGAACGGCGAGACGCCGAGGTCGTCGCCCTCGGCGGGCAGCCGCAGCGGCACGAGGCTGTCGGTCATCTCCCGATAGAGGCTGGATTCCGCAGACCCCTCCTGCTGCTGGATGGTTACGCCGCTGGTGATCGCGAGCGAAGCGACCCAGCGGTCCTCTCCGGCCTGCCGGGCGGGCGCCTCCCCCGCAGCGCCGTCGCGCGCGGGCGCGGCGGTCGCCGGCGGCAGCCAAAGCGCAACGGCCGCGCCGATAATCCCGAAAAGATTGGGTCCTTTTCGCACGGCCTCATAGTACTATCACAAACGGGCGGCTGGGAATGCTCCAGGAGCTGCGGCGCGTCGGCACCTCGCCCCGGATCGATGCCCGCGGCCGGCGGGCCCGAGCGGGCGGATCGGCGGCTGCGGCCGGGGCGCGCGCCCCGAGTCAGACGGAGGAGCGACCCGCCGTTGACGAACTGGCCGGAACAGCGTGACCGAGAGGTGAATGACCTGAGGCGCGGCCACTGGGAACGCAGGAAGCAGCGGTCGACGGAAGGCGGACCGGAGCCGCTCGCGACGCGGCGAAACGACGCGCGGTGCTGGCTCGCGCCGCTCGGCGCGCTCGCTCTGGCGATCGCGATGCTCGCGCCGACGCCCGCGCGGGCCGCCCAGCCGCAGCCGGGCGCCGAGGCCGGAGAGAGCGAGGCGTCGACCGCCGCGCCGGAACCCGCCGCGCCGGATTCCAGTGCGCCCGCTGCCGCCGAGCCGAGAACCCGAGCCAGAAAGGGGATCGAGGAGATCGTCGTGCTCGGCGCGGAGTCCGAGGCGACGCGGGATTTCGAGGCCGCGGACTCCGTGACGGGCTTCAGCGCCGAGGACCTCGCCGCGCTCGGCGCCCAGGACATCGCCGACCTCGCGTCGTTCACCCCGAACCTCGAGATCGTGACGTCCGGCGCGACGACGCCGACCTTCTTCATCCGCGGTGTCGGCCTCAACGACTTCAACCCCAACTCCACCGGCTCGGTCGCGATCTACCGCGACGACGTCGCGATCAACACCCCCGCGCTCCAGCTGCTGCCGCTGTTCGACATGGAGGCCGTCAACATCCTGCGCGGGCCGCAGGGCACGGGCCTCGCGCGCAACGCCTCGGCCGGCGCGATCAAGATGTACGCCCGCAAGCCGACGGGCGAGTTCAGCGCGTTCCTGCGCTCCGAGCTCGGCAACCTCGACTTCCGCGACTTCGAGGGCGCCGTCGAGGCCCCGATGTTCGAAGACGTGCTCGCGGGGCGCTTCGCGTTCCGACTCAGCCAGCGCGACGGCACGATGAAGAATCGCTGCGGCGGCGCCCCGCCGTACGCGGCTCGCGTCCCCTCGCCGAATCCCAACGTCCGCCGGGCGCTGGGCCTCAAGACCACGTACACCGGGGGTGCCACATTGCCCGACGGGACGCCGATTCCGGGCTGGTCGATCTGCGGCGAGCCCGTCGAGACGGGCGAGATCTCCCCGATCGCCCCGGGCCTGCCGGACCGGATGAACGACATCAACAACTGGGCGGCGCGCGGGACGCTGCTCTTCCAGCCCACGCTCGACATGACCTGGCTGTTCGGCGCCCACGGCTCGCGGCGCGACGAGCTCACCCGGCTGGGCCAGTCGATCGGCACCTCGGGTTTCTATTGCCAGAACGGCGATGTCGCGAACTGCAACTACCCCGGGCAGCCGGACATGTGCGTCGCGCCCGCCCAGAACGCGGGCAACTCCTGCACCTCGGACGCGAGCTGCGACAGCTCCCCGGGGCTCGGCGACGGCCAGTGCACCTCGCGGATCATCGGATTCCTGGGCGGACTTCAGGGCAACTTGAATGCGGGCTATCAGGTGCCAGAGGTCCAGAAGCGCCTGGAGCAGCTGGCCCCCTGCTTCAAGGGCGTGCCCGGCAACCCGGACGGCACCTGCAACCGCGCGGAGAACCGCGAATCCGCCAACGCCGCGAAGCTCGCGGTGATGAACGAGCTCGCGCGCGGGCTCGACTCCGAGCCCTGGGCGGGCGACTTCAACATCTGCAGCGACCTGGATCCCGTAACGCCGGGGATCCAGTGCCAGGACGACCCGGGCAAGACGCAGCTCGACGCCTGGGGGGGCTACCTCAAGGGCGAGATCGTGCTGCCGCAGGGGGTCCAGCTCAACACCGTCACGGGCTTCGAGACCTACGACCGCATGATCGACAACGACCTCGACTTCTCGCCCGAGCGGCTGTTCCAGGTGCTCACCGACGACGACGGCTGGCAGGCGTATCAGGATCTGAGTATCCAGGGCCAGCTCGGCGAGCAGGGCGAGCTGCGCTGGGAGGTCGGCGGCTGGCTCCTGCGCGAGCAGCTCCACGTCAACGTCTTCAACGATCTCGGCGATTTCGCGGCGTTCGGCGTCGGGAACCGCGACTACACCCAGGACCTCTGGAGCGCGGCCGGCTACGCGAGCGCGAGCTTCGACTTCTGGGAGAACTTCAGGCTCGACGGCGGCGTCCGCTACAACTGGGAGGAGAAGACGCTCGACTACTCGCTCGTCTTGGGCGCTTTTCCGGACCAGCCGATCTTCCAGCTGCTCAACGACAGCTGGAGCGCTCCGACCGGCACGATCCGCCTCACCTACCGCTTTCGCGAGGACACCCACGCGTTCTGGACGTACACGCGCGGCTGGAAGCCCGGGACCTACAACGCCACCAGCTCCGCGCTGCTCGGCGTCACGACCGCGAGGCCCGAGCAGATCGACTCGTTCGAAACCGGCCTGCGCGGGAGCTGGTTCGACGGGCGGCTCGGGCTCAACTTCTCGTTCTTCTACTACGGGTACGAGAACTACCAGATCTTCACCGCCCAGCAGTTCGCGGGCGCCCAGCCGGAGTTCGTGATCCTCAACGCGAACGACGCGGAGGTCTACGGCGCCGAGCTCGACGCCGTGCTGCGCCCGTGGATCGGGGCGTTCTGGAACGTCCGCTTCGGCTGGATCGAGAGCCAGTTCACCGACTTCGTGCAGCTGCAGCAGGAGATCGTCGCGATTCGGGGCGTGCTGGTCACCGTCAACCGCGAGCTCCAGAACACCGGCAACGACCTGCTCAACTCTCCGCGCTTCAAGGTCAGCATCACCGCCGAGCAGACGCTCCCGCTCGACCGCTGGGGTTCGTTCACGGCGCGCTACGACGGGGTCTGGACCGACGAGACCTTCTTCGACGCCACGCAGGGTCGCGGCATCCCGAATCTCGACAACCGCGTCTTCCTGCCCGAGCACACCGTCGCGCAACGCGCTTTCTGGGTGCACAACCTGAGGCTCTCCTACCGGCCGCCGGGCGGCCGCTTCGAGATCGCGGGCTGGGTGCGCAACCTGACCAACGAGGTCTACAAGAGCTTCGCGTTCGACGGCAGCACCTTCAGCCGAACGTCCATCTACTTCGTCGGCGATCCGCGAACCTACGGCGGCACCGTGCTGGTCCAGTTCTGACGCCGCAGGCGCGCAGCTCGGTCCGGCGTCACTCGATCTTGTAGCCGAGCGCGCGCAGCAGATTGAGCTCGAGCTCGCCGATCTCCCGCGTGGGTGCCTCGTCCCAGGCGGGCGCGGTCTCGAGGTAGGCGTCCGCGGTCGCCCGGAGTCGCTCGAGCGCCTCGGGCCGCTCGGCGGCGAGGTTGCGAAGCTCGCGCGGATCCGCGCTCGCGTCGAAGAGCTGTTCGGTGCGCCGGTCGCCGCCCTCGGGCACGCGCACGTAGCGGAGCGCTCCCTCGACGACCGCAACCATCGGCATCGGCTCGCTGTCGCGCCGCGACCAGTTGCGGTCGAGGTCGGCGACCGCGATCCGCTCCGCGCCGTCGGGGGGCCGCCCCGCCGCGCTCGCGAGGATGTCCGGGACCCGCGAGCGCCCGTCGATTCCCGCGGGCAGCTCGAGGCCCAGCAGGTCGAGAATCGTCGGCCAGACGTCGACGTTCTGGGTGCGCGCCTCCACGACGATGCCCGGCTCGAGGCGAAACGGAAACGAGAGCAGGAACGGAACCTCGGTCGTCTCGCGGTAGACGTCGCGCGCGTGCCCCTCGACGCCGCGCTCGAGGAAGGCCTCGCCGTGGTCCGACGCGATCGCGATCAGCGTGTCGTCGAGGTGTCCGAGCTCGGAGAGGATCTCGAGCAGGTGTGCGATCGAGCCGTCGGTCCAGAGCAGCGAGTTGTCGTAGAGGTCCGAGTGGCTCGAGCCGAAGAGCGCGGACTCCGCGTCGTAGATGTACTCGTGCAGGTCCATCAGGTGCAGGTAGAGGAACCAGCGCTGGTGACCGCTCACGCGCAGGAACTCCTCGGTGACCTCGATCAGGTTCTCGTCCGTGCCGCGGTCGGTCAGCGTCGGGTTCTCGCGCCGCAGGTGATCGGGCAGCGGCGTCGCGGGCGGCCGCTGGTAGACGTCGAAGCCCTGGTCGAAGCCGAACGTCGGGGAGACCCAGCCGTTGCGCCAGAGTCCGATGGTCTGGAAGCCCGCGTCGCGGAGGATCTCCGCCGCCATGCGCGCGGTTTCGGGGATCACCCGGTCGTAGCGCGTGATCCGGGTTCCCGCCGGGTAGATGCCCGTCCAGAGGGAGGCCATCGAAGCCTTCGTCCAGGTCGACTGCGCGAGGTGTCGCGCGAAGCGCACGCCCGAATTCGCCACGCGATCGAGAACCGGGCTGGTCGCGCGCGGGTATCCGTAGCTGCTCATGCGTTCGGCGCGCAGCGTGTCGATCAGCACGAAGAGTACGTTCAGATCGTCGCGATCGCGCAGCCGCGCGATGTCCTCGGCGGATCCGCGCGGGCGGCGATCCCAATCGCCCGGGAACCGGATCTCGACGATCGTCGAGAGGTAGACGACTACGAGGACACCCGCGGCGATGAACCAGGGCCAGCGCCGCGTGAGCACTTCCTTCCGCACGGCGCGCAAGCTAGCGCAGCGCGCCTGGTTCCGAGCCCTCGGCGTCGACTATATTCGGTCGATGCGCAGCGGCATCCACAGGGCCTCGCCCCGACGCTCGCGCAACCGCGCGCTCGCCGCGGGGCTGATCGCATGCCTCGGGCTCGGCGGCTGCAGCGAAGTCGACCCGATCGAAGCGCTCCGCGAGCGACAGAAGGCCGGGGACTACGAGGGCACGATCGAGCCGCTGCGCGAGCTGCTCGCGAGGCACCCCGACGACGCAGAGGCGAACTTCCTCTACGGGCGCGCGCTCGCCTTCACCCAGCCCAACCTCGCCGGGTGGTCGCTGCGCGAGGCGATGAAGCACCCCGACTGGCTGGTTCCGGCCGGGACGCAGCTCGCCTACCTCGCGCTCGCGAGCTACGACTTCAACGAGGTCATCGAGGTGACCACCCGCATCCTCGAGCACGAGCCGGAGAACGTGCGGGTTCTGTTGATGCGGGCCAACGCGTACGCGCACTCGAAGCAGAACCCCGAGCTCGCGCTGGCCGACGCGAAGCGCATCCTCGAGCTCGACCCCGGAAAGACCGAGGCCTACGAGCCGCTGATCCTCGCGCTGCTCGGGCTCGAGCGGCTCGAGGAGGCCCGCGCAGCGCTCGCGCAGGTGGGCGAGCTGCTCGTCGAGTCCGACACGGACGAGGGCGTGCTCGCCTGGCACTGCGCGACCACCGGCGCCTTCCAGCAGGAGAGCGGAGCGATCGATCGGGCGCGCGAGACCTGGGCCGAGTGCCTCGACGCGCACCCGACCGATCTCGACGTGGTGTCGAGCGCGCTCGCGTTCTACGACGCGCAGCGCGAGCCGGAACGGGCGATCGAGATCCTGCGCACCGCGCTCGCGGGCGCGCCGGGCTCGCAGTACTTCCGCGTCGCGCTCGCGCAGCGACTGCAAGCCTCGGGTGAGGCCGCCGAGGCCGAGGCCGTGCTGCTCGAAGCGACGCGCTCCGAAGACCCGCAGCTCGCCGCGAACGCTTGGTTGGATCTGGGAAAGTTCCGACAGGCCGCGGGCGAGTACGAGGGCGGCGCGGACGCGCTGGAGCGCGCGATCGAGCGGATGCGAGAGCTGGGCGCTCCGAGCCCGCAGGCGCTGTTCGAGTACGCGGATGCGCTGGTGCTGGCCGATCGGCTCGAGCGCGCGCTCGAGGTCGCGGAGGACCTCGGCGTGCCCGCCCACCGCCACCTGATTCGCGCGCGCGTCGCGCAGAAGCGCGGCGACCCCGCGCTCGCGCTCGAGGAATTCGACGAGGGGCTGCGACTCTGGCCCGACAATCCCTGGGCGCGCTACTACGCGGCGCTCGCCGCCGAACAGCTCGGCGACTTCGATCGCGCGCTCGCGGAGTTCCGCAATGCGGTCCGCATCGAGCCGAGCGCGACGGATGCGCGGACGCGCGGAGCGGCGCTGCTGCTGGCGCAAGGCTACTCGAACGCCGCCCGCGAGCTGCTCGAGACCCGCGTCGAGGAGGCGCCGCTCGAACTGGACGGGCTGCTGCTGGCGATGCGCCTCCACGGCATCTTCGCAAACACGCTGTCGATCGCGGATTACTTCGCCCGGGTCGAAGCGGACCATCCCGCCTGGGCCGGGCACGCGTTGGCCGAGGCCGCGGAAGGCCTGAACCGACGGGCCGGCCCGGCGCTGGCGCTCGACATGCTGATCAAGGCGCCCGGAGTCGACTACGCGGACCCGCGCTACGCGGTGGCGCTTCGCGCGCTGGTGCGCTTCGCGCACGACGCCGGCGAGGCGGCTGCGATCCGCGCCACGCTCGGGGAGATCTTCGCCGCCGGCCCCGATTCGAGCGCGTTCGAGTCGATTCGCGGACTGGACCTGGAGCTCGCGGGCGCCCCGGCCGAACGCGCGCGTGCCGCCTACGCGCGCGCGCTGGAACTCGCGCCGACGAACGCCTGGGCGCTCGCGGGCCTCGGCCGGCTCGTCGCGGGCGACGAGCCCGCGGCGGCGCTCGACTTCTTCGACCGCGCCGCTTCGGCCGATCCCTCCGAGCCCGAGCTGAAGCTCGCGGCGGCGAGAGCCCTCATCGCGAGCGGCGAGCCCGAGGAGGCCGCCGCGCGGCTCGACGCCATGCTCCGCGCGCACCCGTTCGAAGCCGAGGCGGCGGCGGAGCGCGTCCGGCTCGACCTCGCGCGCGGCATCGCCACGCCGGAGACGGTCGAGCGGGCGCGGCGCGCGGTGCGCTTCGGCGGCGGGGCCGAGGCGCTCGAGCTGCTGAGCCGCGTGCACACCGAACGCGACGAGCCCGAGCTCGCCGCGCGCGCCGCCGAGGCCGCGCGCGCCCAGCGCGAGGCCGCGGCCGCCGAGGGCTAGACGGGACCGGGAGGCCCCGGCGCCGCCAAGCGAATCAGCGGGATTCGCCAGCGAGCGGGCGCCGCTTCGGCGGCGGCGCTTCGCGCCAACCCCCCGGATTCGCTCGCGATCCTGAGCAGCGAGCGATTCGCTTCGCGAGCGCGCTCGCGCACGAGATCGCCACGTCGGCCGCGACCCTGCGGGGATACAGAAAAAGTTTTTCCGTGAGAGTGGAAAGTTATTTCCCCCCGCCCGCAAGGCGGGTCGCGAGGGACGCTCATCTTTTCAGCCAAACGGTTGATTTTTCGCTTCATTTTCTTGGCTGCCCCGAGTAGGATGGGCGCCGAGGTGCAAGGCATGAGAATTGCACCCCAATCGTCGAGCAGTAGCTCGCTCGACGGGTTATTTGTGTGCAAAAAGCGAGGAAGAGCGCGCGAGCAGCGCGAGGAAGCGAGAGCAAAAAGGAGATGATTTGATGTCCATCAAACGCCTATGCATCGCGATTCTATCGTTGGGCCTCGGCCTGGCTCTGGCCGGTGCGGCTCAGGCGACGCAATTACAATTCTCACTCGTCGGCGGAGGCGGCCAGATCCACATCGGAAACGGCCTCGCGCTGCCGATCCAGCAGGCCGCGACGCCGGGCCAGACGGGCACCGTGTTCCCGCCGCTCGGGGTTCCGGTGCGGACGGGCCCCGCGCCGCTGATCGCGGGGACGATCGTCAAGTCGCTGAAGAGCACCGCCGGCGGCAAGCAGGGTTATCAGCGCAGACTCTCCGTTCCGGTGGGCGTGCTCTCCAAGGCCGCGGGTCAGACGACGGTCGGCGTGAAGTTCTCGAACCCGAACCTGTTCGCGGTCGGCACGAACCTGAAGTTCACCTGGCCGGCCGCCCCGGCAGTGCTCTCGACGGGAGCCGCAGTCGGCGGTGGTGGAACCGGGGTGGCGACGATCTCCGCCCACGGCGGCTCGATGACCTACTCGAACGCGCTCGGCAAGCGCTTCGGTGGGCCGGCCCACTTCGCGCTGAGCCCCGGGGCACCCGCGGGCGACTTCCCGCAGGCGCCGGTCACGATCTGGCTCAAGGTCAACCTGGCGACCCCCGCGTGCACCCATAGCGCGCCGTTCTTCGGCGGCCCACCGGCCACCCCGAACACCGCGTGTGTCGCGGGTGTCGTGCTCGCGAACCCGACCGGGCTCGCGGGTCCGGGAGGCGTCTCGACCCTCAGTCTGACGACGATGGGAGCCGCGGTCGGCGGCCCGAACGTCGCGCTCGCGAAGCTCGGCACGAGCCCGCTCGGCACGCTGCTGCCGGGCCTCGCGCCGCCGGTCGTGACGAAGCCGTACCCGTTTCCCGCCGCGACGAACCCGCTGATTCCGCCCAACAACAACGCGACGAGCCGACCCGGGCCGTGGACGACGGGCAACATCGTGATCACGAACGCGGCGGCCACGCCCGCCGAGACGTTCACGCTCTCGGGCAAGGACTCGCGCACGGCGAACGGTGCCGGCACGATCCAGTTCGTCTCGGGCGCGCTGAGCTCACGCGCGGCGACGGGCGGCAACGCGAACCGCGGCTGGCTGCGGCTGGTGCTGACGTCGCCGCAGCCCGTACCCGCGATGTCGCCGCTGGGGCTCGCGGCGATGGCCGGCTTGCTGCTGCTGACGGCCGGCTACGTGATGCGCAGGCGGCTCTTCGCGTAGGCTGAGAGTCATCTACTTCCTCGAGCCGGGGCGGATCGACGCGCGTCGATC
>JBFGGA010000026.1:0-25672 GCA_041579295.1 Myxococcota bacterium | reverse complement strand
GGTGGTTTGGCTCCGACAGATCTCGCTGGTGATGGGCCACACCGTCTACGCGCTCTCGGCGGTGCTCACGGCCTTTCTCGGCGGGCTCGCGGTGGGCGCCGACGTCGGTGGCCGCTGGGTGCAGCGCCGCGGCGTCTCCACCCGGTTGTACGCGGGAATCGAGGTCCTGATCGCCTGCGGAGCGCTCGCGGTTCCGGCGCTGCTGTGGGGTGTGGAGCCGCTCTTCGGTGTCGCCTACCGCGCTCTGGGTGACACCTTCGCGCTCTTGAGCCTGGCCCAGTTTGCGCTCTGCGCCGCGATCTTGCTGGTGCCGACGATTCTGATCGGGATGACGCTTCCGGTGGTCGTCGCGCTGCTGAGCTCCGATCGCGAAGAGATTGCGATCGAGGCCGGGTGGCTGTATGCCCTGAGCACCTTCGGGGGCGTCGTCGGCGCCGGCCTGGCCGGCTTGATCCTCCTGCCCCAGATCGGCCAGTGGGGCGCGACCGTCTTCGCGGCCGCCCTCAATCTGGGCGTCGCCGTCGCGGCCATGGGGTCGCGATCGGATCGCGTGCTGAGGACGACGGCTGCGAGCCGGAGCGTCGAGGCCGGGGCGGTTTCGTCCGCTCTTCGACAGGGCCCGGGCTGGACACCTCCGCCGCTCGGCTCTCTGGTGTTCCTCTACTCGGCGGCGGGCTTCGCGGCGCTCGCGCTCGAAGTGGCGTGGGTGCGAATCGTGAGCCTCTCCATCGGCTCGACGACCTACGGCTTCACGATCACCCTGGTGACGTATATCGCGGGCATCGCGATCGGCAGCATGGTGCTGCCGCGTTGGAGATGGATCGCGGAGAATTCCGTTCGGGCCATCTTTGCACTGCACCTGATCGTGGCCGTATGGGCGATCCTCTCGCTTCCCTATCTCGGCGATCTGCCGATCCGGATCGCCGCGCTGATGAGCTCCGCGCACACCTTCGAGTCCCTGTTCCTGTCGGAGCTGATCCTGGTGTTCGTCACCATCGCGATCCCCACGATCGCCATGGGCGGAATCTTTCCGCTGGTCGCCAACCTGTTGCATCGGGCGCTCGCCTCCGCCGGCCGGGCGGTGGGCTCCGCGTACACGATCAACACGTTCGGGAGCATCGCGGGATCTCTGGCGGCCGGCTTCGTGCTGGTGCCGTGGATCGGGATGAGGGGCACGATCATCCTATCGGCAGCGTTGACCGCCTTGGTCGGAGTCGGCTATCTGCTGCCAAACCGGGAGATGCACGCGAAGCTGAAGCTCTCGCTGGCCGGTGCGGTGGCCTTGATCACCGGCGCCGGAGCCTGCTTCATGCCGCATTGGGACCGCGAGGTCGTCACCAGCGGACCGTACTTCGAGGGCAAGCGGGTCTATTCGTACAGCCAGAGAAAGGGTGTGAGCTTCACGGAGTCGATCCAGCTCAACTTCGGGACGTTGATCGATTATCGGGAGGGTCCGACCACGGTCGTCGCGGTCCGGAAGCCCTCGGATCGCTATCTGCAGCTCTGGGTCGGCGGGGTGCTGGAGGGCACCACCGAGGGCCGGCTCTTCCAGTTCCTCGCGCACCTGCCGATGTCGCTGCACGCAAACGCCCGCGATGTCCTCGTCGTGGGTCTGGGTTCGGGTACGACGCTTTCGAGCGTCACCAAACACGGCGTCGAGCGCGTCGAGGCGGTCGAGATCTCTCCGGAGGTGGTCGAAATGGCCCGAAAGCACTTCGCCCCGTTCCTGGAGGGTGCGCTCGAAGATCCCCGCGCGCGGATCATCGTCGGAGACGGTCGCAACCATCTGCGCCACTCCCAGAACACCTACGACGTCATCGTGTCCCAGCCCACCTACCCCTGGGTTGCCGGAGCGGCGAGTCTCTTCACGCGCGAGTATTTTTCCGAGATCAAAGAGCATCTGGCCCCGGGTGGCGTCGCGTGTGTCTGGTTCGACAGCGAGAGTGAAGACGTATCCGCATCGATCATTCGCACCTGGCAGAACGTCTTTCCACGCGCGTATCTGTTTGCGCCGTTGAACTCGTGGTCGCGAAACGTCCTGATCGGGTACCGCGACGACGGTGAGATCTCCGAGGCGAACCTCGCGCGAGCGATGGCCATCCCGGCCGTCAGATCCGAGATGGCGCAGGGCGGCTTCCATCGCCCGCAAGACGTTCTGGATCGGCTGGTCGCGGGGCCCGACGACCTCGCGGCGGAGCGCTCCCGAGCACCGATCAACACGGACGGGAATGGCTACGTGGAGTTTCGCGCGTTTCCCGATTCGATCGACGCGCGGTTGAAGCAGTACGTCTTCATCGTGGATCG
The DNA here is from genome assembly GCA_041579295.1 of Myxococcota bacterium. Lineage (GTDB taxonomy): Bacteria > Myxococcota_A > UBA9160 > UBA9160 > SMWR01 > JACZVU01. The sequence continues at coordinate 23,368 of JBFGGA010000026.1, read as the reverse complement.
ATAGTCCGACTCCGCGCCGGCGCTGAGAACCCGGACCGCGACTGCCGGCTACTCGAAGTCGGCCGGGCGCGGCCCGATGCGCCGCTCGCGCTCCGCGAGGTCGGCGCGAAGCGCTTCGAGGGTGGCGGCGTGCTCCGCCGAGCTCGCGAGGTTCTCGGTCTCGTACGGATCCTCTTCCAGATCGAAGAGCTCGGTCCAGCTCGGGTAGCCGGGATACTCGACGAGCTTCCACTTCTCGGTGCGGAGTGCGTAGAGCGTGGGGGTGTGGAAGGGCGGCTCGTAGAAGTTTTCGTAGACGAACCCGGTCCGCCATTCCGACTGACGACCCTCGAGCAGCGGTAGCAGGCTTTTCCCCTGCATCGGCTCCGGGACGTCCAGCCCGGCGAGCTCGAGCAGCGTGGGGGCGAGGTCGACGTTCAGCGCGAGCTTCTCGATCGCGGTTCCGGGTCGCACGCGCGGTGGGTAGCGTACGAGGAGGGGGATGCGGATCGACTCTTCGTAGGCTGCGCGCTTGATGTAGAGGCCGTGAGCGCCGTTGCACAGCCCGTTGTCGCTGGCGTAGACGACGACCGTGTTCTCGGCCAGCTCCCGCTCGTCGATGAGATCGAGGATTCGAACCACGTTCTCGTCGATGCCGGCGATCAGCTGGTGGTAGGCGCGGCGCTTTTCACTGAGTGAGTTCGCTGCTGCTTTCGGGCGCCGCGCCTTCCTCGCCCTTCCCAGCAGCTCGACCCAATGCTCCGGCACGCCATACGGTATGCGCTGAACGCCCATCTCGATGAGCGCTGCGAGCTCATTGGTGCGGGGGTAGGGCGGAAGCGCAGCGGTGTTCGGAGAGTCGGCCTGCACCTCGCCTTCATAGAGGCCGAGCAGGCGCTGCGGCGGCAGGTACGGGGTGTGTGGCGACTTGAAGCCCACGACCGCGAGGAACGGGGCACCGTGCTCCTCGCGCAGGAACTCGAGCGCGAACTCGGTCGTCACGTCGTCCACCCAGCCCTGCGTATTCACCGTTTCTCCGTTCAGATCGAAGACGGCGTCGTGGGGCGTTCCCTGGGAGTCGTAGCTCGCGACGAAGTCGAAGCCGGGGCGCTCGCGCTGCCAACCCATGTGCCACTTTCCGATGTAGGCCGTCTCGTAGCCGGCGGCCCGTAGCTCCGATGCGAAGGTGGGGAGGTCGGAGGGGAGCTCGGTCCGGTTGTCGAGCACACCGTGGTCGCGTGCCCAGCGTCCGGAAAGGAAGCTCGCTCGCGCCGGGGAGCACAGCGACGTCGTCACGAACGCGCGCGTGAATCGCGCCCCCTCGGCCGCAAGCCGATCGAGGCCGGGCGTGCGCATCCAGTGCTCTCCATCGTGACGGGCCGTTCCGTACGCCTGGTCGTCGCTCAGCAGGAACACGATGTTCGGGCGCGGGCGTTCGCGCGCCACCGTCTCGGGAACGTCTCTCGTCACGCAGCTGGCCGCGAGCGCCGCGGCGGCGAGCGGAAATCCGATCCTCAGGGCTCCGGTCATGTGACGCTCGCCTCGGGCCGCAGAGAATGGTGCGCGCGGTGCATTCGCCTATTCGCCCTTCGGCTCTTCGGCCAACGCTTCTGGTTCGGCCTCGGTGTCTTCGTCGAGCACGTAGCCGAGCCCCCTCAGCATCTCGCGCTGCTCCGTCGGCAGCTCGGGTGGCGCGCTTCGCTCGCGGTGCTCGACGTCGAGCTCCGCCATGTAGCGGTCGAGCGATTCGGTCATGCGCTTCGCCAGCTCGGGCCGGTCATCGACGAGGTCCCGCTCCTCGAGCGGATCGCTCGCGAGCTCGTACAGCTCGTGGCGTCCATCCTCGCCCCAGATGAGCTTGTACGAACGTTCGTGGTACGCCCGCAGCCTGCGCGCATACGGCGCCGGGTCCCAGGCCGGATGTTTCTTGCGCACCGCGCGCTGCGGCTTCTCGAACACGGCCGGATATTCGGCCACGCGAATGCGCTCCGCTGCGGGTTCGAGCAGGGACCGGCTGCGCGTGACGAGTCCGGCCGGCGGTTCGAGGCCCGCGAGATCCAGGATGGTCGGAAAGATGTCGAAGTTCATCACGGGCCTCGCATCGCGGCCGGGTTCGATGCGCGCCGGGTAGTGGATTGCGAGCGGGACGTTGATGACCGGCGCGTAGAGCGAGTACTGATGGTCCAGCATGTGCTGCTCACCGAGGTGCTCGCCGTGATCCGAGGTCAGGATGACCGCGGTGTTCTTCAGGTAGCCGCGGGCCTCGAGCGAGCCGAGCAGGTGCGCGAAGAGGTCGTCGAGCTCGACCAGGGTCGCGTCGTAGGTGCGCGACATCAGCTCGAGCTCCTCTTCGCTGTAGTCGAACAACCCGAACGTGTAGGACCACATCGGAATCCAGGAGCGATCGACTCGATAGGACTTCTCGACCATCTCGGGCGGCATGACGCGCTGCCGCGCCTCTCGCTTCGGGATGAAGGGTCGGTGTGCCTCCATGTAGTTGATGAAGGCGAAGTAGGGGGCAGCGGATTTGCGGCCGTCGAGCCATTGCAGCAGATCGACCTCCGCGAGTTCCCCGGCCGCCTTGATGGCCCACGGCCCGAGCTCCCCCTCCCTCTTCTCGTTGCCGACTTCGCTGGTGCGGTCGCCCTCCATCTTGGCCCGAACGATCTCCATCGCGCGCTCTCGATGCTCGGGATCCCAGGGATGGGCCTCGCGGTCGAATCCCTGCTGGAAATTCTCGTCCTTCGAGACGTGCGGGTTGGCGGCCCAGAGATACGTCGAGTAGCCCGCCTCTTTGAGCAGCTCCGCGAGGGTGACGTGGTGGTCTTCCAGCCAGGGGTGCGCGTTGTGGGCGCCGTGCTGGATGGGCAGAAGTCCGGTGAACATGCCGGCGTGGGATGGCGTCGTGCTGCTGGCGGTCGAAACGACGTTCTCGAACACGCGAGCGCCCTTCGCCCACTCCTCCAGCTTCGGCGTGGTCGGCGTGGTGTGGCCGTAGAGGCTGGTGCGGTCCGCGCGGACGGTATCCCAGACGATCCAGAGCACGTTCGGCGCTTTCGGAGTGTCTTCGACAGTCTCGGCGCAGGCGGATGGTGCCAGCAGGGCGAACAGGGCGAGCGCCGGAAGGAGGGAAACGCAGACTCGAAGATCGTTGCTCAGCTGGCGCTCGTGCATCGGACCAGCTTAGTCACGAGCCAGAGTTGATGCTACAGGCTCGGACGCCGTTGCTTTGGCTGCGCGGTTTTCGGCCTGTCGTCGGTTTGCGGGCGGCACCGCGCGAGTGGCCGAAGCTCCAGTAGCAAGACTTCGCAGCACTGGTACGATGGGCAGGCCGTGCCCGTGAACCGCGAGCGACATCCGAGCAGAACGTCGGCCATGGTCGTTGGCATCGCGCCGGTGGCGATCTTCTGCCTGGCTTTCGCGCTCCGTTTCGCGTTCCTGATGCAGATGCGCGGCGCACCCACGCGCGACTACGCGGAGCTACCGTGGCAGCAGTGGTTCATCATCGACTCCGCGTACTATCACCAACTCGCCTCATCGATTGCCGCCGGTGATCTCATCGCACCCACGGCGCACTTCCTTTCTCCGCTCTACTGCTATTTCGTTGGCCTCGTGTACGCGGTTTTCGGCGTAGATCTGGAAGGAGTCCGGCTGGTTCAATGCTTCATCGGCTCGCTCAGCTGCGTACTGCTGTACTTCATCGGTCGGCGATCGTTTTCCGAAATCGTCGGGATCATGTCGGGGCTGTGCCTGGCGATGTACGGACTCCACATCTACTACACGGCGTTGATCCTGCCCGCGGTGCTCGTCGTCTTCCTCAATCTCGCTTTCCTTCTCCTCTTGTCGACTGCACCCGCGAAGCTGACGCCGGCTCGCATGGCCGCGGCAGGGATGGTCGTTGGCCTCGCAGCCCTCGCCAAGGCCAACGCACTGCTGCTGGTGATCGCTACGATCGCCCTTCTGTGGTGGCAGCATCGCGCTGCCGACAATCGGCGCTTCGCCCGACTTGCGATTCCATTCGCCGTAGCGACGTGCCTGACGATCGCGCCGATCACCCTTCACAACTACATCGCGAGTGGCGAGTTCGTCCCGATCACGACCACCGGCGGGCGGAACCTGCTGAAGGGCAACGGCCCGGAAGCCGACGGTACGCACGTCCAGCTCGATACGTCGATGGCGGGCGGCCACATCAGGCTGTACCTGAAAGGCGAGATCGAGCCGGATCTCGTCGCGCGGGAATCGCGGGAGATGACCGCCTTCACCCTGAAGTACATGGCCAGCCATCCCATCGCGAGCGCCGCGCTGCTCGCCAAGAAGGCAATCCTGTTCTTGAACGTGCGCGAATTGTTCATTCGCGACAACTTCTACTTCGAGAAGCGCTACTCCAGCATCTTGCGCCTGCCACTCCTCGGTTTCGCCTCGCTTGGCACGCTGGGCCTGGCGGGTGCACTCTGGAGCCTGCGCCGTTGGCAGTCGGCGGCACACGTATACGCCGTGCTGTTGGCGCAGATCGTCTCGTACATGCTGGTATTCGTGCTTGCGCGCTACCGCCTGGTTGCCGTCGCCTGCCTCAGCTTGTTCGCGAGCGTCTTCGTCACCGAGGTCGTTCGGATCGCGATGGAGCGCAGGTACAGGGCGCTCGCACTCGCCGGGGCCGTCACGCTCTGCTGCGCGCTGTTCGTCAACATTCCGTTCGCCGAGTTCCCGGAGAAACGGGGCTTCGTGGACATGACGATCCGGATGGAGCGGCTCCGCTACGAACGGCGCGGCAGCGCGCCGGACGCGGCGCGCGCCCCACGGACCGAAGCGGCGGCTCACGTCGCTTCGGCTCCGGCGCACCACGAGATCGCTGCGCGGCGCTTCGAGTTCGCTCACTCTCCGCTCACCCACACGGGGCTCGACCAGCCGAGGTGACCGTCTGCCTGGCCGGCGCGCAGATAGTAGTAGCGCGTGCCGACCGGGGGATCGGGGTCCGTCCATTCGAAGCGCGCGGCGCGACCCGCGAAGTGCTGCTGCGCGACTTCCTCGCCGTTCGCGACCAGCGTCAGCTCGAGCCCCGCTGCGGTGCCGTGCACCGTCGCTTCCACGCGCACCGCTTCCCGGGCCGCAATCTCGCTCCCCTGAGGAGCGCCGTTGACCGTCATCCAGAGATCGAGCCTGGCCCCGGTGGTGCCGAAGGTGCGGCGCGCTCGCAGGGCTTCGAAGATGGCCTCCCGGGTGAGCGCGGTCGCCCACACACCGGCGAGACCCAGACCTCCGCGGTGGTCCGGGCTCGCGATGATGCCCAGCCGATGGCCCCGATCCAGCGCCGCGCGCACGCTGTGGCCCCGGGTGAAGTTGTGGGCTGGCGGCGGGTAAGGAGCACCGTCGAACTCGTAGTTGCCCCGTCTCTGGAAGATTTCCACGAGGCGTTGGAAGTGATCGTTGCGATAGCTCCAATCGGTGGGCTTCGCCCCGGCGGGGCCGCTCGATGTGGCGTGCGGGATCGTGATGGCTCGACGCTCGCCGAGATGCCGCCAGAGATCCTCGGGCGTCTTGCCGTGAGAGTCGAGCAGCGCGTCCGGGTCGGCTTGGTCGGTGTCTTCAAAATACACGTTCTTGTGTCCATAGGCTCGGGAAGTCCACTCGTACCCCGGTAGTGCGACGAAGCGGCCCGGCTGGTTCCAGAGTTCGGTGTACTTGGTGACCGTCCACCAATCGCTCTCGCGGAAGTGCTCTGCGTGATCCGATAGGCCCGCGAAGTCGAGCCCAGCCACGTCATAGACGATCCGAAAGGACTGGTCCGGCGACGCGTTGTGCTCCATGCGGTCGTGCGAGAGATTCGAATGCAGGTGGAGGTTCCCAAAATAGGCGCGAAACCGCCCATCACCCGACGCGGCAACCGGTGGCGGCCCGTCGCTGGCCACCGGCGCGGCTGCAGGGCGCTTCGGCGCGGGTGGGTCGAGTCGGGCCGCGCGTGGCGGGAGTGTCGAGGTCTCGATTCTGTGCAACTCGATGGCCGTCCGCTCGCGTCCCACGTCGGCTGAAGCGATCTCGATGACGGAGGCCGCCCAGGCGCCCTCGGAGTCTGCGGCGGCGGCGACACGTGCGCCCGGGCCGGGCGCCCTCGCGACGAGCGTGACGGGCTCCTCGGGACCGAAGCGAGAGACGCGCTGTAGTGTCGGCATCCAATATCGCGCGCCACCCGCATTCAGTCGGTCGTAGAGGAGCCAGAGCCCCCGCTCCGCGGGCGCGGCGACCGCGGTGACGCGCTCGTGCACGAAGGGGAATGGTCTCGAGGCGGCAGGCGCGGTCCAGCTGTCACCGCGAAGCCAGGCGATGCGGTAACCGCGGTCGTGCGCTTCGCCGTACAGAATCGCGGCGAGGTCGTGCCGGGTAGGGCCTGCGAAGTAGGATTCGGTCCAGACGAGCGCGAGCTCTGGTCCAGCGCTGACCAGCGCCGGCAGGGCGTCGAGTCGATCCGAAGCGGACACTCGCGTCGGTGACGCGCCGGCGATGTGCTGCTGATCGGACCAGCTCGCGGAGTCGAGTTTCCGGACGTAGATCTCGGTGTTTTCGTCGCCCGCGATCGCGTCCCTCCGCGACATCCAAGCGACGAACACGCGCCCGTTGGAGTCGACGGCCACGCTCGGTTGGGAGTCCGAGGCGGGATGGTTCGTCACCCGGCCGACCGCGCTCCAGGTTCCACCCGAGCGTTTGCGCGCGTGGATGTCGAAGCGGCCGTCCCGGTAGGCCTCCCACGCGAGCCAGAGGTCGCCGGATTCGTCTGCCGCGAGCGCGGGCGCCGCGTCGGAGCCAGGCGCGTCGCTGAGGCGCTCGATCGCTTCGAGCTCGGCGCCGTCGAATCGACGCCCGAAGAGATCGGAGGACACGAGTGGTTCCACGCGCTCCTCGCTCTCCGCCTGCGGCACCAACGCCGTCCACACCGCGTAGCAGCCGCCGTTGCTCTCCGCGATCACCCGCGGCGTGAAGAAGCGCCCCGGGGCTTCGCTCAGCGCGATCGGCTCGCTCCAAGCGCCGCCGCGCATCGCCGCTGCGAATACCTCGTCGCCGGCCCGCCCAAACGCGAGCCATACCAGGCACGCCTTCCCGTCGCGGCCGACCGCGAGGTCGGGTTCCGAGTAGGAGCGTTCGGGCTCGCCGAAAAGCAACGCTCGGGCCGCGGGCTTCGCGGTATCTGCCTCGTGGCACGCGATGGGGGCCAACGCGAAAGAGATGCCTGCGAAGATCGCGAAGCGACGCAGTCGGAATCGCCCGTGCTTTCCCATCGCGCGGGATCGTCGCTCGGAATTTTGCGCGGCGCTACCTACTCTCGGACGGCCCCGGCCGCCGGTTGTGTGCTCGGTTGCCCAGCGCAGATCATTCCGAGTCACCACGCGAGCTGCGGGATGCGAGCACCGCCATCGTCAGGTTGCTCGCATGACCGGATCCCCGATCCGAGCTTTGTTTTCGCGGCGAATTCTTCCAAAGCGCGGGGCGCGAACCTACAATCTACCCCATGCGCGCGTTTCGATGGTGGCGATCGCCGGTCGTCCTCGCGAGCCTCGCCGTCGTCGGCGGGCTGCTCGCGGGCTGCGGGGAGGAACGGCGCGCCGCCGCCAGCCGGCCCAACTTCCTGGTCGTCATCGTCGACGATCTCGCGAGCCCGGCCGTGGGTGCGCTGGGTGGCGATCCGGCGATCACGCCCCACATCGATCACCTGGCGGCGCAGAGCGTCGTGTTCGAGAACGCCGTGGTCGCGACCCCTCTCTGCACGCCGTCTCGCAACGCGTTTCTCACCGGCCGCTGGCCTCACGAGATCGGCGTGACGCAGCTGCATTCCGAGCTGCCGCTCGGCACGCCGACGCTCGGCACCGTGTTCCGGCGGGCCGGCTACGCGACCGCAGCGATCGGAAAGATGCACTGGTACCGCGGCAGGCTCGGAGACGAGACGTTCGGCTTCGAGCGCTTCGTCGATCGCAAGGACTGGGAGAAGGGACTCGACCCGGACGAGCGGGCCGTCTGGCTGGCGCGAAAGGCGAGCTGGAGCCGGCGGGACACCTCGCTCGAAGCCCGCTTCAACCTCGCGGGCGAGCCGCTCGCGATCGCGCCCGAACGGCAGCTCGCCTCGTTTCTCGTCGACGAGACGCTGCGCTTCATCGACGCGGTCCAGGGGCGACCGTTCTTCGCGATCTGCAGCTTCTACGAGCCGCACGCGCCGTTCGCGTTTCCCGAGAGCTTCGCGGATCGCGCGCGGCCCGAGGAGATCCGGCCGCCGCCCTTCGACGAGGAGGCCGCGATCGCGAGCGTTCCCGGGCTCGCCGTCCACTTCTCGAACCGCGCGGCGCGCTACGGGCCCCTGAGCGAGCGGCAGCTCCGCGGGATGACCGCCTCCTACCTCCGTTCGGTCGCCTGGGTCGACGATCGCATCGGCAGGCTCCTCGGGGGTCTCGCGGAGCGCGGGCTCGACGGCGAAACGGTCGTCGTGTTCTGGAGCGACAACGGATTTCTGCTCGGCGAGCACGGGCTCACCGCGAAGAGCCTTCCGTTCCGCGAGGCGTTGCGCGTGCCGCTCTTCTTGCGCGCACCGGGTTGGCCGCCCCGGCGCGAGGCCGGACTCGCGCACTCCCTCGACGTGTTTCCGACGCTGCTCGAGCTTGCGGCGATCGAGCCGCCGGACACGCTGGCCGGGCGCTCCCTCGCAGCTCCGCTGCGCCGCGACTTCGCGTTCTCCGAACAGATCGGCGAGTGGGCCGCCGTGCGGACGCCGCGCTGGAAGCTCGTCCTCGGAGCCTCGCGCGAGCTCGGGCTCGACCAGCTCTACGACGTCGTCGCCGATCCCGAGGAGCGCGCGAACCTGATCGCCGATCCGGCGCACGCTGCGATCGTCGCGGAGCTCACGGCGCGCATGCGCGAGGTGTTCGCGCAAAACCCGCCCGACTGGTTGCCGGCCGATCAGTGGATGGTGCAGGCCGACGCGGAGTCCGCCGTGCGCTGGGCGATCGCCCAGATCGAGCCCGAGGGGCGGCCGGAGGCCGTGCGTCGCCGGCGCGCCGCGCGAAGGGCATCCGCCGACGGCGAGGAGTGAGAAGAGAGCAGCCGCCGACACGGGGGAGCGACGGGGAAACCGCTAGCGCTCGGCCGCCGCTGCATCGGGCCGCTCGATCCACGGCTCGCCCGCGCGGTAGCGGGCCAGGCGCGCGCGGATCTGCTCCGCTTCTTCCCAGCGCCGCGCCTCGCGGGCCAGCGCCTCGGCCTGCGCGGCGGTCTCGATGGCTTCGGGGAAGCGGCCCGCGGCCGCGTAGGCGGCCGCGAGGGTGTCGAGATGGGCGGAGCTTGCCCGCTGTGCGCCGCCGAGCAGCCGCCGCATGATGCGGATCGCCTCCTCGGGGTCGCGCGCGCGCGGATCGGGCGACGTCGCGAGGATCCAGGCGAGGTTGTTGGCCGCGGAGGCGAGCGTCGCGTCGAGGCGCAGCGCCTCGCGGCCGTGGCGCACCGCGCGCTCGAAATCGCCGAGCTGCGAGCTCGCGAGCGCCATGCCCGCGTGCAACTCGGCGACGCCCGCGTGGCCCGCGAGCGCGCGCTCCAGCTGGTCGCGCGCTTCGGAGAAGCGGCCCGCGCGCAGCAGCGCGAGGCCGTAGTGTCCCGCGGCTCGGGGGTCGTCGGGGTCGCGCCGCGAGATCTCTGCGTAGTGAGCGAGCGCATCGCCGATTCTCCCCTGCGCGGCGGAGAGGTTCGCCCAGCCGAGCCGCGCGTCGGTCCAGTCGGGCCAGATGCGCAGTGCCTCGCGGTAGTGAAGCTCTGCCTGTTCCGCGCGGCCCCGCTGCAGCAGCGCATCCGCGAGATTCTTGTGGGCGAGAAAATTGTCGTCGGTGACCGCGATCGCGTGCTCGAACAACGCCTGCGCGTCGCGCCAGGTCTTCAGCTGCTGCGCCGCCGCGAGCGCGAGCCCCGCGATCGCCGCGGCGCCCGCGACCGCGCAAAGCGAGCGCGCGCGGCGGCGCCCCGACACCCCATCCGCGACGCCCCAGGCCAGCGCCAGCGCGAGGCCGACGAGCGGCAGGTACATGTAGCGATCGGCGTGTGCCTGGAGCCCGATCTGAACCACGCCGATCACGGGCACGAGTGTGCCGAGGTACCAGAGCCAACCGACCGCCAGGTACGGCCGCGTTCGCGCCCAGCGCAGCGCGAGGGCGCTGAGCAGCGCGAGCAGCGCCGCGGAGCCCGCCACCTGCCAGCCGGGCAGACGACCCCACGGGTGCGGATAGAAGACCGCGAGATCGTCGGGCCAGGCGCTCTGCGCGAGGTAGATCACGTACGCGACGGCGGCGTTCGCGAGCCGATCGTCGAGGGGCAATACGTCCGAGTGGCGGATCTCTCCGGCGCGCACGTAGATGATCACGGTGATCGCGCTCGTCGCGGCGACCAGCCCGAGCAACGGCAGCTTCTCGAGCAGCGCGCGCGCGAGCCGCGATCGGTCGATGGGCCAGGGCGCATCCGCACCCGCGGGCGCGAGCCGCCGCAACGGCCAGTAGTCGAGCAGCAGCAGCGCGAAGGGAAGCGTCACGACGATCGGTTTGGAGAGCAGCCCGAGGGCCAGGCAGAGCGCCACCAGCGCGTAGCGACCGAACGAGGGGCGCTCCGCGTAGCGCGCCCAGGCGAGCATCGCGAGCATCCAGAACAGGCCCGCGAGCACGTCCTTGCGCTCGGCCGCCCAGGCCACGGATTCCACGTGCAGCGGGTGGATGGCGAATACCGCGGCGACGAAAGCGCTCGGCCACGTCGCCCGGGTCATGCGCGCGAGCGCGGCGAAGAGCAGCAGCGTGGCGAGCCCGTGGAGGACCGCGTTCGTGAGCAGGAAGCCGGCCGGCTCGATCCCGTGCAGCGCGTGATTCAGCTGGAACGAGAGCGTCGTCAGTGGGATCCAGTTGGCGCCGTAGGGCTCGGTGAAGGCGCGCTTCAGGTTTTCCACGGAGAGCCCCGAGCGCAGCTGGGGGTTCTCGGTGATGTAGAAGTCGTCGTCGTAATGGACGAAGTCGTGCTCCCGCACCGGGTGGAACACCGCGGCGACCAGCCCCAGCAGCGCCAGCGCGATTGGCCAGCGCCGCTGGGCCGCGCGGTGACGCGCGGCATTCGGGCCCGGGGCGGCGGCGTCTGCGATCAACGGCGATCCCTTCGGAGCCACAGCTCGAAATGGCCGATGCGGGTGTCGAGCGCGTAGCCGTCGTGGATCAGCTCGCGCAGCTGCGGAAAGCGCTCGAGCTCGTCGCGCGAAGAGCGCGGCATCAGGATGTTCGCGTCGTCGGATGCAACCGCAACGACCGCCGGCGGTCGCTCGCGGAACGCGGCGACCAGCTCGGAGCGGTACGCCCGGCAGAGCTCCGTCAGGCGCTCCGAGGGCGACAGCCACGGCCACTGGCACGCCGTGAGCGGATAGTGGAAGCCGAAACGGCTGACCGGGCGGCGATCCGCCAGGTGGGCGATCAGCGGTTCGAACGCCCACACCAGCACCGTCTCGTCCGCGAGCGCATTCTCGCGCACGTAGTCGGCGACTTCCCAGACGACGGGTGCGCGAAAGTCGTAGCGGCTGAACAGCGCGCGGTAGGCGTCGATCGACATGCTTCCGAATACGTGGGTGCGAAAGCCGCCGAGGTTGTACGGCGGCTGGATTGCCCACAGGATCGCCAGCGCCAGCGCGGGGCCGGCGAGCCCGCGGGCCCAGCGACCGCCGCGCAACGCGCCCATCAGCCGACCCGGCACCCGCGCGGCGCCGATCCCCGCCAGCACGGCCAGTGGCCCGAACATCGGCGCGGCGTGGTAGAGGAAGTACTGGCTCTGCGCCACCAGCGCGAACAGGCCGGCGCCGATCGCCGACCAGAGCGCCAGTGTCAGCGCGCGCTCGCGGCGCCAGATCAGCGCCGTCGCGGCGCAGGCGGCCAGCAGCGGCGGATACAGACCACAGCGCAGCGCCATCGCATGCAACGCAGCCAGGTGTGCCGCGAACGGATGCGCGTAACCTCCGTGCACCAGGCGATTGAAGGTCCACTGGATTTCCAGGAAGTCCCCCAGCGCGCCCTGCGCGGCCAGGCACGCGAGGCCGAGCGCGATCGCGAGCGCGAAGCCCGCGCCGATCGCGAGCAGGCGCGCGATCGCGTGGCGTCGCTGCGGCAGCCAGCGAGCGAGCGCGTAGACCAGCGGGGGCAGGAGCATGACCGCGAGCGTGGCCTTGTAGAGCGTCGCCAATCCGATCAGCGCACCCGCCGCGATCTCGGCGCCATGCCGGCCCGCGGCGCCCTGTTCCGATCCTCGCGTCGGACGTGCCAGCACGGCGATCGCGGCGATCGCGAGCATGCCACCCCAGGCGTCGGGTTGCGCGGTGTTCCAGTCGTTGAGTCGGAAGTGGAGCGCGCCGAAGATCAGCGCACTCGTCAGCGCCGCAAACCAACCCTCCCGTGGCCGCACCAATTTCAGGATCGCCCACTGCGTGGCGAGCACGGCGAGCAGGTCCAGGGCCCGCACGCCCCACATGGCTCGACCGAAGGCGAGCTGGACCAGCGCGTAGGTGTAGTGCGTCGCCGGACCTTTCTGGTCCCAGGCGTCGCGAAAGGGCGCGCCGCCGGCGAGGATCTGGTCGGCCACCCACGCGAAGATCCCCTGGTCGCGCCCGAACGGGTAGAAGAGCGAACCCGCCGCCGCCAGGCCGAAGGCGGCCAGCATCAGCGCGCTCGCGGCGAGCGCCCAGGTTCGGCTCTCACCTCGGCCGGCGGCCTCACGGCACTGCCAATCCGGCGTGGTGCTCATCGAAGCGCGCACGCCTCCCGGTCGGTTCGCGGCTGCATCGGATCGAGTGTTCCCTCAGCCGTGCTCACGCGCAACGCCAGAAATGCTCGCGTCGTCGCCGGCGGCTGTCAGCACATCGCGTTCGAATTGCTTCGCCGAGGGTCGATGCCTGCGAGCCGCCTGATTCGTTTCCATGGAGCCCGTACGCTCGTCGCTATCGGTTGCCGACCGCGGCGCGAGCTGCCTCGAGGTTCTCGCGAAAGTGCTCGTTGAACGGTTCGCTCTGCACGGCGCGCTCGAGCCAGGGAATGGCTTCCCGTACACGCCCCGAGTTGAACAGGATGGCGCCCTTGGTATAGATCGCACCCGCGCTGGTGGGATCGAGCTGAAGCGCGATTTCGATCTCTGCGAGCGCCTTTTTGACCTTCCCCAGGTCGAATAGCGCGGCCGCTTTGTTGGTATGCATCAGCGCGAAAACGGGCACGTTGTTTCCGAGAGGTGTGTTCCTCGCGAACACGAGATTGTAGTGCTTGACCGCTTTCCGGGGTGCACCCATCTGGCGCAGCGTCTGGCCCACGTTGTTGAGCGTGACCGGGTTGGCCGGCTCGATCGCGAGCGCCTTCTTGTAGTGATCCAGCGCGAGCTCGTGCTCGCCCCGGATCGAATACGCCAGCGCGAGCGTGTTGTGGCCGGGATAAGAGCGCGGGTTGTGCGTCACGACGTGGGTGAAGAGGATCACGTCGTCCTTCCACAGCAACGTCTGGCCGAAGCTGCGCGCGCCGAGTGCGAGGAGCAGGAGTGCGGCAACGGTTAGCGCAGCTCGGCCGCGCAGTAGACCCGCTGCGGCGATCGCGAGACCGATGAGCGGCAGGTACATGTACTGATCGGCGACGGTCGAGTAGTCCTGGAAGGAGAACGGGATCACGCCGAGAACTGGCGCCAGCGCGACCGTCGCGGCGAGGCAGCCGCCAGCCAGATACGGCGCCCGGCGGCGCAGCGCGAACACGGCGCCCGCAGCCGCTACCGGCGCGATCCACGTCCAGTAGACGGCAGGGCTCGCGAACAGCGCCGCCGGCGTGCGGCCGTAGTCGGGTAACAGGTGCAGCGGCGCGACCAGCTTGCCCAGGTAAAACGCCAACGCGTCCAGCGCCACCACGGGCCGCTGGAGAAGCGGCGTGTGGGCGATCATCGACGCCGTCGGCTGCAGCACCTTGGCGACGATCGCGGTCGGGATCGCCACGGCGAGCCATGGCCCCGCCGTGCCGAGGGTGAAGCGCCAGTCGAGGCCGATGAGCCATCGATCGATGACCGCGACCACGAGCAACAATGCGACGGCGGTCGGCTTGCACAATACGGCGGCCGCGAAGAGCACGCAGACGAGCAGGTGGCGTCCGCGATGCTGGCGCCATGGGCGGTAGCCACCGGTCAGCTGTGCGAGGCGGTAGTGGAGCAGCAGCGCAGCCAATCCGAAGCCGGCGGAAAGGGTGTCGCGCATTCCGGAGATCCAGACCACCGGTTGCACCTGCAGTGGGTGAAGGGCGAAGAGCAGCGCGCCCATCAGCGCCGCGGCAGTCGTGGGGGCGCGGCGCCCGCGTTGCGCAGCGAGGTCGCCGATTCGAACGATCAGACGATGGACGAGCAGCACGTTCACCACGTGCACGAGCAGGTTGGCGCCATGGAACACCCCGGGGTGGATCGCGCCGAGCAGGGCGTTCGACAACATGGTCAGTAGCGTCCAGACGTTGTAGGTCAGCGGGATGAACAGCCCGAACGTTCCCTGCGTCCACGCGCGGGGCAGGTTGCCGAGCGCTGGCGGGTTGACCAGAGGGTTCTCGAGGATGTGCGTGGTGTCGTCCCAGCTCAGGAACTGATGTCCCACGCATGCGCCGTAGGCCGCCAGGCATGCCGCGACGAGGATCGCGAGGTGCAGGCGCGGCGGCGCCTCGGCGCTGGCGAGCGGCGGAGGCCCGACGGATGGCTCGGCAGGGCGCTCCCCGGTCGTGCTCGCCGAGGTTCCGGTGCGCTTCTCCCAGCTCGTCTCCGTCATCGCCTCACCTCCCGCCCAGGCGAAGCAACCAGACCCGGACGACGGCTTCGGCGACGATTCGCCACGACATCTTGGATTGTCCGACCCGGCGATCGGTGAACACGATCGGTGTCTCGACGAAACGGAATCCCGAGCGGGCGGCGCGCAGCTTGAGCTCGATCTGGAACGAGTAGCCCTCGCTGCGCACCCGCTCGAGCGGGAGCGCCTTCAGCACGTGGATCTTCCAGGCGTTGAATCCACCCGTGAGGTCCCGGATCGGAAGCCCGAGGATCACACGCGCGTAGAAGCTTCCGAAGCGGCTGATCGCCATGCGCGCGCGACTCCAGTCCTCGGTTCTGCCGCCGGCGACGTAGCGGCTTCCGATCACCACGTCCGCGTCCCGGAGAAGCCCGATCAGGGTGGGCAGCGCGCGTGGGTCGTGGGAGAGGTCGGCGTCCATCTCCACCACCGCGTCGTAGTCGCGCTCCAGCGCCCAGGCGAATCCCGCCAGGTACGCCGTGCCCATCCCCCTCTTTCCCCCGCGCTCGAGGAGATGCACCAGCCCCGGACTTCGTTTCTGCTGGGCACGCACGCGTTCGGCGGTTCCATCGGGGCTCGCGTCGTCGACGAATAGCACGTGGGCGTCGGGAAGCTCCCGCCGAATCCCGTCCAGGAGATCGTCGACGTTCTCGGCCTCGTTGTAGGTGGGCACGACGATCAGCTGCTTGCGCGGAAGCGTCATGGGGGCCCGGTTTTCGATCTTCTGACCATCGGGAGAATGCGGGTGTCGCCGCGCGTCAGATCGGCCGGATGGGCGGCGAGCGCCTCGCGAACGCGGCGTGGCATCCCCGCCTGCCGCGTCCATTGGAATGGCACGGATTCGATCGGGGGGAGCCGGTGCGCGGCTGCTTCCAATGGGTCCTCATTCGCCGCCTCGGAGGTACGGATCACGGGATTCTCTTTGGTCCTGCGTTGCTGTGTCAAGCGCTTAATCCGCTCCCCCGGCTCGAGGCCGCTGCGCGGCGACCGCGGCGCATCGATCGCGCCCGTTGTCTCCGGGGTCGGATCGATTTCATCCCGCTCGAGTGGGTCGCTCGAACCTCGGGAGCATCTCGATTGCGGAAGCCCGCCCGCTGGATCTCGAGCTGCTGGATTCCAGTCTCTCCGGCTCGCGGCGCGGCGTGAAGGCGCGGTAGGCTTCACCGATGCAGACGCAGGCGACCGCGCGCGGCCTGCCCAGACCGACGACGCTCGAGTGGCTCTGCCTGGTCGGCGGATTGCTGCTCGTGCTGCGCTACGCGTGGCTGCTCGACGATGCGTTCATCTTCTTCCGCTACGTCGACAATCTGATCTTTCTCGAACGCGGCCTGGTGTTCAACGAGGGGGAGTACGTCGAGGGCTTCTCGAGCCCGCTGTGGACACTCGCGCTCGTGCCGCTGCGGGCTGCGGGCATGAACTACTGGTGGATCGTGCGCGCGCTGGGGGTGGTCTCGTTCGTGGGGTTCTGGCTGCTCTTGGTCTCACTGCGCGACGCAACGGTGGAGCGTGGCCGGCCGACGCTCAATTTTCCGTTGCTCTACCTCGCCTTTCTCTACGGGCCGCTCTGTTACTTCACGTCCGGGATGGAGACGCCCTGGATCCAGGTGATCGCGGTGGCCTACGCGCTGCACGTCTTTCGCCCCGGGCTGTTGGCGCCCCAGATCCTCGTGGGGCTTTCGCCCATGGTGCGCCACGAGCTGCTCCTGCCCTTCCTGGCCGTCGTCGCGTGGAGCTGGTGGCGCGAGCGGCGCTTTCCGCGAACCACCGCGCTGCTGGGCGCCGGAGTGGGCGGCGCCTACCTGCTGTTTCGCATCTGGTACTACGCAGATCTGTTTCCGAACACCTTCTATCTCAAGAACGACACCCAGCTTTCCTGGGGCCTCGCCTACCTGCACGACACCCTGGTCGCCTACGGGGTGTACGCGCTGGCGCCGGCGCTGCTGGTCCTCGCGCTCGCCCTGTGGAGGCGCGGCGAGGACGTGGAATGGCGCGAGCGCGCGCTGCTGCTCGCGATGGCGGCGATGGTGGCCGCGTACGTGATCAAGATCGGTGGCGATGGCAGGCACTACCGCTATCTGGCCTTCCCCTTCTGCCTGGCCGTGTGCGCGGGCGCGGGGCTCCCGGAGCGCGCGCTCGCGCGCTTCGCGCCCCGGCTTCGCGGTGCCGGTCTGACGGCGGCCGGCATCGCGCTCGCGCTGGGGTTCGCCGCGCTGCACCCGCGTCAGCTCTCGGCCCACCCCCTATCGCGAGACGTGGTGGAGCGGCGCGTGGGCGTGATTCGCGACGCGCAGTTTCACCGCAGCCAGCCCGACCTGTCGTACTCGCCCTGGGGCTCGGGCCGAGAGATGGAGTGGATCGAGCCGGAGCGGTCGGATTTGATCCGGCAGCTCGAAGGTCGAGCGCCCACTGGAAAGCGCGTCTGGATTCGCGAAGCGTATGCCCGCCATCGAGCGGCCCGCGGCGGCGAACATCGGCCCGTGACCGGTTTCGACGACTGGTGCGTTCGGATCTGGCAGCTGTTCGTTCTGCGCGTGATCCACCGCGACGGTCTGACCGATCCGATCCTCGCCCGCACCCGCGCCACGCCCTGGCGGCCCGGGCATCTCGAAGACACCGGACTGCTCGCAGCGCAGCTGGCCGAGATCCAGACCGAGTACGGCTGGGGTCGCGGCACGTATCGCAGAGCGGTGGAGGACGGCGTCGCCCACCCGTGGATCGCGCGCAATCTCGACGCTCTCGAACGCATCGAGCGCAAGGCCTACAACCGCCACGACCTGATCGAGAACCTCGTGCTCGCCTTCACGCCCATCCCGCGCCTCGAGGCCCCACCGCGCTCAGCCGCGGGCGGGTCGCGCTGAGCTCCGCGTACGCGCGCGGGATCGATCAGTCCGGCAGCGCGGGCGCGTTCGAGGGCGAGTCCCCATCCGGGGCATCCCCCGCTTCGAAATCCACGTAACCGAGCGCGCGCAGCCGCTCCAACGCCTCGCGATCCCCCTCGCCCTCGCCGAAGGGCCGGCTCACGAAGCCGTCGAGCTCGTGGAGGGCCTCGACGAGTCGATCGGCCCGCTCGGCTTCGCGCGCGTAGAGGTTGACCGCCTCGTCGGGATCCGATTCCAGATCGTAGAGCTCGCTCTCGTCGGGCCGGTGGGGCCGATAGATGAGCTTCCACGGGTAGTCGATCACGGAGTAGAGCAGGTCGTCGTTGGGTCGCCGCTTCTGAACCAGTCGCGAGTTCAGATCGTAGAGGTTGAGCGCGTCCGCGTAGGCGCGGCGCGGCGGGCTGGCCTTCTCGCCGACGAGCGCCAGCAGATCCTCGCCATCGATGCCGGGCGGGACGTCGAGTCCGAGCGTCCGGAGCACCGTCGGAAAGATGTCGACGCTCCGCACGAGCTGCTTCACCGCAACCCCGCTGTGTCCACCCGGGATCTTCACGATCAGCGGTATGTGGATCTGTTCCTGGTAGAGCAGCCGGTGCGCCCACCAGCCGTGCTCGCCCAGTCCCTGGCCGTGATCGGCGGTCAGCACCACCATCGTGCGCTCCGCGTTCCCCGAGGCTTCGAGCGCCGCGAGCAGCCGCTGGAGATTGAGGTCCACGAAGTAGATCTCCGCGTCGTAGAGGGCGATCCGCTTCTGGTCCGTATCGCCGTCCGGCGGCGGAAAGCGCTCCATGACCTCGAGCGGTGGCGCGACGAACGGGTCGTGCGGGTCCCAGTAGTGGACCCACAGGAAGTAGGGCTCCCGGGCGCCCTTCAGCCACGCGATCGCGTTGTCGGTCGTCTCGTCCGACCGCCTCTGGTTGCTGCCGACGTCCCAGCTCCAGAAACCCTTTTCGTCGGGTGCGATCAGTCGCGAGGGAGCGGCCGACAGGCCCGTATCGAACACGTCGAATCCGCGCTGCAGGCCGAAGTGCTCCGAGACCGTGAACGAGCTGAGGAACGCCGCGGTGTTCCAGCCGGCCTGCTCGAGGATGGTCGCCAGGGTCGGGACCGTGTCCGGGAGTCGGTAACCCGTCTCCGCGTGGATGACCCTCAGTCCGTGCCCCTGCGGGTTCCGACCCGAGAGGATCGACGCGTGGGAGACCGGAGTGACCGCGGCTTGCGCGATGGCCATGTCGAACTTCACGCCGTCCCGCGCCAGCTGGTCGATCGTCGGGCTCGTATCGCCGCTGCGCCCGTAGCATCCCAGGTGGTCGGCACGGACCGTATCAAGCGTCACCAGGATGACGTTCCGGATCTCGGGTGGGCGGCCGTTCGCGTCGCGGTTGCAGCCCGCGTTCAGCAGGAGGATCGCCGCCGCCAGCGCGCCGACGTGGAGTCCTCTGCGCCCGTGGCGCGTCGGGTCGCGGCGCGTCGCGCGCGCCGCGCTTCGGGTCCTCGATCCGCCGCTTCGATTCAATCCGGCTGCTCCTGCGTCCGCCACCCGCCGCCGGACTGTGCGGCGGGCCGAGCTGTCGATGTCTGCCGTGACCGTTCCGCTCGAGGGCGCCAGCTCGCTTCGCTACCCACTTCCCGCCCGCCCCGCGCGCGTCGTCGTCGACTCGCCCGCTAGGGGTCGTCGATGTATCCCAGGCTCCTGAGGCGTTCGCGCGTCTCGTCCCTCTGTGACGGCTCGAATCGGGTCGGAAGCGGGTTCGCGGACTCCGCCCACGCCGTCAGCTCCGCGCGCAGGCGCGCGGCGATTTCGAGCGATTCCGGGGATGGGTTCTCGAGGAGATCGTTCTGCTCGCTCGGATCCGATTCGAGATCGTAGAGCTCCTCGGTTCCGCGATACGGCGTCTGGATGAGCTTGTGACGTCCCGATCGAATGTAGCGCGCCTTGAGCATGTTCATCCATCGCGGGTCCGTCTCGTGCCGCTTCCTCGGTCGGGTCGCCTGTCCGAAGAGCGCGCGTTGCCGCAGGGCGCCTCGGTCGGCCTCGAGGGGGATCACCGCCCCATCGATCCCGGGCGGAGGTGAGATCTTCAGGATTCCCAGCAGGGTGGGCAGCAGGTCGACGGTGGAGACCGGCTCATCGATCCGCCGGCCGCCCCATCGGCCCCCGGGTAGCCGGAGCACCGCGATCGCATGCATGCTCGCCTGGTAGACCAGGAAGCCGTGCGAGAAGGACCTCGGGTGCTCCATGAAGGTCTCGCCGTGGTCGCTGGTCACCAGCAGGACGGCCTCGTCGAGGATGCCTCGCCGCCGCAAGTCGTCGAGGAGCCTCCCGACGTGAAAATCCATGTAGGAGATTTCCGCCGCGTACTGCGCGATCAGGCGTCGTCCGATCTCTTGCGCCTCGCGATCCGCTCTGAACGCTTCGTCGATCTCGATCTTCGGCGAAAACCGCTCTCGCCCATCGGGTCCGTACATGCCGTGGAACGGTGCGGGCGCGGTGTAGGGAGAGTGGGGATCGAAGTAGTGGGCGAAGAGGAACAGTCGATCCGGAACTCCGTGGGCGTCCAGATGGGCGATTGCGGCGTCGGTGACCTTCTCCGCTCTTCGTTGATTCTCGTCGGCACCGCCCTCACCGACGAGGATGTCGAAGGTCTGGTCGTAGGTGTCGAAGCCCTGCGCGAAATCGAAGCGTTCGTCGAGCGCGAACGAGCCGGCGAAGCCCGCGTTCGTGAACCCCGCCTCCTTGAGGATCTCCGCGAGCATCACGTTGTCGAGGTGGACCATGTAACCGTTGCGCGGTGTTCCGTGACGGTGGGGATACTTCCCCGTGAAGAGCGAGGTGTGCGAGGCGAGCGTCGTGGGGGCGACCGCCATGCAATCCGTCAGCACGATCGACTCCGTGGCGATGGCATCGAGATGCGGCGTCTTGACGAAGCGGTTGCCCATGAACCCGAACTGATCCGCGCGCGTCGTATCCAGGGTGACGATGACGACGTGCCTCGGAGGCTCGTCGAGGAGCTCCCCGCAGCCCGCGCTCATCCACGCGATGACGAGCATCGCGAACGCACGCGCAGGGGCGCAGGGCGCCGCTCTTCGAGGCGCGCACCGGATCGAGGATCCCCCTCGGCGCGATACCGCGGAGCGCTTCACCATCTATCGAAAGGCTCGAGACATGCGTGGGTGATTCGGGACTGCAATTTCGCAGATCCTACTATCTACAGGATCGAGATCAACGATAGGGACACCGGCGATTGGGCGGGGGTTCGAAGCGAGAAGCCATCCGGAAGATTTCCAGAACCGCGGCCGTCCGCGCTGTTTCGAGCGCCACGACGCGCCGCACGCAGCACTCGCAGGGGAGCTACGCTAGGCAGGAGCGTTGCGGTTCGATCCGTCGAATCGGCGCTCCGGCTCGCGAAGCCCGGCCGGATGGGGGAGGAATCACGTGGAAAGCACGCCCTCGCGGGCAGACCCCACGCCTCCGGGGGCGCTTTCGCGCGGCTCGCGTCGCTCGACGTTGCTGGCGACGTCGGTCGGCCTGTTGGGTCTCGCGCTCTTGCTGCTCCAGATCGGGCGATACCCGCCGGAAGGTCTTGCGACCGTCGACCTGGCGCGCTTTTCGCTGCCCGATGCCTCCAAGCTCGCCGCGATGCTGCGCTCGCTCGCGTGGCTGGGAGCCATCAATCTATCCGCGCTCGCCCTCGGAGCGCTCTTCGTGCGCGGTCTGCCGATGCCGCCCGCGCTGGCGCGGCTTCGCGTCCTGTACCAGGCGGGCTTCGGCCTCGCGCTGCTCGGTCTCGGGGTCCTGCTGCTCGCGGCGCTCCACCTGCTGCACGCCGAGGGCTTTGCGGCGCTATTGCTCGCGCCTCCGGTCCTGTGGGTCCTCCTCTCGTGGCGCGGGCTGCGCGCGGGCGCATGGAGGCAACGGACGGGCAGACCGAGCCGCGCCGCGCTGTGGTCGAGCGCGGCGTATGGGCTTCTCCTCGTCGGCGCGTTCATCCACGCCTTCGGTCCCGACGTCGGTTGGGACGCGTTGACCTACCACCTGGCGTTCCCCGAGCGCTACCTGTTCGAGAACGGCATCTCGATGACGCCCTTCTCGCACCTCTCGGGGTACGTCGGTGTGATCCAGATGCTCTACGCGCTCGCGCTCTTTCTCGATGGCCAGAGCCTGGCGGTCCTGGTCCACTTCGAGTTCGGCGTGCTCACGCTCGCGGCTTTGTGGCGACTCGGGGCGTCTCATTCGCGCCGCGCGGCCTTCCTCGCGCCCCTGTTCCTGATCGCCGATCCGCTCTTTCAGACCGAGCTCGGTTGGGCGTACAGCGATCTGGGCCTGGCCTTCTACTCCACGCTCGCCGCCATTGCCCTGTGCACGTTCGTCCAGCAGCGAGACGGCCGCGACGCAGACGGGCGTCTCGTGGTCTACGCGGGGATCGCGTGCGGGCTGTGCTGCGCGACGCGTTACCTCGGTGTGACGGTTGCCATCGCGCTGTGTGCGATCACCTGGCTTCCGCCGCGCCACACGCGGGTGCGCGAGAACCTTCGAGCCTGCTTCGCGCTGGCTGGCATGTCGGCGCTCGTGATGCTGCCCTGGATGGTCCGAAACGCCGCGTTCACCGGCAATCCCGTCACGCCGCTGCTGCAGTCGCTCTTCCACGCGCCCGGCGACGAGTACATCCCCGCGATCGTCGTGCAGCAGAGCGCGGATTTCCTGCGAAGCGTCGGCATGGGGCGCGAGCTGACTTCATTACTGGCGCTGCCGTGGAACCTCGCGATGAGCTCGAAGCCGGGGCTCTACGAGAACAGCTTCGGTTACGTGATCTCGGCGCTGCACCTCGTCGGACTCCTCGCGCTGGTCGGTTGGGCGGCCTGCGGCAAGCGCCTGCGCGCCGTTGCGTTGCTCGTTCCGCTGCTCGAGTTCGCCTGCGCGTTCGTCTTGCTCTGGTTCTTCTCGTTTCAGGAGGCGCGGTTCCTGTTGCCGATCCTTCCGCTGGTCGCATACGCGGGCGCCGTTGCGATCGATGGGCTGGTGGTCGCCTCGCCCGCGGGGGGGCGCTGGCTGCTGGTCCTGCCCCTGCTCGCGATGGTCCACACGCAGCTCGCGCGCTTGCCCTCGCTGGCCGAGAACTTCGAATTCGCGCTCGGGAAGGCCCGAGTTTCACGGGGCGAGGATCGCGGCGTCGAAGCCGCGGCGGCGTTCGTGCGCGAGACGCTGGCGCCCGGAGACAAGATCTTCCTCTGGATGGAGCAGCGCGGCTATCTGTTTCGAGGCGTCCAGTACGTGCCCTACCACATCGGGTCGGGCTCACCGGCCCTCGCGCTCGTCCACCGGTCCCCGGATCACCGGGCGCTCTACTGTGAGCTCCGGGCGCTGGGGATCACGCACGTCGCGGTCAATCGCATGGCCGAGAAATTGGTCCTGCCCGGCCTGTTGAACTCGGAGTACTTCATCGACGATCTGCTCGCCGATCGGAGCCGCTTCGACCGCATGCTGGAGGCCAGCGCGCGCTTGCTGTACGCGCGGGGGGAGTTCGAGGTCCACCAGCTCGAAGGGCGCCCCTGCGGCCCCGATTCCTCGCGCTGAACCCGTCCCGGCGTGGCGCGCCGGCGCGCCACGCAGATCTCAGCGCCGCGCTCGGGCCGTGCCGCGCGCGACGCGCGCAGCGCCGGTCGCCGCGAGCGCCATCGCGAGCAG